>JBMNCO010000132.1:0-84782 GCA_049366815.1 Desulfatiglandales bacterium | reverse complement strand
AATCTTCGTGGTCGAGTGATACGCCGATAGAAGCTGTTTTGGCTTGAAATGTGCAATTACGGACACGATTGTTTTTCTGTAATGCTACCCATGGTCATGGGCTTTCCCCTTTTTCGCATTGGATCATCCAAAACATTTTATTGAGGTTGGCCCTCGCCTACACCATTTATCCAGGCATGAAGTATCGGTGACCTTCAAAGGGAAGGACCTTCATGCTGAAAGCCTGTCATCGCCCCTTTCTTCATAGACAACCTTCCCGTCCACCACGGTCATAAGGACCTCCATGTCTTTGATCTCGTCGATTGGGCAGGCCAGAATATCCTTTGAAAGTACCGTAAGATCGGCCTTTTTGCCCCGTTCGATTGACCCCAAGGCCTCCTCCTCGCCCAGGATGTACGCGGCGTCGATCGTATGGTGTCGCAGCATCTCCTCCCGCGTGAGGACCAGGTCCGGCCCCAGCACCCCTGACAACTGGGTCTGCCTTGTCAGATCAATCCAGAAAAGGATAGGGGTGCGCCACTCAGCGGATTTTCCGTCGGACCCACCGCCCACTGGGATGCCCTCCTGTATATATTCTTTGACCGGATTGGCCCGGGAGGCCCTTTCAGGGCCCCACCACTTGACCATGGCATCGCCCTTTGTATAGGAGTGTGAGAACTGGCAGGCGACAGTGATGCCCAGCCTGCGCATGATTTCAAAGTGTTCGGGGCAAACCAGAAAACCGTGCATCACGGACCAGCGTCTGCCCCGGATGGTATATTCCCGGTCCGCCCGCTCAAAAGCCTCCAGCACAGCATCCAGCGCCGCATCCCCGACCGTATGGATCCCCAGCCGCCAACCCTTTCGGGCGGCCAGCAGGCAGAGCTCTATTAATCGGTCCCTCGACATCATGAGCCTCCCCCGATAATCAAGGTCCTCCTGCTCCCCAGGAATGATCATATAGGGCTCTCGCAGAAAGGCCGTCTCTATGCCTCCGTCCACGAGGAGCTTGGCCCCCCATAACCTGAGCATGTCATCCCCGTTGTCCCCCAAGCCCCGGGCCCTGGAAACCTCCAAAGGGCCTTTCTCCAAATCCTCCATGGGGACCGGCCGGCCCGGTGAACCTACCAGCATACGGGTCCTGATGGTCAGCTCTCCCTGGGTCCAGAGTTCCCTGTAGGCCCGGAAGCCGGGATCATCCCGATCTGCACTCGCCTCAATGACGCTGGTGATCCCCAGCCCATTCAATTCAACCATGGCCGCCTTAAGGGCAGCCACGCGTTCAGCGTGGGTCATGGGGGGAATGAGTTTTCTGACCTGATTAAGGGTGGTATCTCCCAGCCATCCCGTGGGTTCCCCGGTCTCGGGATCTTTCATGATGGTCCCACCCTCAACAGGGACCGAATCCCTGTCGATCCCTGCCAGTCCAAGGGCATAGCTGTTGACCACGCTGAAATGCTCCCCACGGGTCACCATGATCGGGTTCTTATCGGAAATGCTGTCCAGTTCCCACCTGTTGGGCAATCTCTTTTCCCTGAGATGGGAAGGGACGAAATCCACCTGACTCGTGACCACCCAGGCCTCTGGACCGAGCCTCCGGCATTCCTTTTCCAAAATATCCAGCACATCGGAAATTGATTCTGCCTCGGCCAGGGAGACCTTCTGTCTTTCGAGACCGATCCCTATCACATGAACGTGGGAGTCGATGACCCCCGGGATGACCGTAAGACCCTTCAGATCCATCTCCCGACGGGCAGGGGAAAACTGGTTCTTGAGGTCGGAATTGCTGCCCACAAAAACAATCCTGCCCTCCTTCAGTGCCACAGTCTCTTTGACACTAAAGGCCTTGTCGACTGTGATGATCTGGGCGTTGAATAAAACCAGATCCGGTGTTTCATTCATGGTGATTTCTTCTTTCTGTGTAGGTTTGTTGAGGTCTGCAGCCGAAAAAGCTTTGCGGTACAGGTCTTCGTTCGGGATTGCCAGTGCACAGTGCGCGATTGTTTGCTCAGGCCTTTATCCGACAGTTCACAGACCATCGTGGCCTTTTGTCGTATTCGGATAAAGGGGGCTAGAAAGGGGGCCAAGATGATCGCGATACTGCAGAAGGTTGGAGTCGGCCCCTCTTTCTGTGAAGCGTTAGCGATGATCATCCTCAGAATGTAGTGGTTGAGTAAAATGTTAGATTAGTGAATTCCCAAGCTGTCATAGGGTAAAAGGAAACCCCCTGGCAACTTTATCTTAATTGAGTTGGTAGGGGGTAGGGGGCTTCCGTAGGTGATAAGAGGAATTAAATCATTTTTTTCGTAACTCAATTTTTGCCTATGCTCAACAAAAAAGTTCACGGCCGAGGCCGATCACCGAAAACCGGGGACCGTGTTCCGGTTGGCCGGGGCTTTTTTATGGCTATTTCACGGATGCCGAAAATATTTCTCCTGCTTACATAGTGCTTACATAATCATCTAGAGCAAAATAAAAGGGCTACGATTTAGAACCGTAACCCTTTTAAATTATTTTTAAATTCAGATGCCGAGACCCAGAATTGAACTGGGGACACGGGGATTTTCAGTCCCCTGCTCTACCGACTGAGCTATCTCGGCACGAGGAACGTATAATAGCGTCTTGAGTGAGACAGGTCAAGATGAAAATTTATCTTATCTCAAATTATTATCAGGGTCATCCTCCAAATCAAGGTCAAGATCCAAGTCTTCAAGATCAAATGACATTTCGCTCTCCCCATGATTGGGAAATTGGGTGACGGACTCCTCGGAAAGGGGGATATCGTCCAATTCGAGAAGGGTATTCTCTATGTCAAAGTCCTCAGGTTCAGCCTGTCCAGGATCATAGAACGGTCCTTTTCCATTGATGCTTTCCAAATCAAAAGAGTCTTCAGATTCCTGAATCGATTCGACGGCCGCCTCTTCAGAGAAAATCTCTTCCTGAGACCCGATCTCCAACTCGCCGGTAGCGTTCACCTTCAGGTCTTTCAGATTGATTTCGTCCTCACCTTTCTCAAAGGCCTCCTTCGAGTCCTGGAATTTGAGGTCGAGTCCCTCGAGGGCCTCTACGTCAATTTTATCTCCTGATTCTTCTTTTGCCTCTTCAGAAGCCTCCATATCCTGGAATTCGTGCGCTTCTTCCAGGGATATCTCGTCAGGCTGGAGTTCTTCGTCCTTAACATTTGCCCCCTCTTCACGGGCATCGTCCTCATCATCGAGCTCGAAATCAGATTGTCGGATCTCCTCGGAATCCCTGAATTCCATTTCGAGATCCCCTAGCTCAAGATCAGCCTCTGATTCGTATAAACCTCCAAGCGTGACGTCATCTTCGCTAACCTTGTTCAGGCCCAGCGTGAGGTCTTCACCGCCGATCTCAGCCTGCTCAACCGGGGAAGCGGTTTGCGCTGTTTCAGGGGGCGCACTGGAAAGGTCCTCAAAATCCAGAGAAAATTCGTCCTCTTCAAGGGGCGGTTCCCCGTCCTGTGCGTCTTCGTCAAGAGCATCCAAAGGCGATTCATCAAACAGCACCGTTTCACCCCGGCTGTCAAAATCTGGTTTGGATTCTTCCGCTTCGCCGGAGACGTCCTCTTGAATGATGATTTCGGTTTCTTGAGACTCATCAAAGCTGAAATCGTCTGTTTCATCAAGCAGTGATTCACTCAAACCCAAAATATCGTCCTGGCCCGTATCCCCCAAAAAAGACGATGTGTCCACTCCGAAGCCGGCATGGGCCTTTTCGGATTCACCTGTCAAAAGACCAAGGAGAAAAAGAGGGTTCGGCATAAAGGCGGGGATATTGAGCCTGGCCTGCTCGATGGAGATGTCTTTGTTGCACTTGGGACAGGAGAGATTGTGATCGAAGCTGATATAACCACACTTAGGACATTTCATGTTAAACTCCAAAATTTGGATGTCTTGAAAATTAAAAATCAAATAAGAATAATATTTATTTAGAATTAAAACAACGTTGTTTTAAAGATTTATCAAGTGCATTGACTTTTAAAGTGATGACCAGCTTAATCCAGTCTTGGCACGATCGATAGTCCCATGAAAAATTCCGTTTATCATCCGCTGATACATTGTCTCATAGCCATTCTGGCCAGTTCATCGCACCGTTCGTTTTCTTTGTGTCCGGCGTGCCCTTTAATCCATCTCCACTCAATCTCATGGCCCCGGGAAAGCCTCAGGAGCGTTTCCCAAAGGTCCCGATTCAAGACGGGTTTTTTTTGGGAATTTTGCCAGCCTCTCTTAATCCAACCGGGGAGCCATTCTGTCATCCCCTTGACCAGGTAATTCGAATCAGTGGTTATCCTTATTCTCGAAGGACGCTTTATCAGCCTCAAGGCCTCAATGACAGCGGTCATTTCCATTCGGTTATTCGTGGTATCGCGGGCGCAGCCGGAGATCTCTTTTCTCACATTCCTGAATATCAGAACCGCCCCGTACCCGCCCGGTCCCGGATTCCCGCTACAGGCGCCATCACCAAAGATTTCTACAACCTCATTATATCTATCGTCCATTTTTTCAATCAGTTAAACATTTTTTTTGATTTGTTCATCGGGGTCATCCGAAAATGGCCCCTTTTCAGATCCATGCTTGGGGCCGGAAAATATCAGATCCCAGTAAAAAACATGAGGAAACAAGACATTAGGGTGTTGACTGATGTCCGGCTGTTCCACTCGGAGTCGTGCATACCTGGAAGAAACGATCTTCAGGGTAGATAGCACGATGGAGCCGAGGGGTCAATTCCTGCTTGATCTCACAATAAGGTTTACATGCACAGGATATTATTGTCCGTCGGCCTGACGTCCTCGGAAAATGGGCACCGGGTAAAAAGACGGTCAATGACACGACATTGATCTCGGTATGGAACCCCGCTTTCGACTCCTGTTTATAGAATATCATTTTCGACCCACGGCAAGAGGGATTTGTAATGACAGTATAATTGATTTTATTTTAAAATAGTTGTCAAAATATCACTCTGCGCACTCTCGACCGGAGGAAGATGCGTGCCGGCAAGTCCAGCCCTCGCATGTTCCCCAGCAAAAATTGTTGATTTGATCAATCGCCATCAAAAGGGACCCTCCCATGAATAAGGCAGTTGTTTTTCCTAATGAAAGACGGTACCGGGTACTCCTGGAAAATATCGATGAAGGCATTTATGAACTGGATATTGATGGTAATTTTCTCTATTTCAATAATTCCCTCTGCAAAGTCTTCGGATATCCTCCGGAAGAAATTCAGTCGCAGAATCTCCGTAAATTCATGGGTGAAGAGCATGCCAAAGCCGCTTTCGATCTTTTTGCCTTGATTTCCCGCACCAATAAAGGCCTTTCAGATATTGTCTGGGAAATTTTTGACAAAGAGGGCCGCTCCCGGGTCATCGAACTATCGGCCCAGCCGGTTGCCGACAGTAAAGGGGAAAAGATCGGCTTCCGTGGCACGGCCAGGGACATTACTGAAAAGTTCAAGGCCCAGAAGGAAATGCTTGAATTAATACGGCGTTATAAGTGTCGATATGAAGAGAGCCGGGTTGCGGAAAAGAGGTACCTTACGGTCCTGGAATTTGTCCCCTATCCCATGGCGGTCTTTGAACCGGATGGTAAATTGTCCTATCTCAATCAGGCTTTCACGGAAACATTCGGCTGGACCATGGAAGAACTGAAGGGCAAAAAGATCCCCTATGTGCCGCCTGGTCTGGAACAGGAAACAAGCGAACAAATCAGAAAGCTTTTTGAGACCAACATTACAGCCCACTATGAGACCAAAAGACTGACCAAGGATGGGCATGTGCTTGATGTGCTGCTCAAGGCATCACTCTATTTTGAGGATAATGCCGCTCCCACAGGCGAAATTGTCATCCTTCGTGACATCACAGACGAGAAACGTGCCTCTCGGATCAGGGAGAGCCTCGCCTCCATCAGCCGCGCCCTCCCGAAGTACCGTGAATTGGAGGATCTCCTCAACTACATTGCGAGTGAGATAAAGCGCTTTCTCAACGTGGATGGTGCCAGCGTTATTCTCCTTGACGAGGAGAATAAGGAACTCTTCTTTTTCGCCGGGGCCTACGACGATCAGGCCACACAAAAGAGGGCGCGGGAGATTCGGTATCCGGCCGACTCCGGGGTGACCGGAAAGGTCATTCAGACGGGGGAACCCATAATTGTGCCCGATACCTCAAAGGAGCCGATTTTCAATAGGGCGGTTGACGAGCGGCTTGGGCTCCATGCAGACAATATGATTGCGGTTCCTCTGAGTGCCAGAGAGCGAATGACCGGAGTTATCATGGCGCTCAACAAGAGAGAAGGTGTCTTTGACAGCAAAGACATAGAACGGTTAAGTATGATTGCGAGTACGGTGGCGCTCTCAGTGGAGAATGCCAGGTACGCCAAGGAAGTCAGCAAGGACTATCAGATCAGGGAGAGCCTCGCCTCCATCAGCCGCGCCCTCCCGAAGTACCGTAAATTGGAGGATCTCCTCAACTACATTGCGGGTGAGATAAAGCGCTTTCTCAACGTGGATGGTGCCAGCGTTATTCTCCTTGACAAGGATAATAAGGAGCTCTTTTTTTTGGCCGGGGCCTACGACGATCAGGCCACACAAAAGAGGGCGCGGGAGATTCGGTATCCGGCCGACTCCGGGGTGACCGGAAAGGTCATTCAGACGGGGGAACCCATAATTGTGCCCGATACCTCAAAGGAGCCGATTTTCAATAGGGCGGTTGACGAGCGGCTTGGGCTCCATGCAGACAATATGATTGCGGTTCCTCTGAGTGCCAGAGAGCGAATGACCGGAGTTATCATGGCGCTCAACAAGAGAGAGGGTGCCTTTGACAGCAAAGACATCGTGCGATTAAGTATGATTGCGAGTACGGTGGCACTCTCAGTGGAGAATGCGAGGTACGCCAAGGAGGCCAGCAAGGCCTACGAAGAAGTGGCCATCCTGAATCGGGCAAAGGACAAGGTCATCAATCATCTGTCCCATGAGTTAAAGACCCCGGTCTCAGTCCTCTTGGCCTCTGTGAATGTACTGAAAAAGAGAATGGTCGCGCTGGGACTGCCCGAAGAAACATGGATGCCCACAATTGAGAGGTCACAAAGAAATCTGGAACGTATCCTTGAAATTCAGATGCAGGTAGAAGATATCATTCAGCAAAGGCATTATAAGACCTACGATCTCCTTACCCTGCTTTTGGAAGAATGTAAAGACGAATTGGAGACCCTTGTGGCCGATGAAGTGGGAGAGGGTCCGCTTGTTGAGAGGGTGAGGCGGCGCATTGAAGAGGTCTTCGGACCCAAGAAGACGGAGTTCTCGAAAATCCCTCTGGATGTCTTTGTCGGTAACAGACTCAAGGCCTTAAAAAGGAAATTTTCGCATCGAGATGTGACGGTGATCAGCAAGTTATACAAAAGTCCTGAGATTTGCATCCCTGAAGATGTATTGGGGAAGATCGTTGACGGCCTGATAAAAAATGCGGTGGAGGCAACGCCTGACGAGGGAAAGATCGAGATTGTCGTCAGGCAGCGCGGCAAAGGGGCGGAATTGATGGTTTATGATTTCGGCGTTGGAATCACCGAAGAATCCCAGAGGCGCATTTTTGAAGGCTTTTTTTCCACACAGGATACCTTGGATTACTCCTCCAGAAGGCCTTTTGATTTCAATGCCGGAGGTAGGGGTGCGGATCTTCTCCGAATGAAGATTTTTGCCGAGCGTTTCCATTTCAGCCTTACTATGAAATCGCAAAGATGCCGCTATATTCCTGGGGAAAGTGATATTTGCCCCGGAAAAATTTCCAACTGCCCCCATTGCCATACAGCGGAAGACTGCTATGATTCGGGGCGAAGCCTTTTCAGGGTCTTTTTCCCATCTGTTCCCATGCAGGAGGCGTGTGAAATGGAGACCTCCCTACCGACGCAACCAACCGAGACCCCCTCTTTATGAAAACGAAGGACCTTGTTATTGAGTGGGCCGTTATGCATGACAAAAGGGTTTGAACTCCTGCCACATGCAGAAAAATTCACGGAGCCGCGAGTGACATGGAAGAGAAATGGATCGCATTCAGGCGACGCGTAGAGAATGAGCCCTATGCGTGCAAGATGGGCATACGACTCCTTGAGGTGGATACCGGTTATGCCCTCGTAGAAATGGAGCCCCGACAGGATAATCTGAATTTGCTCGGCATGACCCATGGAGGGGCCATTTTTTCACTCATCGACGAGGCCTTTGAAATCTCGTCCAATTCTCATGGAAACGTGGCTGTGGCCCTCAATATGAGTGTGACCTACCATCAGGCCCCGGAACTGAACAGCGTCCTCCGGGCCGAGTCTTTCGAGATACATCGATCAAGAAGAACAGCCACCTATGAAATCAAGGTGAGGGACGCCAAGGGCACCCTCATCGCATCCTGTTCCGCCCTTGTTTTCAGAAAACAAGAGTTGTTGCCTTTCCTGCCTGAGGAGCAGCTCCCGCCTCCCTGATCCTTAACCCTTGCAAAAAGGTGATCTTGTCATGCCCTCGACGTTGCATGAAAAACCGGCTTGAACAGGATGCGCATGAAAGAACGGCAACCCGGGCCTTTTGATGGATTTATCCTGTTGACGCACCGATAGAAATTCAATATCTTACGTCTAAACAAAAAGAAGCGGCCCGCTCATTTTTTTGTCGGGTCGACAGGTCACCGAATAACGATCCCATGCGGTGAGCCCTTTTGAAGAACGGCGTAATTTGCGCGGTGACCACCCACTGGAATATTTAAAATAGGGGGCAAAACAACTGAAACACGGCGAAAGGTGTGCGAGGTGGAAAGACAACTGCTGTTTTCACGCGAAGAGATTCTTGCAAGGGTGAAAGAACTCGCCCGTCAAATATCTTCAGAGTATGCGGACAAAGAGCCCGTAATGGTCGGTGTTTTGAATGGGGCGGTGTTTTTTTTTTCCGATCTGGTCATGGCGCTGACTATCCCATCCAAGATCGACTTTATCAGGGCTGCAAGTTATGGCTCGGAGGTGAAGTCAAGTGGTTCCGTTACCCTGACAAAGGATGTCGAGGTTTCCCTGAAGGGGAAACACGTTATCGTGGTTGAGGACATCGTGGATACGGGTTTGACACTGAAAAAAATTGTCAAAAATTTGGAGGAGAAGTCTCCGGAATCCATTAAGGTTTGTGCCCTGATCGACAAGATGGAGCGGCGCGAAGAGGATGTCATTATCGATTATCGCGGGTTTCACGTTCACGAAGGGTTTCTGATCGGGTACGGGCTTGATTTTGACGAGCAATACAGGTATCTTCCGGATATTTATGCGCTGAGATAAAAGGGACCTCTCGAACAGGAGGACGGCCGAATGATTGTCGTATGCGAAAAATGCGAATCAAAGTTTAAGCTGGAGGAAAGCCTTCTCAAGAAGGAAGGGTCCAGAGTCAGGTGCTCACTGTGTCGCCATGTGTTTACCGCCTATCCGTCGGAATCTTTGTCTCCCGGGGAAGCAGTGCCCTATGACGATCTTGACGAGGGACTTCAGGAAACCGTACCCCTGGATTCGCCCCCTGGATCCGAGGCACAGGAGGATGTGTTTCAGGAACCGGAAGATGGGCCTGATCTTGGAGACTCATTTGAAGAGACGATGGAAGGAGTATTGGCCAAAGAAATTTCATATGACAGGGTCCCCGAAGGTGATAGATCGCTATCGGCGGAGATGTCCGAAGGACCGAATGGGTTTGTAGGAGAATCTCCTGGGGAAGAAGAGGAGATCGAGACTTCGACCGGAACGGAAGGTGGAGGGGCAGCCGAAATTCCTTCATCCACCAGGGAAAAACCAAGTCGTTCAAGGGTGCTGCCTGTAATGCTGCTGATCATTGTAGTCCTGATTCTGGTCGGGCTTGGGGTTTCTTTTCTAAAGCCTGAACTCATCCCCGATCGGTTCAACTTCCTGAAACCTGCCGCCAGGCAAGAGATTACAGACATCGGGGTAAGTCGTCTCACCCTCAAGGCGGTCAAGGGTGATTTTGTCGAATCCAAGGTCGCGGGACGAATCTTTGTGATCAGGGGCATGATCACGAACGACTATCCTCAGCCCAGGAGTCTCATTTCCATAAGAGGGTCTCTCATGGACACGAAGCAGGAACTCGTCAAGGAGAGTTTGGTTTACGCCGGCAACTCCCTCACAGATCAAGAATTACAGGATATGGATATGGGGCGGATCAATGAGGCTCTCAGTAATAAATCCGGAAAAGACGAAATGAATGTAAATGTCCGCCCGGGAAGTTCAATCCCAATCATGGTTGTTTTCGATAATCTTCCAGAAAACCTGAGTGAATTCACCGTAGAGGCTGTAAGTTCCGCCCCCGGTGAATAATGATCCCGTAAATTTCACCTCATGATGTAGAGGCGATGGTGAATCCCTCGGCCTCCCCACCGAAAGGGCATCTATAAATCGGATGGCGGCAGACGCCTTTCGGAGCTGAATAAGTCGCAAAGAGCTTCGTAACCCTTCTTGTGGTATTGTACGCCCGGGGTGCTATAGGGTATAAAATGGACAGGAATATTGATTATGGAAAATAAGATCACAGTGGGCATTTTGTGTGGGGGAAGGTCCGCAGAACATGAGGTCTCCCTGCAGTCTGCCAAGAGCGTGGTGGAAGCCATAGATCGTCACATGTACGATGTGATCCTGATCGGCCTTGACAAGACAGGGAAATGGCACACCTACGATTCCCTGGATTTTCTTGAAAACCCCGATGACCCGAGCCGGATATCCCTTCGCCCGAGCGAATCCAGGATCGCCCTGGTCCCGGGTGGGAACGAGCAGAAATTGCTGGATCTGTCGAGCAACAGGGAGATCGGGCCGATCGACGTCTTTTTCCCGGTTCTCCATGGGACCTTTGGTGAGGACGGGACCATCCAGGGCCTCTTTGAGATGATCGACGTCCCTTTTGTCGGGGCGGGAGTCCTCAGTTCGGCCGTCGGCATGGACAAAGACGTCACGAAACGGCTGCTCAGTGATGCAGGCCTGCCTACCGCAAAATGCCTTATTATGACGAATGCAACCAGAAAATCTATGCTCTTTTCTCAGGCGAAAGAGGCCCTGGGTTTGCCCTTCTTTGTGAAGCCCGCAAACCTCGGCTCGTCTGTGGGCGTTGGTAAGGTGACAAAGGGAGAAGAGTTTGACGCAGCCATTGATACGGCCTTTGAATATGACCGAAAGATCCTTCTGGAGCAATACATTCCCGGGCGTGAGATCGAATGCTCAGTCCTTGGCAATGAAGATCCAATCGCCAGCCTTCCAGGTGAGGTCGTCCCCGATTCTGAAAGATATGGCTTCTATTCCTATGATGCCAAGTACATTGATGGGAACGGGGCTGTCCTGAAAATTCCAGCCGATTTGCCGCAGGATACCGTTGACCGAGTGCAGCTGCTGGCGATTCAGGCCTTCAAGGCCCTCTGCTGCGAAGGGATGGCAAGGGCGGACTTTTTCCTTTCAGACGATTATGGGATTGTCATCAACGAACTGAATTTGATCCCCGGATTTACAAAGATCAGTATGTACCCGAAGTTATGGGAATGCAGCGGAATTCCCTATCCTGAGCTGATAGACCGTTTGATCCGTCTGGCCATGGAACGATACAAAAGGGAGCGTTCTGTACAGATTTCGATTTTCCGGTAGGGAAATCAGCTTTTTCCCCGTCCCTTGGCCTCGTCTTCCTCCTTAAGAATCCTTCTGAGGACCTTGCCGACCACGCTGGTTGGAAGTTGCTCGCGAAATTCGATCGTGGCAGGGATCTTGTAACTTGTAATCTTATCCCTGGCCCAGTCAAGGATCTCTTCCGCACTGACTTTGCCCCGCCTTTCCGGCTCAAGCACGACAAAGGCCTTTGCCACTTCGCCCACCTTGGGATGGGGAACCCCGATGACGGCTGCACTCTGGATGTCCGGATGATGGTGAAGGAGATCCTCCACCTCGGCGGGAAAGACGGCGTATCCCTTGCATTTGATCATATCCTTGGCCCGATCACGAATCGTCGTGAAGCCGTCAGCATCGATACATGCGATGTCTCCCGTGTGGAGCCAACCATCACGAATCGCCGAGACGGTTTCTTGTGGGCGGTTCATGTACCCCTTCATGACCTGTGGTCCCTTGACCACGAGTTCTCCGGTATAGGCATCGGCTTCAAGGGCCTGTTCGGGCGTGAGCCCGCCGGTTTTGGCCAAAGAAAAGGGCATGGGGGAAAGGACCTTGGTCCCGGTCTCCTGATCTACGATCCTCATGTCCGTATCAGGCAGGGGAAGACCTATCGTCCCCACCTTGCGCAGGTCTTTGTCCAGGGGATTGGCATGGGTCACCGGTGTGGCCTCCGACAGCCCATACCCCTCGATGATAATGGACCCGGTCAATTCCTCGAATTTGTCCTGGACCTGGAGGGGTAGGGGACCGGCCCCTGATACGCCCATCATGAGAGAAGACAGGTCGTATTCTCCCACCCTTGGATGGTTGTTGATCTTGTCGAACAGTAGGGCGACCCCGGGCATGATGGACCCTTCGTCCGGGCTGTATTTTTGGATAGCGCTAAACAGATCGGCCAAATCGGCCGGAGGCCTGGGAAAAAGGAGTTGAAAGCCCCCAATCCGGATTGCCGTATTCATCACAACGGTCATGGCGTAGGAATGGAACAGGGGCAGCACCCCGATGAAACACATTCCGGGCTTTTGTTGCCAAAGGATGGCCTCACACTGGGCGGCGTTGGCCACCACATTGCGATGGGTCAACATGGCACCTTTGGGCAGGCCCGTTGTGCCGCCGGTGTATTGCAGGACCGCCGTGTCATTCTCCGGGTCGATTTCCACGCCGGGAGGTTGGGGTTCGGCCTTGATGAGGTCCGCAAGCCTGACGGCGTATTTAGGCAATTTGCCTGATGGTATCTTTTTCAGTAACCGTCCCATGATACGTTTGAAGGAGGAAAAGCCGCACAAATCGATGATATTCGTTCCGATAATGTGTTTGACCTCTGTTCCTGAAAGGGCCTTTTCGGCCTCCTCGAACACGGCATCCAAGACGATCAGTGCTCTGGTTCCGGAATCCTTGAGCTGATGTTGAATTTCAAGGGCCTTGTAGGTCGGATTGACCGCTGTCACGGTTACGCCCAAAAACTGACACGCATAATAACTCACAACGTACTGGATGGAATTGGGCAGCATGAGGGCGCAGGTATCGCCCTTACGCAGGCCGAGAGCGTGCAGTGCTGAGGCCAGCCTTTGCACCAATTCCAAGAGCTGGCGATAGGTTATGATGGTGTCAAGGAAGACAACGGCAGGTCTTGAGGCATGTCTGGATGCTGTATCCCTAAGGAAATCGGCCAGGGAACACTTGGGATAGTCAAGGCATTTCGGCACTTGAACCGGCCACATTCTATACCATATGCGTTCACCCAGAGATCTTGTATTCATTGGTCAGACCCCATCCTATGAAAGGGAGCAGCATTGGCCCATCGGCATTTTGCATGAGCGGACACGACTGGTGAGCTTTGAAGTCATGCGGTGTATTGTCCAGTCGGGATGCCTCTTTTTGCTGCGGGGTGAGGGGATAGAACCAAAAGGGCTTGGGGCCGGAACTCAAACATACAAAAAGCGGAGCGTAGACTTTGCACCTAACCAGGAGGTCCGGATATCCGATATTCAAGTTCACCCGTACCCCGGAAACACAAGGCAATCAGGTGCGACACTTCCGTGAATGCTGTTCGTTTGGGGGACTATAAGAGCAAAAGATGTTGTGTGTCAAGAACAAAGCATCTCAATATGTGGCACGATTTTCTCGGTTTTGAAGCAATAGGGCCATTCCTGAAAATACACATCAGATTGCAGGTGCAGGGCGAACGGAGAATTCTTGTGGTTAAGAAGAATTACAACGGAACGACACCCGACAGGCCGTTTATTTTTGCCCGGCATACCGGTTCCTCCGTGCCTGGATTCTCTAATTCCTTGAAATATTCCTGGGCCGCCCGGAGGGAATGGAGATCGTCCAACCCCATGACCTCTTTTTCGTTTTCAGCCACCACATAGCCGACCTTCAATCCATCCGTCCGCATCAGTTCCACCAGATCCGTGATAAAGAACTCCTCAATTTCCACCGTCCGCCCATCCCGTTCCTTTTTGATCCGGTGCGGCATGTTTTCAAGCCTGCCAAGGTATCGTGTGAGTTCTTTTCTCCGGGCGGCATAGATGCCCGAATTGCAGATACCGAGCTGAGCCTGTTCCTCTTCAGGGAAGGCGCTCCAATATTTCCATTCAACGATCTTTTTTACGAGATCTCCTTCGAGCTCCAAGGCACCGTACTGTTTTTTGTCTCTGGGACGGAACCCAAGAACGACCAGAGCGTAGTCTTTTAACCTGTTGATAAGATTCATATAGGTGATATTGAGAACAAAAGGTACATCCCCCATGGTAATGATGATTTGGTCAATGGGTTCAGACTCAATAAAGGCCCTTGCAGCGAGCAACGCGCCACCGGTTCCGTTGAGAACGGGTTGTTCGTAATAAAGCATTTCCATATCCCGCGTGCTCTCTATAACGTCCTGTTTTCGGTGATTCACGACCAGGGCCTTGGGACCCGGTGGTAGATTGCAAAGGATGTGGAGCAATATGGGGCGTTCTCCCTCAAAGGGAGTGGGACCGGGAACAAGCGGAAGCAGCGTCTTATTCCCTTCGAAGCCTTTCATGCGGCTTCCCTTGCCAGCAGCCATGACCAGTGAACCAACTTCGTTGTTGAGAAAAGTTTCCAATATGATCTCCATTTTTATATTGACCGGCGTAAAACATGCTGATAAATAGGCCTTATGAAGCCATGCCGGGCGTAATACGGTTTTGCAGCAGAAAGCTCATTGTTATGCCATCAAGGCGGAGCATCCTATCCCTTGATTACGCCCATCGGCCTGAGACGTGCCACCTTCCTGGCGAGACCAGCCTGGTGGACTACTTCAACGATTTGGGATACGTCCTTATAGGCCTCAGGGATTTCTTCCTTTAAAGTTGTTTTGCCCTTGGATTGTACAAAGATGCCTTTGTCTTCCAGCTCCCGATTTATTGACCGTCCCTTGGCCACCTTGATAGCTTTTGAACGGCTCAATAGACGGCCCGCGCCGTGACAACTGGATCCAAAGCTTTTGTCCATGGCCCCTTGGGACCCTGCAAGAACATAGGAATAGGTGCCCATATCACCAGGAATGAGGACAGGTTGTCCTGCGGTTCGATATATTTCCGGCACATGGGGGTGTCCGGGCGGTAAGGAACGGGTTGCACCTTTTCGGTGTACGCAAAGTCTTGTCTCCCCGCCTTCCACGCGATGTCGCTCGATCTTGGCGATGTTGTGGCAGACGTCATAGAGGAGTTTCATGTCAAGTTCCTTCGGCGCGAGAGAAAATACGCTTTGGAAGGTTTCCCTGGTTAAATGCATGAGGATCTGTCGGTTGGCCCAGGCATAATTGGCGGCACAGGCCATAGCGGCCAAATAGCGACGCCCGAGCTCCGAAGCAATAGGGGCACAGGCGAGCTGCCTGTCGGGCAGCTCCGGGAGTTTGATGGAAAGCTTGCTGCCCATTTCCCTGAGAAAATCGTCGCATATCTGATGCCCGAATCCTCGGGAGCCGGAGTGGAGAAAAACGCTGACCTGACCTTCAAATAAATGAAAGACCCGGGCCAATTCCTGGTCATAGACCTTTTCAACCACTTGAACTTCGAGGAAATGGTTGCCCGAACCCAGAGTCCCCAGCTGATCGAGCCCCCTTTTGATGGCCCTTTCGCTCAGGACGGAGGGATCCGCGCCCGCCATCGCGCCGTGATCCTCAGTCCTCTCGAGGTCTTCGAGGAGACCTAATCCCCGTCTTACAGCCCAGGCAGCGCCCTCAACGGCCACTTTGGCCTCTTCTTTCGCCGAGAGATGGATTCCCCCGCGTGAACCCACGCCCGTTGGAATCGTGGTAAAAAGGGCGGAAACCAGTGTTTTGAGATAGGGCCGGATCTCGCTGGCCATGAGCTGGGTCGTCATGAGGCGGCAACCGCAGTTGATGTCATAGCCGACACCTCCCGGGGAGATAATGCCTTCTTCCATATCGAAGGCTGCAACTCCCCCGATTGGAAAACCATATCCCCAATGGATGTCAGGCATGGCAAGAGAGTACCGACGAATTCCAGGCAGGGTCGCGACGTTCACCACCTGCTGGAGGCTTTGATCCTGCTCGATGCTCTTCGTGAGATTTTCATTTGTAAAGACGAGACCTGGAACGCGCATGTTCCCGGTCCTGGGAATAAGCCAACGGTAGTCATCCAATTTTTGCAGTTTAATCGTCATTCTTTGTCCTTAAACGTCCATGATGACCCTGGCTTCCCAATGATTGCCTTTTTCCGCCACTTCGATTTGATGATAGGTAACGGCTTTTATCTCGGTGAGTCCTTCATGAATTTCCGGATCGAAAGGCACTGTATTGACCGTTGCTTCAATTTGACGGGGCGTGACGGAGCGGACTTTCAGATCGGTCACAACAAGTCTTTCACCTTCAATCAGATAGAGTATTTCATTGAGCCAGCGGACCATGAGATCGGGCAAATCCTGAGCTGAGAGTGAGATTTGCAGGGGTGTGCCCCGGCCTGGGAATTTGCCTGAAAGCATGAGATGCACCAGGGAGTTCCCTGCGTTTTCATAGAGGCCGACCAGATCCTTGCCGAAAATCCTGATAGCAAGATCTGCTGTGTGGTCCAGAATCTTGTAGTATTTGGGGGTACGCATTATCGCCTTTCAGATTTTCATTTTAGCCCCGCGCAGAGAGGTTGTCAAAAAAAGCATTGAGCGAGTGGAGAAACGCAGTTTGGATTTGGACGTATAACTGCATTATCCATCTATACCAAGCTATACTAAGAAACGTTTTCCGATGAGGAGTAGGAATATGAATTGTGCATTTTGTCACGGCGTCTTGAAGATTGAGGGGAAAGTGGGCAGAAAAGACACGTGCCCACACTGCCATCGAGACCTACGATGCTGCAAACAATGCAGGTTCTATGATCAAAATGCCTACAACGAGTGCAGGGAGGTTTCCGCCGAGCGTATTGTTGAAAAGGAGAGAGCCAATTTTTGCGATTTTTTCCAGATAAGGGGCTCAAAGGGTGGTGGTAAGAGCAGTAGATTCAACAGGACCAGAGACGCAAAGGAGGCTCTGGAGGCGCTTTTCAGGAAGAAGTCTTAGCCGGAGTGAAAAAGTTGCGCTCCAATGGGTTGCGATCCTGAAGCAAGACCTCGACTTATCCCCTCCCTCAAAAATGTGCAGTCTGATCCCCCCACCTGACGGACGACATGGCCCTGCGATTAGTTCATATCGAAGTGGGGTTTTCGGTGCAGACGCCGAAGGTCAGTCCTTAAGGAGCGCAGGAGCCCTTTTTATTCAAGTCAGGAACGGTCCTTTTTTTAAAAATATCGGTTGAATCTGAAATCAATCCGGTGCTCTTGGCAAGATGCAGGGCCATGATCCGGGCCGTTGTGGTCCGGAACCACCGGTCGAGCCCTTCCCTGAGATATGAAAAGGCTTCCTCCCGGTGCCGCCTCTTTAAAGTCGAATTGCTCTTACTGTTCATAGCGGAAAAACGCCTGAGACTCTCAGGACCGTAGCGATCAAGACGGTCGGCTTCAACGACGAGGGTCGTTGAAGGATCGTTCCTGGAAAAGGCCTTTTCAGCTTCGTCATGTGTGGCAATGATCGAGGCAATTCGCCCAATCAATGGAATGTCGTAATCAAGGTCCCGCAAAATTCCTCTGCAAGTCGGGCACCATACTCCATGTGGAGAGAGAGGCTCATTGTGCGGTTTTTCCGCGCCGGAGGGGTCTGTGTGAAATCCTGGAAGTCCACTTTACTCCACCCGATGTCGTGGAGATACAGGGCTGGGATGACCACTTCACTTTCGCCCGCCTCGTGACACAAGAGCGTCTTTCCATACTCCACCGCTCGGAGGGTATGTTCCCAGTCACCCCCTCTGCCCTGCCGGAAAAGGGGTTTGATCCGTCCTTTCAATTGGTTTTCCAAGACCTTGTCCATTTTTTATCATTCCTGCGGCATTTGAATGGAAAAAAAGCATCGGAGGCAGAAAGAGAGGGGCGTGCCCGTCTGGGACCGGAATGAATGGTTTCTCTTAAACAATAGATTTTGTCATTAGTGTCCAAAACGAGTCAATTTTTTGCACGGGATAGTGTTAAATCAGGCAGTTGGGAACGCAAAACAGTCATCTTCGCGTTGAGGTTCCAACCCAGGTAGCGGAAAGCAGGGACCGGGATTTTCTCGGAGCGGGCGTATTTTGGCCCTGAATCAGGACAGATGAAGGGCCAAAATCCCGCAGCGACCGGAGCCATGGATGGCGGAGGGAGCGTAGCGGAGAGAACATGCCGATCCCTGCTTGGAGCGGCACATTCTATTTTGGACAAGAGTGAGATTTTGTTTAAAGAAAAAGAGATGTCAACTTTATTTTTCTTATGGTATTTATCAGGGATTTTTATGGATCTGTAGAGATTTACAGATAAGGGAGACGGGTTGACTCCAGACCCCAATCCATTCCTTTCTGCAGAAATCTCTTTTGATAAAGGTGGATTAGAATCCCTCGTGGCGTACAGGGGACTCCAAGACAAGCCGGATGCTCGATGTCGGGTGACGGAGGATCATATGTTGAATCTGAACCAAGTCAGGGTCTTTTATCACGTTGCCAAAAACCTCAGTTTCACGTCAGCGGCAAAGGAACTTCTTATCAGCCAGCCGGCCGTCACAGCACAGGTCAAGGCCTTCGGGGAATATTGTGACCTCAATCTGTTCAAAAAACGGGGCAGGGGTATTCGGATGACGGACGAGGGTAGGACCATTTTCAACTATATCCGACCCATTTTTGAACAGGAGAAGGAGGTCGAAAACGTCATAGAAGATTTGAGGGCGTTAAAGCGGGGGGTGCTACGCCTGGGCACGAGCAAAAGCTACGCCCGTTACATCATGCCCGGTCTCGTGCGTAAATTTCATGAAAAGTATTGTCACATTGAGATTCATCTGGACGAGGGCAGTTCCGCTGCAATGATCAAGAGTATTTGTGATCTAAAGAATGAGGTGGCCCTTATTGCCAAGGTCATAGAAGAACCCGATGTGGAATTCATCCCCTTCAGTGAGGAAGAATTGATTCCGCTCTTTCCACCGGATCACCCTTTGGCCCAAAGAGAGGTCGTAACATTCGAAGAGATCGCCCAACAGCCTATTATCATGAAGGAAGTCGGGTCCGTAACAAGGAAGTTGGTCGACGACCTGTTCAAACGCCACGACAGGTCACCAAGAATCCTGATGGAAACCTCCAACGCTGAATTTATCATGCAGGTTGTTGAACGTGGGGATGGGATATCTTTTTTGGTCAAGGGATCCGTTGTTGCAGAACTCGAGCAGAAAAAACTCGTCACCCGCCCGATCCTTGGGGAGTCCATGACCCTGGGGGTCAACATTGCCTATTTAAAAAATCAACCCCTCTCACCCTCTGCAAAGGCCTTTCTCGCGATCCTGGAACAATTAATTGCAGAAAAGGGACCTATCAGGGGTATCCAGTCCCTTATCTCCAAAGAGAGAATATCTTGATACCTTAAAGCTTTCCTCTGTTGCCGGGGTCTGTTGCGGGATCGGTCACCCCCGCGCATTTTGATTTCTCTTTTTCGGTGACCGTGCTTTTCAGTTTGTCGCTGCCCCACCGGGCGAACAGCTGGTGCTCGATGTGGAACATGTCCAGGACCTTGCCTACCAAATGATTGATGAGATCATCAATCGTCTTGGGGAGTGAGTAGAAGGCGGGGATGGGGGGAAGGATCGTGGCACCGAGATCCGCCAGGGTCAACATGAGGCTCAAGTGGCCTTTATGCAGAGGTGTCTCCCTGACAACGACAACCAGCTTGCGTTTTTCCTTCAAGGCCACGTCAGCGGCACGGAGCAGGAGATTGTCATTGTAGGAATGGGCGATTCCGGACAGGGTCTTGATAGCGCACGGGATCACGACCATGCCCTCGCAAATGAAGGATCCACTCGCAATATCCGCCCCAACGTCCCGTATGTCATACCAGGTATGGGCCAGGGCCTTGACCCCCTCTATCGTCCAAGGGGTTTCCATGTGGATCGTCCTGATCGCAGCCTCCGAAATGACTACATGGCTCTCAATGTCCAATTGAGACAAAACCTCAAGGAGCCGGATACCGTAAATCGCGCCGGTCGCACCTGAAATGCCCACAACCAGTCTTTTCATTTCCATCCCTCTTTCACAATATCAGCGATCAGCGAGGACATTCGATCTTTTACGTCCTCAGGGAAATCCACCTTCTCAAAGGCTTCTTTATTCGGCTTAGTGGCATCAATTCCCACCTTCGACGTTGCGAACCCCGGTCCGGTGGAGGGATCGATCGGCTGCCCACGGAGTGACGGGATCACGATGAGATCCCTGTCGGCCTGAAACCTCGTGGCCATGGCCCATTCGACCTCCAGATGATCCCGGGGGTTGACATCCGCGTCGACCGCCGTCGCCTTTTTAGTACGTGTAAAGGTGAGGGCCAGGGTCAATGCCCTCCGGATATCCGCCTTGTTTTCAGAGTCAATGGAAAAGACCACGTGAGAGCCGAAGGTACCCGGTACGAAGTGGACATCCAGGATATTGGGGACATCCCTCTTCATCTTGGGAATGAAATCCAGCCCGTGGAATAGGGAGACAAGATGATCAACTTCGAGACTCCAGGGCAGGATGGCCTGAAAACAAGGATTTTTTCGGTAACTGACGGCAGTCACATGGATGGTGGGACTGCTTGAAAACGCCATATAGTAGCCGCTCGCCTCACCAAGCGTGCCGTCATTTTCTTCACCTCGGGGATCAATAATCCCTTCAATGATGATCTCGGCGTAGGCAGGGACCTCCACGTCCACGGTCTCGGCCTTTTTCGTTGCGATCGCCTCACCCATGAGCCCTCCGGCGAAGGCGAATTTATCGGTTCCACGGGGTATGTTTTGTATGGTGGCAAAGAGGATGGAAGGATCGACACCGAGTGCGGTGGCCACTTCCATTCGGGTGCCTTGTCCCCGGTGATAGGCATAGATATCTGAAAGAGGCGGATTGATCAGAGAAATACCGATTTCACTTTCGCCCCGCATTTCCATGCGATGCAGGCCCCTTCCCATGGTCCCGTCCCTGGGATCCCGGGCAGAGGTGATCCCGGCAGTGATGTAGGGGCCGGAATCCTTGATATAATAGGTCAGGGCCGGGATGATTCTCCGAAGATCGATGTCCTTTTTCGAGCTTATAAGCTCTCTCTCGGATTTTTTACCCAGGAGGACCGGGGGGATTCTCCTTTCCATGTTTGGGAGTCGACCCTCTCGAATATCCTCCTCCTGGACTCCCAGCGCCAAGGCAATACGCTTATTGGTTCCCAGGAGATTGCCGACAAGGGGCGTACTGCACCCCTTGACGGATTCGAAAAGGAGGGCAGGGCCCTCCCTTCGGCCAATCTCCGACAGGACACTGGAAATCTCATACCGGGGGTCCAGGGGCTCCTTAATCCGCTGAAGTTCTCCCTGGCCCTCCAGTATCTGGACAAACTCCTTGAGACCGCGCACGTCTCTCATGCAGCTGCTCCCTGCGCGAATTTATCCACTACCTGCAGAACCTCGACGGACCAACGTTTTTCCTGAAGCTGGCCTCGGCCAAGTCTGACCTGGAGCAAATTCGGGTACTTGCTGTCGGACTTGGAGATCTTGACTTTCGCGAAGAAGCTTCGATATTTGTGTCGTCTGTCCTCAGGGTTCAGATCCCGGAGGATAACTTCCATCTCCTGATCCTCGGGGACCGTCGCAGGATCGACTAACACGTAGGTATCATATTCTTTTCTTGCCATGGATTTTTCCTCCTGTTTATTTGAAACCGTAGCTCGTCCAGTTTGCCAGGACCTTTTCCTGGATGTGCTCGGGATATACGGTGTTGAATGCGACCTTAATGGGCAGGTCGGATTTGGGCCAATTCAGAGGGAAGGTGCAGTCGAAAAGGACCTTCGCCCCGAAGCTCATCTTGCGCTCCTCGGGAGAGGCATAAGGATTGAGCGGGGTTCCGGGTGCGTTGTCGTACTTATGAATCCCTCGGATCGGATGACATTTTGTGGACAGGGCGTGGATGACTTCTTCCTTGCTGTAGATGTCCGTCTCATCATCCACTACGATGGTCATGTGGAACCATGGACTCAGTTTGCTGCCGTAGATCAGACCGGCGATCTGCTGAGCGATACCACTGTAGGCGGGTTTCACGCCGACCACGACCAGGTGGTGGGTCGACTCGGGAAGCATGAAGACCCCTGTTATGGGAATGCCCTGGCTTTCCAAAAGCCTACGCATTTCGAGACCCAGGGAAAAGGACCTCAGAAGTTGCCCCTCATCGGTGGGTACGCCCATGTTGGAAACGGTGATGATGGGGTTGTTTCTGTGGGTGATGGCCTTGACGCGATAGACCGTCCTCGGTTCCCTCGGAGAGGTGCGGTACCCCGTATATTCCCCAAAGGGGGCCTCTTCGATCATGATGTTCGGGATGACCTCGCCCTCGATAATGACCTCAGCGTGGGCAGGCACCTGGAGATCGCAGGTTTCGCATTTGACCAGTTCCATGGGTTCGCCCCTCAACATGCCGGCGAATAAATCTTCCGGAATGGAAGCGGGCGCACTGGCCGCCACGCCTGAGAGGGGATCAATACCGATGACCGTGGCAAAAGGCATGGGCTCGTTCCTGGGAACGTGCTTTCCGTAGAACATCTTTCCCATGTCTGAGAAGGGGAGGACGGGGCCGACCATGGTCTTTTCGTCAAAGACCATTTGTCGATACATCCCCCAGTTGATGTGCTTGTCGTCCGGATCCTGCGCCACCACAAAATGCCATGTACACAGGTATCTTCCCCCGTCCCCGTCGTGAACCATGGGTCCCATAATGTTCATCAGATTCGCGTCATCCCCAAGAAGAATGTTCTCTTTACAGGGCGCATCCTTTTTGTCCAGGATAACCGGCGGGATGCCCTTATCGGAAGTGGTGCGTCTGACATATTCGTCGGCAATCTGCGGAATGGTGGACTCGCCGTCCATGCCCATGGCCAGGGCGAGCCTTCGGTAGGTGGCCAGAGGTGCACCAAGGGCCTCGAATCCAGGGTAATCCTTAATTTTTTTGAAGTAGGGGGTATGCAGGTTCAACTCGCAAACCCTTCGCACAATCGCTCCTAACTCGAGATCCCAATCCACTTCCTGCTCAATCGTGACCAGGTCCCCGGATTTTTCCAATAGTTTGATAAATTCTCTGTTGTCTTTAGGACATGAGTAGGACATCTAAACCTCCTTTTTGATATAAACGGTAGGCATCCGGAGAATCTGACTCCCACACCGGTACGATCCTCTCGGCTGGGAGATGCGCCGGTTGTCCCGGCGCTCTCTTCCGTTGCGCACCTGAAAGCGTTCACTCTTTTTTTTCAAATAGATTATTACAGGCCGGAGCATGAAAAGGGTTCCTGTATCAACCCTCCTTATCCGCTTTTGGACTTCACTATGACTGCGTCAGTGTTTGTATCACTGAATCCCACTTTCCCTGGGCCTTGAGAATGAATTCCGCAGTTTCTCTGACGACTCCCTTGCCGCCGTTGGCCTTTGTGATCAAATCGGCGACACCCTTGGCCTCTGTCGCGCCGTCGGCCGGCGCAACGGCAAAACCGACCCGCTTCATGATGCCGAGGTCGATCATCTCATCACCAACATAGCAGAAGTCGTGATCCTGGTAACCCGATTCCTTTTCAAATTCGTCGAGCCTACCCATCTTGGCGCCTGTGCCCCAGAGCTTGTCATCAGGGACCGTATAGACCTTTCCGACCTGTTGATCCGCCCGGGAAATTTTGGTGGTCAGGAAGGACACGCCGATTCCCGCTTCCATCAGGGCCATACACCCCAGCCGATCCGCCAGGGAGAAACACTCCGACTTCGTCCCCTCATCCGTATAATAAAGCGTGTTATCCGTGAGGATCCCATGGATGTCCAGGATGACGAACTTGACTTGCTTTGCCTTTTCTATTGCATTTTCCATACTTACCATTATGTCACCCCTCCTTTAACGGCTACTTGTAACCCTTCTTGGTGACCATATCGACCCAGGTT
Organism: Desulfatiglandales bacterium; assembly: GCA_049366815.1. Taxonomy (GTDB): domain Bacteria; phylum Desulfobacterota; class DSM-4660; order Desulfatiglandales; family HGW-15; genus CAYNYM01. The sequence goes on along the minus strand of JBMNCO010000132.1, from coordinate 60,612 downwards.
TCCCATTGTCCCATGGCCCTGAGAATGAATTCGCAGATCTCACGCATGGCCCCTCTTCCTCCGGGGGCCGTGGTAATATAATGTGCGACCTCCTTGACATCATCAATGGCGTCCGCCGTGGCCACAGCGAAACCGACTCGCTTCATGGCCGGGAGATCCGTGACTTCGCACCCCATATAACCGATGTTCTCATCGGCTATATCCAGTTCCTTTTTGAGTTCCTCCAGCTTGGCCAGCTTATTCGTGACTTTGTAGTAGAACTTGTCAAGTTTCAACTCCTTGGCCCGGAACAGGCCCTCTTCGTCCACAGATGTGCTGTCCAAAAAGGCAACTTGGATCTTATTGGCCACCAGGGAGAGGTCCCCGAAGCCGTCCATATGCCAGAAGCCATATCTGCGACGTCCCTCGATGTCACAATAAAAATTGTTCTGGGTAAGTATCCCATGAACGTCATGGGCAAAAAGTTTGAGCTTTTTGGCCCTTTCCTGTGCGTCTTTTATATCCTTATCGAAGCCCATACTGACCTCCTTATTAGTCTATGCCGTATTCGGCCCACCTGGCCTTCACCTTTTCCATGACGCTTTCCGTAAGCTTGATTTCCGTGGGCTTGATCTTCCAATCGAAAGGTATGGTCGCATCCAGGATGATGCGTGAGGTGATGAACTTGTTCTCGTCCGCACCGAGGGCCGGATCGAGCGGGGTGGACCTTCCTCTTTTGATAATCTGTGTGCCGCGGTCCGGGTTGTATCGGGTGCCGAGCGCCCACCATACCCTTGGCAGATCGTCCGCGTCGATGTCGTCGTCAACAAGAATGATGCCCTTGATTCCGTAAGTTCCCGTATTGCTTGCGATGACCGCCGCGGCTATCTGATCGGCGTGACCGGGATACATCTGCTGTACGGAGACGATGACCCAGAAGCGGCCGGACGCCTCCGGCATGGTGTACACGGACTTGATGCCGGGCATATTCCACCTGGTCAGTTCCGACCACAGGCTGGCGTTTCGCACAAAGGCATAGAGCATGTGCTGGTCGCCTACGGGCCTGCCGACACTCGTCTCCCACAGGATGGGGTTGTTTCGATAGTAGACGCGTTTGACTTCGAGCGCGGGCTTGGGAATCGGCTTGATCAACTCTTCCGTGTAGTAGCCGGTGTATTCGCCGAAGGGTCCCTCTTCTCTCAGCTGCTCGGCGTCGATCTCACCTTCCAGCACGATTTCTGCCGCGGCCGGAATGGGCAGGCCACTCAGTTGGGACTTCACAATTTCAACCGGGGCGCCGCGAAGAGATCCCACCACGTCGTATCCGCTCTTGGCATTGGGCACGGTAGCGGCCCCGGCAAAGATATGCAGGGGGTCACCGCCTATGATCGCGCATGCGGGCATCTTTTTGCCCTTCTTTCCCCATTTCTGCAGGATCCTATCGGCCGTCTTTCCTCTGAGGATCTGGACACCCACGGTTTTGTCATCCAGGATACCCATGCGGTAGGTGCCGAGGTTGACCTTACCCGTGTCAGGGTCCTGGATGGCCATGAACACAGCGGTACCGAAGTAGCGCCCGCCGTCCAGTTCGTAAAACCTTGGTGAAGGAAAGGCAAAGGTGTCCACCTTATCAGCCTCGACCACATTTTCAAAGATGGGGCCGTCTTTGACCTCTTGGGCCGGGATGAGATCCTTGACAGAGGCGTTCACCCACTCTTTTGTCAGTCCGACCATGGAGAGCTTGGGATCCGCTCCGAGGATGAGGGCCAATCTCTCGGTCGTGCCGAATGCACCCGTCAGGACGGGGCTAGAATACCCCTTCACGTTCTCAAAAAGAAGGGCGGGCCCACTCTTTTCTTCAGTGACTTTGCAGATGTGTGAAAGTTCGAGATCCCAGTCCACTTCAGCCTTTACCCGGCGGAGCTGACCTATCTCTTCAGCCTTGGCGACATAATCTCTTAGATCTTTCATTGGAGATACCTCCCTTAAAAGGATAAACGGTTTAGAATTCTAGAATGTCACGATGAATCCCGGCCTCCAGGTTTACGATCGAAAAGTGGGCCTGTTACAGGCCCGCCCTGGAGAATCGGGAATTACGGGAAACTAAGAGCACAAAACAAAAACTTCAAGCGTCAAAAACGAAAAGTATAAAGCGTTTTATTGTGTTGTCAACGACAGATTCCATGTGTCCAAGGTTTTGTCGTCGGTAGGTAAAAAAGAGGCCTTTCATCCCACTTGTAATATTATGGAACGCGCTTCAGGATGACCTATCCGGTCCATGCTTGTCAATTTCATTATTCTTATGTGACTCATAACATATTATTATGCATTTGGAAGCAGGATAAGATTATGTTATCATCGAGGCCATTTCCATGTTTCTTCTTCGTATTCTACTTTTTGTCTGTTGGCAAGTTCCAACGCTATAGACGTACTATCCTTTTTTCGATTTTGCTCCACACATCTGAAATCCAGTGCGCCGGTCCACGCCATGTCTCTCTCTGTGTGTTGAGGTGCTTTCCCTGACCTGTCCAGCCGGGTCCAGACACTGCTGTGACCTCATCGATAATGAAAATTCAGGAATCCTTCATGAGAACTCCCCCGTCGTCTTCGGCCAAAGGGAAATCGCTCCAGGTAAAAGGCCCTGAAGATCATGCCTAAATTAGTTTCCATCCAGAAATAAATGATTTCTGGATGGAGCGGTCTGCTATCGGCATTCAGCGCTCAGCCTAATGCCTTGTCTTTGCATAGCTTTTGCTGATAGCTGATCGCTGATCGCTGATGGCTGATCGCTGATAGCTGTTAGCGCGAATCCGGGAATGCTCATTTCCGGATGAGCACAAATTATAATAATATCTTAATAATCAAGAGAGCTATAAAAAATATTTTTTATTGCCGATAAAATGGGGTATACATAAAAATCCTTCCAGGACGGGATACGTTGTGGAGACAGACCCGCAGTCTCGCTTTTATGGTGCGGGGGTCAAAAGGACAGTGGATACAGCGGCCGAAACCGCTCATGGGACCGTAAAATATGGCCGAGCTATAACAACAGATAGTGACAAGTGGGCTTTTTTAGAAAGGAAACGCTTTGCATGCGGGAGGGTGAGACGCGATGTTGAACCTCAACCAACTCAGGGTATTCTATCATGTTGGCAGAAATAAGAGTATTACCGTGGCTGCTCAGGAACTCATGGTTACCCAGCCGGCCGTGACCGCCCAGATAAAGTTTCTTGAAGATGCATGCGATCTGAAACTGTTCAAAAAAAAGGGAAGGCATATAGAACTCACCGAAGAAGGCAAGTCCTTATACCTCCATGTGAAAAAGCTGTTCGACCTCGAAAAGGAGATCGAAGGGGTGATCGAGGATATGAAGGGCTTGAAATGCGGCACCCTCCGTATTGGAACGAGTACCATGTATGCGCGATACCGTATGTCCTTTCTGATCAGCACGTTTCATTACGCCTATCCCAAGATCAAGGTGTGTCTGTATCAGGGGAGTTCAGCGGAAGTGATGCGAAGCCTGTTCAATCTTGATATTGATCTGGCAATCGTGGCCCATAACGTGAAGGATCCCAAGATCATTTCCATCCCATTCCGCAAAGAGCCATTGTTGGTTATTGTTCCGAAAAATCACCGGCTTGCAGAAAATAAGATCGTTACCCTTGAAGATCTGATGGATGAGCCGCTCATTATGCGGGAAGTCGGATCATCAACACGGGGTGTGGTGGACGAACTGTTCGCACGCAACAATATCACGCCCAGAATACTGATGGAGACCAGCAACGCGGGTTTCATCAAGCAGATCGTGGGGAGTGGGGGCGGGGTCGCCTTTCTGGTCAAGGAGGCGGTGCGAAAAGAGGTGCAGGAGGGGAAAATAATCGCCTTGTCCCTGAAAGGGGAAGAGGTAGGGTTGGAGGTCAGCATCTCCTATCACCGGGAGGTGCCCCTTTCACCCGCGGCTCAGGCCTTTTTGCGTATTCTGCAGAAATTGGCTGGAGAGAGTATCCCCTTTGAGGGGATGGGGTATCGAGGGCGTGTGAGGTGATTTTTGACGAATTGGGGTCCCGGACGGTTGTGTCTTTATTGGGAGCTGCCCATCGCTTCTTTGACCATCTCGTCCATTAACATGCCGGCCGCACGGGCAAAGGCCGGGTCATTGATATGGAGGTCCGCCTCCCGTACCTCGATTCTCGGGTGCAATGCAGTCCTGAGTACCTTGACGAGGGCCTCACTGATTGGGGGATCATAGAGAGGACCGCCCTTCCGATCGGCTTCAGACCAGCCCTGAACAGGGACAAGGACCTTGGTGTGGGTTGGGTGAATTTTCAGCTTCTCAACAAGTTGTTCCGCAAGGGTGAGGGTTTCTTCAAGTGTGAGACGGATGGCCGATCTGAAATCGTAAAAGAAAAGCTTTCTGTCCCTGAATTCCTCGGGAATGTTTTGACGGGTAAATTCGAGGACCGCGCAATCGAGCCCTCCCGGGACGACGAGGCGGGGGATGTGGCCGTTCGTCAGCGGTCTCAGCCTCTCGGGACCGATACCGCGGCAGTAACCGCCCATCATCTCGTCGGCGAGTTCATGGGTGGCGAGGTCCAGGATGGCGTGAAAATAACCCTCGGCCGCCAATTCCTCCATAGCCATACCGCCCGTCCCATTTGCGTGAAACGGGATGACCTCGTAGTCCATGCCTTCCAGGCATTCCTTCACGGCCTCGGCGGCCGCTGTGATGAAACCGAAAAAGGTGAGTGCAACACGCCTTCTGGTGGTATCGGGCCTCCACCTGTTCTGCGCCATGCCGCAGACAGCCCCCGCGGCCCTTTCGAGCACGCCTCCGGAAATGCTGTTGATGCCAAGGAGATCGACCACGCTGTGCATCATGGTGATGTCTTTGGTCCCCACCACCTTGGCCATGTTTCTGGAGGCCACAGTGGAGACCATGACCTTCGGCACGCCGAGCGGGAGGACGTGCATGATGCTCGTACCGAGATGTGTCCCTGTCCCGCCCCCGGCCGAAATGATGCCCGAGATTTCACCCCGGTCGTACAAATCCCTGACCAGCTTCCGACCCCTGTCAACGGTGGCCTGAATAGCGGCGTCTCGGCTCCTTCGGTCTTCCTCCGTGAGCTTTTCGTGGAGGTCGATGTCCGGCGCAAAGGCCGCTGGACATCGAGTCCCCACGTTTATTGTCAGTGTCTTGAGTCCCCTGTCCTCGATGTTTCTTTTAAGAAAAAGATGTTCCTCCGGTTTGGAGTCAAACGTCCCAAGAATTGCGATAATTCCCTGAGTTCCCATGCCTCCTCCTTCAGATGAGGACAGAATGTGTGCCGTCCTGAAGTCTTCTTGGACGGGTTATTTTTCACCTTGGTTTGATACGAGACATTACGACTTCTTCAACTTGACGCCGGCCACCATGGTGCCGAGGATCCTGTCCATCACGTCCCTCTTTGGTTCGGTCTTTGCTTCAGCCTGCTTTTTGGACCATACGGATTCGGGCCTTACCTGAAGAACGATGACGTTTTGCGGGAAAGGCAGGTCTCCATCAATAGCAAATTCGATGTCATAGGGTTTGCCGTAGTATTTGTCAATGGACTTGGCGATCCTGCAGATCTCACTGAGTTCTTCTTGGGTGATGCTGAACTTGTTCCGCTCTTCCTCGGAAACTTCGACCTCTTTGATCGTGCTGCCGTCTTCTCTGTAGACCATCTTGATCTTCTTTTCACCCTTGGTGGCGGTGATGGTCTCAAGAGTAACCTTGTCCACCAGGTAGTTGTCCGGAGTGACCAGGCCGCTCACAACGGCCTCACCGAGCCCGTAACTGACATCCACCGAGATCTTGGAGCGGTCGCCGTTCAGCGGGTTCATCGTAAAAATGATGCCCGATACCCTGGAATTGACCATTTTGGGAACGCCCACCCCGATATTGAGGATGAAGTGCATGCCTTTTTCCATGCGGTAGGTGATGGCCTCTACAAAGTAGGCGCTGGCCCAGGTCTTCTTGATGTATTTGAGAAGGTCCTCTTCCCCCCGTACATTCAGGTAGGTCTCCATCTGTCCCGGCATGGATACCGCGCCGCTTGAACGCGTGGCAACCGGCACATTCTCGCAACCGGACATGCCGCAGAGCCTCTTGTAGTCCTGAAAGATTTGATCGGTGATGCTGGCGGGAATGGGCGTGTTTTCGATGAGGTCAACGGCAAATTCACTTGCCCTGCGGCTGTTTTCGTAGTCGAATTTCTCGATGCCTTTGACGCACTCTCTCAGTTTGTCCTTGATGCCCGTTTCCGTCACAAAAAGATCATTTGCGTAAATCGTGAGGGCGAACCCTGGACTTACCGGAATCTTGGCCTTGGTCATCTCGCCCAAATTCGCGTTTTTTTTCCCGACCAGATTGAATTCGTCCCCCGACAATTCATCATACCAAATGGTTATGCGTTTTTCTTTTTCAACCATGTCTACCCCCAAATAGAACAAAATATACGGTGCACACAGTGTGCACACGTTGAAGCGGACTGTCTTTTTTTGATCCAGCCCTGTTATGTAATATGCCGGAGATGGACCCTCCCGCCGCGAGTTGCCAAGTTTGAGGCGGATGCCGGGTCCATTTCCGGCTGGAACCACACGATTTACCCTAAGTCTATCGTGCCTATGCGTTTAGGCCCTTTGAAGAATCTTTACCGTACCGGTATCACCGTCTATGCGGATCAGATCCCCCGTCTTAATAGCGGAAGTGGCAGTCCCTGTTCCCACGACCGTGGGCAGGGCGTATTCGCGACAGATGATGGCCGCGTGACACATGGAGCCACCCACGTCCGTAACGGCTCCCTTGAGCTGAGCGAAGGCCGGTGCCCAGCTTGGGGCCGTGATCCTGGCGACAAGGATCTCTCCCTGCTGCAACAGGGCCAGCTCATCAACCGACTTAATAATCCTGGCCTTGCCTTCTGCAACACCCGGGGCGCCGGGAGAGCCCTTCAATTCATCGGAAGGTCCTTCCTCTCCTGAAACATCGCCGGCTGCGAGCCAGTTTTGGAGGACTTCGTCCGTAATGCCCCAGCTCATGATCGAGAAGGGTTCGGTCATGACCTCAGGAGGTGTCCCCAGGGCCGGAGGCGGGGTCCATTCCTTGAATTTCTGCATGACCCCTTTGCGCCATTCGATCTCCTTCGGCCAGTAAGCAGGTCCCCTCGGTTTCACACCGGTGGCCCAGGCCGTGCCGTAATCCTGCAGGGCGTCTCGGATCTCTCCCCTCTTCAAATACCATATATCTTCCCGGTCTTCAATAAAATTGGCATCCTTGAGGATGTCCGCGACCTGGCGCATCTTGTTCCAGAAGACACTGTGGAACCACTGTTCGACATAGAACATGTGGTTCTCGGCATAGGGGAAGATGCGGCGGGCAATCGAAAGGGTCTGATCAAAGGCAACCCGGTCCTCGTCGGTCTGGATCAGGGAACGGTATTCCTCGGTGACCCTGTCCTTTTCCGCGACCAGTTTTTCCATGGGCCGTGAGGGGTCCTTGCCCGCCTTCAGGGACTCGATATGCTTCTTTAGGGAAGCAAAGGGGATGTTCAGGTTGTCGTTCCATGAGGCGTCATAATGGTACCAGCCTGTACCGCTTGAGATATAGAACCAGGGATACCGGGATTCTTCCAGCTGGGCCAACCATTCCTTACCCGCGGCCGAACCCTCCATTTCCTTCATGCAGGCGGCTGCATCCTGGTCCTTGAGGAGTATGCCGTCAACACCTTTATCTATGGCCATTTTTGCCAGCTTGATGAGTTCCGCGTCCGGTCTCATGACCATGGCATCCATACCCGAGACAAGCTTTGTGATGGTGCCGATCGGGGTGTTCGGGAAGATCTGGTCAAAGGTATTCTTGTAGGTGAGAAAACCCGCGTAGCAGAGGTTCAGCATATCAAAGTGATATTGCCAGCACTTGAAGCCCATGTTGATGAGCTCGTCGTATTTGGTCAGGAGCACATAGCCGCTTGAGAGCCCCCTTTTGTCTGCATCGAAAACACGCGATTCATCCTCCACTTCCGGAAGGGCCTGGAATGAGACGGCCTCGAGCTGCCTCAGGAGGACGTTGAACTTCGCCTCCCACTCGTCCCAGAGGGTTTCCCAGTTGTCATAGTAGTATCCGGCCCTTTTCATAAAAAGGGGAACACGGGCCTCGATCTCCTTGGGGTCTTCGACGCCGATGGGCGCGATATAGACGTACCCGTTGACGATCCTGTGTTCGATGCCCTTGGCCGGGGGCAGACAGAAGACCCGGGTGTTGTTCTGGGACAGGCCCATGAACCAGAATTCATCCCAAAGGAGATCAAAGGGACAGTGGGGGTCCGGGTAGTGGAGCCCGTCGTTGTACCACAACTGGGCACTTTCGTGTTTCGCCCTGTCGGGATCGTCCGTGGAGAAGATATACTGGTAGGGGTACATCCTTTCCCATCCTTCGGTGCCGGGGATGGTTGGGATATCGTGGGGGTCTGTAAATTTTTTCGCCATTTCTTTTCTTCCTCCTCTAAGGTGTTGGGTTAGTAATGACCGTGAGACTGAAAAGACTGCCGTGTGACGCCTTTGTAACACTCGTGTTGATTAAATATTCCAGTGCCTCTCGTTTTATGAAGCGCATGGGACCACCACAGGCCGTTAGACCGACTGATCCGGCGGCGGGGTTCCCGGAGGGGCCGGCATGGTCAAGGGCCATCTGAGCCAGAAGGCATTGTGGCCGATCAGGGCCGGACCCAGGATGCAGAGATTAAAGTAAAGGATCAGGATATTGATGTCGGCCGGGAGTTGCGCCGCTGCTAAGGCTGCTGCGGCCGGAGCCAGGATCAGCCTCAAAATGAATATCCAGACAACGACGATGATACACTGAATGATAAACGCGAGGACCGCCCTTGTGCCGAAGGTCTGTTTGGTGATGCCCCAGAACTGGAGATGCCAGCCGTAGATCAGGCCCCAAAGGATGATGGAAGAAGCGATCGCGCCGAAGGAAAGGCTCGGACTTATTCCCATGGACAGGCTGCCGTTCCAGAAGATGTAGCCCAGGATGAGGGCAATAATGGTTTGTGCAACGGCTGCGCCCGGGTGGCCCAATTTGCCGAAAGGCCAGCCCTGGGTGGTGAAAACGGGGTTGAAGACGAAAAACCAGGCTATGACCCAGACGATGTATCCGGTGAACCACTCAGCCTGGAGAGGCCCGTGATGATTCATCGGTGTGTCCGCGAGGGGGGTTCCATCCAGGTTTGTCAGGGTGGTCCAGATCAGGATGGAGAGACCCATGATGACGACAAAACCCACGGCCATCATGGCCCAGGGGTGCATGTGCCCCTTAAAGGGCCAGCCGTTCCAGTTGATACCATAGAGCAGGGTGAGCCCGAATGCGATCGCGCCGAACCAGATATAGAGGGGACCGATGGGCCATCCTGGATAGACAAACCGCATAAAGAGCAAGACAGCAAAAGTGAAAACGACCCAGATGCAGGTCATTCTGAGCCCTGCGGAGAAACGGGATTTCTCAGGGGTCCAGTCTCCCCCGGGGGGGGCGTAGGGGAAGCTGTCTCCCAGCAGGGAAAGGTGCCCCAGGGCGACGAGCATGATGAGTGTGGCCGGCATGATTTTTAGGATGATGAGGTCCAGTGGGAGAGCGTAGACGCAGAGGACAATGCCAAGGAATGATAAAATGATGAGTTGAATGAAGCCTCCTAAAGAGCCTTCCGGTCCGATTCCAATCTTTCCGTTTGCCATAATGGTTCCTCCTATTTCATGGATTAATAAATTGGTCTGTTTCCCGGGCCCAGCGCCTGGGGCTTAACCTTTAACCATTATCCGGATCACACAAAAAGACCTATCTTTTTGAATCAAAGCACGTTTATCGGGGTGCGCTACAGCCCCTTCCTCTGTGATTTTTGAGATGTAGGACTATCGGGTCATATTTCACTGCTGATTGAATCTTTAGTGCTCAGTACGCCGCATATCGCTCAGTGATGTTATCCTCAACAAGCTCTGGGTTTGACAGGTTTAAGGCTTTCTCAAAGTGCAGACCGCTGTGTCGGGAGAAAAGGTCATTCCCTCAGTTATTGCTTTGGATCGTTGCACAATGATTCTCTATTAATGGTCCACGAAATAGTCAGGAAAATTGATCCTGTGTTTTGGGTCCTAATAAAACTTTAACTTATCCGAGTCAAATAAATTAAATATATGAAATACATAAAATTAATTTATGTAATTATGGCGCGATGGACCTGCGCCTTGAAGGCAGCCAGCGCTAAGGATTGGCACGATTCAGTTCCCGAGATCAGCAATGATTCCGGGGGAGTTATTCTGTCTTCTTGGATCTAATCGGGCAGTGCGTTGTAAAAGGAAAGCAAGGGCCTGCAACGTGAGGGCACCGGGATGGTCTCATAGAATTGAAAGGGGAGGGGGCGGCCGGTCAACGGTCACTCCCCCCAGTTTCATCTAGGTCTTCGATCTGGATCGAAGGACATCCTTAAGGGCATTCCGGAATTGATCGTCCGCTGCATCCCAGGCCGCACCAAACCTCATTCTGAAATAAGAACCGGGGAGTCGTTCCTGCCATGACACCCAGGGATTTTCGCCCTTTTCCTGTGCGAGAAATATGTCATTCAGAAAAGCTTCGACCTTCGCTATCTCCTCCTTGGGCACGTAAGACGCTGCGCCCTCCTTGATGGATCGCACGATGTTGTCCGGACTGAAGGCATGGGCCGTCAACATGAGGCAGGGAATCTTCCTCCTGTTCGCAATTTCGAGAAGTTCGTAGCCGTTAACGCCCATGATATCCAGAATGGCCGCATCGAAATCCTGAGATTCCAGTAAATTCTTTGCATCCGTGAAGCTGGCAGCCTTCACGATCTGACACATGTTCAAGTGTTCTTCAAGGAATTCAAGAATATCCGGCTCATCGTCCACAGCTAGGATCTTTTTGCCATTCAGTAAACTGCGTTCCTCCATTGTCCAGCCTCCTTAATCTGTCTTCAGCTTGATAGGCGTTGTCGCCTTTTCGAATAATAATTCAAAACCACTCTTTTTGCCCAAAACCGATTTTTTTTCTTTCTTTGCCCAGACGCTCTCGGGGCGGGCCTGTACGAGAAAGATGTTTTCTGGAAAGGGCAAGGTCCTCGAGACGGAGAACTCGATGTCCTGCAGGCAGCCGAAATGGGCCTCCACCTTCTTGGCGATCTTTGTCAGCTCGATGATCTCTATGTCGTCAAGAGAAGGCAGCTTTCTTTTTTCGGGCGGGAGTTCTTTCCATTCCATTTTCCTGGTTTCAGGGTTGTAGGCGTACTCTGCGCCCTTCTCAGAGATGAACTTTTCGTCTATTTCCAACGTGATCTTGTCGACCAGATACCGATCAGGGGTCACGTTCCCCGAGACGACCGCTTCACCGACACCGAAACCGGCCTCAAGGGCGACTTTCGATTCGTCACCGTTCACCGGGTTGACGGTGAGCATCACGCCGGCGGCCTTTGCGTCCACCATGGTGAGAACGGCCACCCCGATGGGATCAAAATGAAGCGGCAGCCCAAGCCTTGCCCTCGAAATCATCGAACGGGTATTGAATGTGCTTGACCACACACGTATCACATTCCTGACCACTTCGTCAGGCCCGCTCACATTGAGATAGGTCTCATATTGACCGGGATGGCTCGAGGCCCCTGCCGACCTAGTGGCTACGAATGTGTTTTCGATACCTGTTTCTTTGCACAATTGAGCGTAGTAATCCTTAATGGTTTCTTCCATATCGGCCGGCATCCTGATGGATTCGACAATGCCTCTTATCTCCTTGGAGGCGGCGTCAAATTTCGGCGTTTCCTCCACGGACTCGGGGTCCGCATGGAAATTTTCCAGGTATTTCAGCACGCTTTTTTCAGCTTCCGTCTCTCTCATAAACCGTTCGTATGCGAGGATACTCAAGGCAAAGCCGGGCGGCACGTGAAAGCCGGCTTTGGTCATTTCTCCGAGGTTCGCGCACTTTTTGCCCACGATGTTATTATGGTCTTTACCGAGTTCCCCAAATCCGAATATCCATTGCTCTGGCATTTTGCCCTCCTATCTGTTCATGCCGTATCACTGACACGGGCCGGGGGTCCTTGAAGGTGTACCCCCGGCATACTACGATGTCAGCCTATGCCCTCTTTACAATCGTAACGACTCCGGTGCTGCCGTCAATCCGGATGATATCTCCGGTCTTGATCACGGTGGTTGCGACCCCTGTCCCGGTTACGGAAGGCAGACCGTATTCCCGGGAGACAATGGCCGCATGGGAGGTGAGGCCACCGATATCCGTAACCGCCCCCTTCAGCTTGGTAAACACGGGCGCCCATGACGGGTTGGTCGTCGGGGCGACCATGATCTCGCCGGGCTGGAGATCCACCACGTCCCGGAGGAGCTTGAGCACCCTGGCCGGGCCTTCCGCAATACCGGCCGACGAGGCGAATCCCCTGAGTTCGGTTATATCTTCGCTCACTTCCCCCGTTCCCGTTGCCGTTCCCTTGAGCCATTCATCGACTTTGTCGGTCGTCACTCCCCACAACATCAGGGTAAAGGGCTCCGCGATCTCTTCAGGGGGCACTCCGAGGGCTGGGGTTGCATTCCATTTATTGGCCGCCTGGAGGATCTTGGCTCGCTTCTCGGCCTTTTCCATCCACATTTTTCTGGTTGGGACACCCTCTCCCAGGGCCCAGGCCGTGACCATATCCTCCAGCATCATGGGGATCTCAAAACGGTTGAAGAGAAAGATGTCATCCGTCTCCTTCAATACGTTCTGATTCACCAGAAGATCACCGAAATTCCGGATCTTGGCAAACCAGATGGTGTGCAGCCAATGTTCCACCCAGAACAGGTGGTCCTCCGCATACCTGTAAATGGATCGGACCACATGATAGGCATCATCGAAGGATTTCAGATCGTCTTCCGATTTGATCAGGGCCCTGTACTCCCCGACGATCCTATCCCGCTCTTCAGAGATCTCGTTTAGATTACGTTCAATCTCATGTCCCTGCTCGAGTCTTTCAATATAACTCTGCATATAACTGAAGGGGACATCCATCTTGGTGATCCAGCTTCCCTCCTGGTGGTACCACCCACTGCCGCAGGATACAAAGAACCAGGGGTCCTTGATCTTCTCGATCTCATCGAGCCACGCCTTGCCTTCATCGGTCCCACTCAGGGCCTTGATCTTGTCCGCAGCGGGGCCGGCTCCCTTGAGGATGTCTTTGACATTGTCTTTGGCGGCCGCCAGCTTGCTCAGCCGGCACAGTTCCTCCTCGGGGCGGAACATGGAGACCTCGGCGCCTGCAACCATCTTGCCGATGGTGGACTCTTTGATCCCCGGGAAGAGTTTTCTTGCTGTATCCACGAACATGAGATAGGCCAGATAGGCGAGGTTCAGGTACTGGAAATGGTATTGCCAGGCCTTGAAGATCTGGCTGATGATGGTATTGAAGTTTTCCATCACCTGATGGCCGTCCGTGACCCCCTTGGGCATGGGGATAACCTCTTCGTCAGGCACAAACTGGGGCAATTTTTCCGGTATGGAGAGCTGTTCCATTTCTCTACCCAGTTTTTGAAATCTTTCAAGCCATACCTCAAACTGCTTCAGATAATTCTCAAAGGTGTAGGGGACCCTTTTGCCGAACAACTCAGCCTTCTTTTGAATCACCTCGGGAGGGGGTGGTTCGACCGCGGCGATGTACATGTAGCAACCCAGCATCCTGTGTGCCACGCCCTGGGCGGGAGGGATGCAGAATACCCTTGTGGTAAACTGGGAGAGCGCGATTTGCCAGGCCTCCTGGAAAATGTCGTCCAGTGGATACATGGGCTCGGATGCGTGGATCTTGTCCTGATACCAGAAATGCCTTTTTTCCCAGTCGGCCCGGTCATCACTGAAAAGCCTTTGAGGCGGATACATCTCCTCCCATCCCTCCAGTTCGGGTGGCAGGACAACTTCATCTGGATAGGGAAATCGCTTTTTATCTGCCATATTAAGTAGCCCTTTCTTTTTTTTGATTTGCATTGCTTCGGGTTTCTAGCCGTGAGGTATCCACTTCCTGTATTGAGCCCTTATCACCTCCTTTCAGCCCCATCAGACTTTGTGTTGTTTTCCCTGTAAAGGTTCCCGTTGGAGGACTGCATCTGAACGCATCTCCCAGCTCCAATCGTTCCGGTGGACTAGCCCGAAATTGGCATGCCAAAGAACCTGTGTCAAAGGCGGCGACAAACGACAAATAAAAATAAGTGAAAAATGGTTACGTGAAATATGGGATAAATCTGCCGAATACTCAAAGGTCAAGCCTCGTTTAAAAGGTTCAACATCTTTGAAGGGGTCTTGGAATAATACCCTGGTCCCCTACAGCATATTGTTTACGGAATCGGCCCCGGCTGAACGAGGCGGCATACATCTCAGTTTAGGTAGGAATTCTTTTATATTTTGGTCAGGGGGATGGTAAGGGAAGCGCAAAAATATGTCAAATTGTTTTTTGTGGGCGGACTGGATGACGATATGGGGGTGATCATCGAAAAATGCCCCTGCAATGGGCAGGGCCGACAGCCCGGTGTATTGTATCCTTCTGCCGTGGGTTCCGCCGGAGTGTCGGTCAAAGGACATCAGGCCGATTTATTCCGTAACGACCTTGACGCCCTGTGGGACCGTGAACTGAAAGAACCCTTTCTGAAAGCCTTTTTTGACCTCCAAATCACCAAGTGTAAAACGCGTGAAACCGCCGAGATAGTTGTGAAGCTTCACTGAACGGATGGTGTAATCCTCTTGGGACACGGAAAGATGGATAAAATCGATCTCCGGCCAGGGCGGATTCGGGGTCAGCCTGAGGTCTCGGCGCCCGTTTTCCTCCGAGTCCGTGAGTTCCACGATAAAGCCGTCCGCCACCTCTCTGAGACCCTGAAAGATGTCGGTCAAGAGCTTCAACTCCGGCCCGAGTTTGTCCTTGGGGTATTGGTAGACCTCCTTCTTTTCGGGGATGTACCACCAGAGGGTTTGTCCGTCGGAAACGACAAGCTCCGGTCTGGGTTTTTCCTGATCAATGCGGAGAAGTCCCGGCGGTTTGAAATGAATATATCCCTCGGCAAGATCACTCTTGATGCTGTCATCCAGCAAGGCCATGGATCTCGTGACCACGTCCCTTTCATAGGGGATGGTCAGTCCGGGAAGCGAATCGTAGCGCTTTTTTATCCCGTCGAGGATCTTGAACAGGAGGTCTTCCGCCCATGCGGGCCGGGTGCAGCAGAGCAGGAGAAAAAGAAGGGCCAGCGAGATGCCCGCCCTGCATACGAAGTGCCGCCTACTGCGCGGGAACAATCCATGGAAAGGCATAAGATTTATCATCACATTCATATCCAAATATAACGATTTATGTAAGTGAAACAGGACTATTCTATCTTGTTTGCATGCAGAAATACAGGATTTTTGGATGGAGCGCTCAGCTATCAGCATTCCGCGCTCAGCCAAGAGCCTTATTTTTGCGCAACCTTTTGCTGATACCTGATCGCTTACGGCTACGCTATAAGTGCCGAAAGGGCGCACTAAACGCGAATTAGAGGCTTTTCCTGCCGTAAACATCCCGGGGCTTCACGCCGTCCGAGGGGCCCACAATCCCCTCTCTTTCCATGACCTCGATCATGCGGGCCGCGCGGTTGTAGCCCACCCTCAGCTTGCGCTGGATCATGGAGATGGAGGCGTGCCCCGTCTGGGTAACCAGTTCCACCGCCTTGTCGTATTTCTCGTCAAGCTCGAAATCATCGTCGGCATCCTCTTCCTCCTTGGCCACTTCGGCCATGATCGTGGGATCATATTCAGGCTTCATTTGTGACCTCAGAAACGCCGTCACGCGTTTGACCTCTTCTTCCGATATGAAGGCGCCATGGATCCTTACGATTCGGCCGACACCCGGCGGAAGGAAAAGCATGTCTCCGTCACCAAGGAGATTTTCAGCTCCAATGGTGTCAAGAATGGTCCGGGAATCGACCTTGGAGGACACCTGAAAAGACACGCGTGCCGGGAAGTTTGCCTTGATAATGCCGGTCAGCACATCGACGGAAGGCCGCTGCGTGGCGATGATCAAGTGGATGCCTGCGGCCCGGGCCATTTGGGCGAGGCGCGTGATGGCCTCTTCTACTTCCCTGGAGGAAGTCATCATGAGGTCCGCCAGCTCGTCAATGACAAGGATGATATAGGGAAGCACATTGTCTTTGCCTGTTGCAGCCTCCTCCTCGGGTGTCTTTTTCTCCTTTACGGCCTTCCGGTTATAGGCCTCGATGTTTCTGACACCACGGTCCGAGAGGAGCATATAACGTCGCTCCATTTCCTCAACGGCCCAGCGGAGCGCCCTGGTGGCCTCCTTGGGATTGGTCACTACCGGATGGAGAAGATGAGGAATGTCCTGGTAAACCGAGAGTTCGATTCTTTTCGGGTCGATCATGAGGAAGCGGACCATGTCCGGGGAGGCCTTGAAGAGCAGACTGTTGATCATCGCATTCAGCGAGACGCTTTTCCCTGTGCCCGTGGCCCCGGCCACAAGTAGATGGGGCATTCTGGTGAGGTCGGCTATGACAGGGGATCCCGTGATATCCTTGCCGAGGGCAATGGTCAGTTTGTTTGCCGAGGTCTTGAAGTCAGCGGCCGAGATAACCTCCTTGAGCAAGACCATCTCCCTCTTGTTATTGGGGATCTCAACGCCGATCGCCCCTTTACCGGGCAAGGGGGCGACTATCCTTATAGCGGGTGCCCTGAGGGCCATGGCAAGGTCGTCGGAAAGCCCGACAACCTTACTGATCTTTACACCGGGGGCCGGCTTCAGCTCATACATGGTGATGACGGGACCGGGAAGGATCTCCACAACTTCACCCTGTACACCGAAGTCGGCCAGTTTTTTCTCAAGACGCCTTGCGTTCATTTCCAGACTTTGTCTCTGGATTTGTGCTCCTTCATTTCTTTCCGGGTCATCCAGAAGATCGAGGGACGGGAGATTGAATTTGCCGGCTACCTCCATAAAGGAAAAAGATTCCTGTTGGGGTTTACGTCGCACTTGGGTCTTTTGGGGCTCGACGATGTTGACCTTTCGCTTCGGCCTTGATGTGTTCTTTTCAAAGGTCTCCAGGCGTACCCTCTTCT
Source organism: Desulfatiglandales bacterium (assembly GCA_049366815.1). Classification (GTDB taxonomy): domain Bacteria; phylum Desulfobacterota; class DSM-4660; order Desulfatiglandales; family HGW-15; genus CAYNYM01. The sequence goes on along the minus strand of JBMNCO010000132.1, from coordinate 43,487 downwards.
TTCGACGCTTCTCCTTCCACTTTATAAAGGTATCACGGAGCCCCCTGAGCGCGATTTTGCTCCACACAAAGGCCCTTGAAAGAAGAAATCCAAAGGAGAGATGGGTGCAGATCATGAAAGAAACGGTAAAGACCGCGACAAGGAGTACATATGCCCCGAAATCATTGAGCAATCCACTGGTAAAACGGGAGATGTAATCCCCCACGACGCCACCGGCCTGAATGATGTGACCTCTGAAGGAGATCTCCTCGGGCCTGTAGAGGTGGATGATGCCTGCAAAGGAGGCGACGAGAAAGATTGCGGCCGTCACGTTTTTCAGAGGGGATGAAAGGGACTGCTGGCGGAAGGAAAGCACGGCTGCGGCCAGGCAGATGATGACGAACCAGTAGGAGGAAAAACCCAAAGCCAGGAAGATCCAACCCGCAGCATTCGCACCGACCGTGCCGAAAAGGTTGTGAACCTTTCCATCCACGCCCGTCCTGATCCAGACGAGGGGATCTGCGGGGTGAAAGGAAAAGAGGCTGACACCCAGAAAAACGGCGAATAACAAGAGAAGGATGCCCGCAATCTCCCTTTTGATCGGTTCAGGCTGTTTGTTGGAATGGATTTCTCTCTTTGCCTTCGATTTTTTACTCATGTGTGCGTGCCTGTTCATTTCTCACAACGGGATGATGATCGGCATGATAATGGGCCGTCTTTCGATTATCTTGTAAAAAAAGCGCTTCAGATTCTTTTTGATAGCAGGACCCACCTCTCCCCAATCAATGGGCGCAGATCGTTCAGGTTCAGCCAAAACCTGTAAAACGATATCCTTGGCCTGTTCAAATATAAATCCACCTTGGTCCTCAAATACAAATCCCCTGGAAATGATGTCAGGACCGTATATGATTTCTCCGGTCAGTTCATCCACGGCCAATAGGACGATGACTACGCCTTCTCCTGCAAGTCTCCTGCGTTCTCTGAGAACGAGGTCCCCGACATCCCCCACGCCCTTGCCGTCGACAAGGATCCTGCCTGTGTGAATCCGGTTCCCGATTTCGGCCCTGCCGTTGGAAAAGCAGACCGTATCGCCATCCTCCGCCAGGAGAAGTCGCTCGGATGGCATACCCGTTTCCCCGGCCAGCTGGATGTGTTTGACCAGATGGCGGTATTCACCATGAATGGGGATGAAGTAGCGGGGCCTGACCAGGTTGAGCATCATTTTAAGCTCTTCCTGGTAGGCATGTCCTGAGGAATGGATCTGGGAGACCCTTTCGTATACGACTTCAGCTCCCAATCGGTAGAGCTTGTTGATGATGGCGGTGATCGCCTTCTCGTTGCCGGGGATGAAACGGGAGGAAAGGATGATGGTATCTCCCTTACGAATCTTGATCCCCCTGTGTTTATCCTGTGCCATACGGGTCAGGGCGGACATGGGTTCACCCTGGCTGCCGGTTGTTATGATGGCGACTTCATTGTCTGGAAGACGATCGATTTCCTGCTCCCGGATTTCGGTGCCGGGTGGAATGCCTATGATGCCTTCATCGACGGCTATGCGGATGTTCGTGATCATGCTCTTACCGCTGAACAGCACTTTTCGGTTGAATTTGGCCGCCAGTTCAATGACCTGCTTGATGCGCGAGACGTTCGAGGCAAAGACGGCTATGAACAGGCGCCCCTCGCATGTCTGAAAGAGACCCTCCAGGGTTTTCTTTACATCATTTTCGCTCAGGGTAAACCCTTCCTTTTCCACATTCGTCGAGTCGGAAAGGAGGGCCAGGACGTTGCGCTCGCCATAATGGGCGAATCGGACCAGATCCGTGTACTGGCCGTCAACGGGTGTCTGGTCGATTTTGAAATCGCCGGAGTGCACAATGATCCCTTCCGGTGTCTCAACGGCCAGTCCCACACCGTCCACGATGCTGTGGTTGACTCCGATGAATTCCACGTTGAAAGGCCCGAAGGGGCGCACATCCCCAGGCCGGACCGTCTTCAGTTCGACGTCATCCGACAGTTTGTGCTCTTTCAGTTTTTCTTGAAGGAGTTTCAATGTGAAACTGGTGCCCCAAACGGGCCTGTCGATCTGTTTGATGAAAAAGGGCAGGGCACCGATGTGATCTTCATGTCCGTGGGTGAGGATTATAGAATGGACCTTGTCCCTGTTGTCCAGAATAAATTGGATGTCTGGGATCACCACATCCACCCCCGGCATGTAGTCTTCAGGGAACATCAGCCCTGCATCGATGATGAGCATGGTCTGGTCATATTCCAGGACCATCATATTCAATCCGATTTCCCCCAGCCCTCCCAGTGGGATTAACTTTAGCATATTATTTCTCTTCTTACTTCAATTGGGTTAATTTTTCAGCAGCTTAAAACTTCAGGGATCATACGTCAACATGGAAATCAAGGAAAGACCTTGATCTGAAGATTTTGATTGTGTAAGGTGAGTGCCTGTCTCGAAGGCTTTGATGGCATTGCGGCCGGTTCCCCGGCGACCTTGGCTGGTGAAAAAGATCTTGCGGCCGAAACAGGGGCTTTCACAAATTTTCGAGTAAAAACTTTCCGTTTTGCACCTATTCAATTTGGGAGGAGGATATGGCATGGCGAGCGTAAACAAGGTCATTCTAGTCGGCAATCTGGGCGCTGATCCGGAACTGAAATATACACCCAGCGGGAGGCCCGTAGCCAGTTTCAGAATCGCCACAACAGAACAGTGGACAGGGAAGGACGGGCAAAAGGAAGAGCGTACCGAATGGCACAGGATCGTCGCCTGGGCAAAGCTGGGTGAAATATGCGGCGAATACCTGCGTAAAGGAAGTCAGGTGTATATTGAGGGCAAACTCCAAACGCGCTCATGGGAAGACAAGGACGGCAACAAGCGATACACGACCGAAATCAATGCCCAAACCATGCAGATGCTGGGAACGGCCCCTGCGAAAGGCAGAGAGGCAAAGACCCAGGAAGAGCGATATCCCTATGAGGAACCCGTATCCATTCCCGAAGATGATATCCCCTTTTAAACCGAATCCGAAGGGTGCGGATCATCAAGTGGAGGAATCGTTTTTTACAGGCCGAAGTCTCCCGTCGTATGTTGTGTCCAGGCTGAAATCCAGACGCCAGAGCCTGGAATAGGGGAATAGGAACTGCAACTGTTCAGGTTGGTTAGGCTGTAGCCTGAAGGCTATGAGTTTCCGGACCCTTCGCTATCCGCGCATGGATCGAAGCAGGGCGCCCAAAACCTTCCCGGCTCCCACAAATTTTGTTTCACAGGTAGAAAATTCACGTTCATAAGAATACCCCAGGCGCTTTGATTCAAACGCTTTGAGTTTCCTGTGATCACGCATGTTCCCTTCCTGCGACACCTCACAGCCTTAATGACTACAGCCTATCTAGCTGAGTAGTCACTAGGGACTTTCATATCCTAGAGCCGCGAATTCCGGATTCCGGTTTTGTCGATGCGACAAGGTCCCGGATATTTCAATGCGTTTCTTCTTTGTTTTCCTTCTGTTCCCCCTCCGGGGGAGCAATTTCTTCGGGTTTCTCCTTGGTGGCCTTCTTAAAGTTGCGAATTCCCTTGCCTATGCCGCTGCCTATTTCGGGGAGTTTTCCTGCTCCAAAAATAATCAGGATGATAATCAGGATGATAATGAGTTCGGGCATGCCTAATCCAAACATGGATTCCCCTCCGTATATTTTATCCGCGCCGTAAAAGGCCGGGGGTCATCGTGGATTTTAGTTTGAAATGCTTAATATTTTTGAGATTATCACCTGGAAAAGGATTCGTCAAGAGCGTGAATTTGAGCCATCAAGCCCGACTCTATCCCAGCACTTCGAGAGCGATTTCTCCCAGTCTCCCCAGGTTCCGGACAACCCTTATCCCGGCGGCTTCAAGTGCCTTGATCTTGTCTTCCGCTCTGCCCTCTTTTCCTGAAATAATGGCGCCGGCATGTCCCATCCGCCTGTCGGCGGGAGCCGTTTGTCCGGCGATAAAGGCCAGGACGGGTTTGTCAAAGGACGCCCGTATGTATTCCGCAGCCTCCTCTTCCGCAGAACCGCCGATCTCACCGATGAGGACGACTCCCTTTGTGTCGGTATCCGTCTTGAACCGCCTCAAGTGGCTGACAAAGTTCGTGCCGACAATGGCGTCTCCACCAAGGCCGATGCACGATGACTGCCCAAGCCCGGCGCGTGTCAACTGGTCCACCACCTCATAGGTGAGTGTCCCGCTCCTGGAGATAACACCGATATGGCCGGGCTTGTGAATATGTCCGGGCATGATGCCGACCTTTGTCCTGCCCGGAGAGATGATCCCGGGCCCGTTGGGACCTATGAGGACGGTGTTTGTCCCCTCCAGGAAGCGGGTCGCCCTGATCATGTCCAGGGCGGGTATCCCCTCGGTGATGCAAACCACCAGTTCCAAACCGGACGCCGCCGCCTCCATAACCGCGTCGGCCGCATAGGGCGGGGGAACGAAGATACAGGAGGTGTTTGCGCCCTCCTTTTCCGCGGCCTCTTGGACCGTGTTGAAGACCGGGACCCCCTCGACGGTCGTGCCCCCTTTACCCGGGGTGACCCCCGCGGCGATGACCGTGCCGTAACCCAACATCTGTCTGGTGTGGAAGCTTCCTTCTTTGCCGGTGATGCCCTGGACCACGACCCGGGTGTGTTCGTCCGCCAGTATGCTCATGACACGGCCTCTTTGGTCAATTGCTGTGTGACAAGCCCTGCGGCCTCGGCCATTGTCCGCGCCACGAGGAATTTAAGATCAGAATTTCTCAGGATTCTGCGTCCCTCCTCCACATTGGTGCCCTCCAGCCTTACGATGAGCGGGACGCGGATATCCGTCTTTTTTGCGGCGGCCAGGAGTCCCCTGGCCAGGACATCACACCGGAGGATGCCGCCGAAGATGTTGACAAGAACCGCCTTGACCTTCTTGTCCTCCAGGATAATTTCAAAGCCCTTGGTGATCATGTCTTCGCTGGCGCCGCCACCCACGTCCAGAAAATTGGCAGGCTCGCCTCCGGCCAGTTTGATGATGTCCATGGTAGCCATGGCAAGCCCGGCCCCGTTCACCATGGCCCCGATGTTGCCGCCCAGGCGGATGTAATTGAGATGGAATGCCTGGGCCTTGACCTCGAGGGGGTCCTTTTCCCTGGGGTCGTCCAGGGCTGCAAGTGCCTCTCGTCTGTAAAGGGCATTGTCGTCGATGTTGATCTTGGCGTCCGCGGCCACGACCTTGCCGGCTTTCGTGATCACAAGGGGATTGATCTCAGCAAGGGAACAGTCGCAGGATATGAAAAGTCTGTAAAGGCGTTCCATGACCGCCGTGACACGCTTCGCAGCCCCCGGGTTCAAAGGATTTTCTATCCCGTAGACCAGGTTTCTGCCCTGAAAGGGCATCCATCCGATCTCCGGATCAACAAAGGCCTTCAGGACCCGATCCGGGGAGGTGGTCGCCACCTTTTCAATATCCATGCCGCCGGCCTGGCTGAAAATCATGACAGGCCTGGCCCGGGATCTGTCGACGACCATGGCGAGATAGAGTTCCCGTTCGATCTCAAGGCCTTCCTCGATCAAGACCTGATGAACCATCCTCCCTTCGGGGCCCGTCTGCTTTGTCACCAGGGGAAGGGTGAGGATGGTTTCGACCGCCCTTTCCAACTCCCTGACGGAATGCACCACCTTGACGCCCCCGCCCTTTCCGCGGCCGCCGGCGTGTACCTGTGCCTTCACCACCCAGGGTGGACCCTTAAGGCCTTTTACGGCCTTCAGGGCTTCACCGGAAGATGGGGTCAGCCGTCCCTCCGGTATGGGGATATTGAACTTGCCGAAGATGTCCTTGGCCTGGTATTCATGTAGTTTCATGCCTTTTCTCCCCGGCGATCTTGGCGCCGAATTGAAGTTTACACTTCAAACGAGGGACCCTGTCAAGCCAATTAGTGATCCCCGGGCTTGGGCAGGCGGCCAGGGGTCAGGCGGGCTTTTCAAAGCCCGGGCAACCGGTCAATAGGGCATGCTTGCGACTCGCCGGGTACTGCCGGCAGATGGCCGGCTTGACGTCTTGGATCCGGCAATACCAACGATTTTCCGACGATTCTTTGTGTAGGAAGGGACATTCCTCGGCCCTCTGTGAGGTTCCCGGTATCATCCAGATCCTGTAGGCCGGCTCCAGGCCCTCACCTTCAAATACCCCTACCCATTCCAGGATGTCCAATCTGCCCAGTTCCCGCCATTGTGAGATATCTTGGGCCGTGACCTCCTTTCGATAATCGAGAGACTGACAGCATTGACCGCACTGACGGCAGTGAAAGTCTTCCATTCCGGTTTCGATGCGAATGCCCATTCGGCCCGTGTCAGCTTGTGGGGCGGGAAAGGCGCGGGTATGGAAAACGCTCCCGCATATTGACGACAACAGTTCAGGGTTCAATTCTGCGGAGGAAAGGGCCTCGCACACGTGTTCGACCAGTTCCGGTGGGCCCATCCAATGCATATTCCGGCGGCCGGGGAGGCTGATCCAGGCCCCGGCCCTTTTCCTGTCCCTTTTGACCACCACAGTCTCACCCCTGGAAATAAGGCGCAGTGTTTGGCAAAGCAACAGGATCTGGGGATCGTATTGTCGAAAATCGCTGCAGAGTGCTCTCACAGCCTCATCCAGGGTCAAAAAGACGGTTTCTTTTTCTGTCACAACGGCCTCCGGGCTTCCTCCTTGCATCCAACTTCCCGATCAGAGATTTTTCGTTCCTTGCCCCTTTTATAGGACCTAGGGTGCCAGACAAAAAGCCGGATGGCAAGGGGCTGCATGCAACCGCATACTCCTGACCCAAGTTCGGTTGACAAGAGATGCCGCATTGTTTAGTAATTGAATGAGTACATTGGTGTCTAAAATAAGTCAATTTTTGTTCCGCATACCATTTAGGCATTTGCTGATTAGAAACGGTGATTTTGCATTGATGTCACAGGCTGGGCAGCGCGGAAGGCGGAGGTCGGGATTTTCTCGGAGTCCCGCCTGGATCGGCACATTCTACATTTGGACAAGAAGTCTGAGTACTTTTCCACTTGGACGGACCTTCCGGCCCTAAAAATAAGACACTGGAGGTGTGAATCAAAGATGAACAACGCGACCAAAAGGCAGGAAATGTATTATGCGGAGCCGATCTATCGTCCCCCCAGCGAGGCCTATTCTCTCTTGATACAGGCGACCGTGGGGTGCTCCTCCGCAGCGGCGGGAAGGTGCTATTTCTGCAGTTCATACCGCTTTGACAAGACGATACCGGAAAAACGATTCAGGATCCGGCCGACCCACGAGATTCTTGAGGACATTGAAATCGCCAGAAACCAATATGGGATCGGCGTGGACAAGATCTTTCTCCTCGATTCGAATGCCATGATTATCAAGACTCCGGAGCTCCTGAAGATCGTCAGGAAATGCTATGCGGCCTTTCCCCATCTCAAACAGGTATCTTGCTATGCCTGCTGCGGTGATATCCTGAGAAAGAGCGATGAAGAATTAGGGCAGTTGCGCGAGGCCGGCCTGAACCTCGTCTTTATAGGCCTGGAAAGCGGTGATCCAGAGGTCCTGGCGCTCATGAACAAGGGTGCGACCGTTCAGGAACAGATCGATTCGGTGGTCAAGGCGAACAGGGCCGGAATAAAGACCTCGGTGACCGTGATCATCGGACTTGGAGGGAGGAAGCTCTACAGACAGCATGCCATCAATACCGGCAAGGCTGCAACAGCGATGAACCCTTCTTATTTCTCCGCACTGACTCTCATGGTCGTCCCGGGCACACCGCTGGATGATATGGTGAGAAGAGGCGAGTTCGAACTGGTCACGGACCCCATGGAAATATTGCGGGAACTGGAGCTGATGATCGAGAACATCGAGGCCCCGGGACCTGTCGTGTTCCGCACAAACCATGCCTCTAATTATCTGCCTCTTCGCGGTACCCTGCCCAGGGACAAAGAAGATCTGCTGCAGACCATCCGCGCGGCCCTGAAAGACCCGGGTCTGCTTCGCCCGGAATCCTTGCGGGGGTTGTGACCGCCGGTCCGGGATGCAGTTAGCTTGAGGAATGGGAGCCGAGGTTGGCACGCTGCCATTGGACGACATCCTGGAACGGAATGTCTCCACCGAAGATGTCCAGGGCGCTGCCGATGGTCAGGTCGACGCGCCCCTGTCCGAGTTCATTGACTTTATCAAGATCGGAGAGGGCCTTTGCCCCTCCCGCATAGGTGACGGGTATGGGGGAGTACTTGCCCAGGATCTGGACGAGGTCGGACAGAACCCCCTGTCTTTTTCCCTCCACATCGACCCCATGGACAAGAAATTCATCACAAAAGTCTGCAAGTCGGGAGAGGGTCTCGGGATTGACCGGCACATCGGTGAATCGCCGCCATCGGTCGGTCATGATCCAGAATGCCGATGCACTGCGACGGCAGCTCAGATCCAGAACGAGACGGTCTTTGCCCACGGCCTTCACCAGTGACCGGAGGCGCTCCATATCGATCCGGCCGCCTGAAAAGACATAGGATGTGACGATGACGTGGCTTGCACCCGCATCAAGAAATGCCATGGCATTTTCAGGGGTGATACCCCCACCCATGTGGAGGCCGCCGGGGAATGCGTGGAGGGCCGAAATCGCTGCCTCGTCATTTCCAGGGCCGAGCGAGATCACGTGTCCACCGGTCAGGCCATGCTGTTTGTACATCCGTGCATATTCTGCGGGTGATCGCTCCGTCTGGAAATTGGTTACGAGGCCCTGGTCCCCCTCTTCCTGAAGGGAGCTTCCCACAATCTGAACGACGCGTCCTTTACGTAAGTCTATACAGGGTCTGAATTTCATAGGGTGTGTCCTCATGGTGTCCAGGACGAGTTCGTTTACCGCTCCGGCCCGGTCATCGGGCGGTCGTCGGCCGGCCTCCCGACAGATCCCGGGGGCAGGGGGAGGAGGCCCGAATGGATGACGGCAAACGTGACCGCTGACTATATGCAAAAAGGGACCGATTGCCCTTGAGCTTTAAAAATCAACCCGGACCGTGAAATGGTATATCCTATTCATGAATCATTTGGTAGCCCCAAAAAATCCTGCCCTGCTTTCTCTTTCTCAAATGCTAACACTTTAGCCCTTTGAAAAATTCGAAAGGAAATCATGCACCCTTTCTGAAGTGACTAGCGGGAGGACGCCGTCTTTTTGCGATTTATCCGTGGGGGAAACCCCAGCTCGACAAAGTCGAGAATGGGGAGGGGGCAGAACTCCCCCATGGATAAATCGCAAAAAAGACCAGTCCGGGAGCTTCGGAACGTAAGAAAGGGTGCATGATTTCCACACAGTTATTGGAAAGGGCTAAATTCATACCTCAAACGAATTCAGCCGGTGCGCATCCGGAAATCATGTGTCTCTGAATGGAAACCCGCTATGAGTGAATAAAAATTTGATCGTTGACAGCGGATTATTTATGGTAAAATAACCCAAAAAAGGAGGGCAATCATGAAAAGATGGTTGGCGATCTTGGTGTGCGTGGGGTTTTTGGCGCTGTCGGGCTGCGGGAGCAACTGGGGGAGCGCCGGACTCGGCGCTATTGGAGGGGCTGCGGCCGGGGCCGGCGGTTATGAGTATCACTTGAAAAAGCAGACGGAAAGGGTCGAGCAGGATTACAAAGCGGGTCGGATAGACCAGAGGGAATATGAGATTCGCAAGGACCAGATAAAGCGGGACTCGTTTATGCAGAAGTAAATATGTTGTGAAACTTTTGGCCTCCGAGAATTACTCCATAATGTGCTTAAGCGGCTTGAAGTTTCAGCCTGCACCGCCGGTGGCCGGATGCAGTGGGGGGGAGAGGATGGAGATGCGTACGTTGCAACGCTTTGGCGGTGTGGCCGTAGACAAGGGATACATCACGCCGCAACATCTGATCGGCGCACTGCAGCAACAGAAGATGGAGGTCTCCTCAGGATGGACCCCGAGGCGGATCGGCCAGATACTTCTCGCGAGAGGCCTTATCAGCGAACAGCAAATCCGCGACGTGTGCCATGTGCTCGAGTCGGCCCAACACTGAGGATGCCTGAAAAGAGGTCCCCTACCGGAGATATTTTCTGAGATACCTCGCTGTATGAGACCCGTCGGGGTTGTCCATGATCTCCAGGGGCGAGCCGGTGACCGCCACATACCCGCCCTGATCCCCACCTTCCGGACCCAGGTCAATGATATAATCCGCCTCCTTGATGACCTCCATGTTGTGTTCGATGACGGCCACGGTGTTTCCCTGGTCTACAAGGGCCTGAAGAACCTTGAGGAGTTTTCCGACGTCCGAGATGTGCAGCCCCGTGGTGGGCTCGTCCAGGATGTAGAGGGTCTTGCCCCGTGTGGGTTTGGACAGTTCCTCAGCCAGCTTGATGCGCTGGGCCTCACCGCCGGAAAGGGTGGGGCTGGATTGCCCGAGGGTGAGGTATCCCAGGCCGATGTCACAAACCAGCCCTGTTGCATGTCGAATAGACGGCACAGCCGAAAAGAAATCCGAGGCCTCCTCGAAGGTGAGGTCGAGGATCTCCGAGATGTCCTTTCCCTTGTACTTCACCTCCAGGGTCTCCTGATTAAAGCGGCGGCCTTCGCAGACCTCACAGGGCACATAGACGTCCGGGAGAAAGCTCATTTCCACCTTCACGGAACCGTGGCCCTTGCAGGGCTCGCAGCGACCGCCTTTGACATTAAAGGAAAAGCGACCGGGTTTGAACCCCCTGGCCCTGGCCCTGGGGGTCATGGCCAGGAGTTTTCTGATCTCGCCGAGGAAACCGATGTAGGAAGCGGGGACGGATCGCGGTGTGCGGCCGATGGCGCTGTGATCCACCTCGAGTATGCGCTCCAGTGCCTCCCAGCCCTTGATGTCTGTGCAAAGTCCCGCCCCGTCCCTTGTCTTGTAAAGACGGTTGCGGATCCCCTTATAAAGGGTCTCCTTCAGAAGCGTGGATTTCCCGGAACCGGATACACCCGTCACACAAATCAAGGTTCCCAGGGGAAAATCGGCCTCGATCTTTTTCAGATTGTGTTCAGCCGCTCCCAGGACCCTGAGGCGGGGCCGCCTTTTGTAGATACGAAGGCGGGATGTCAGTTCGTGGGTGTTGCTGTTTAAAGCGGACCCCGTCACGGACTCGGGCACCTTTTTCAGATCGGCCAGTTTCCCGGATGCCACCACCAGTCCCCCCTGGCGTCCGGCCCCGGGCCCAAGATCAATAATGTGGTCCGCACGTCCCACGGTTTCTTCATCGTGTTCGACGACAAGGATGGAATTTCCGCGTTTTTTGAGTTCGCCCAGGGCGTCCAGGAGCATGGCGTTGTCACGGGCGTGAAGACCGATCGTGGGTTCATCCAGGATGTAACACACGCCGGTGAGGTTGGAGCCGAGTTGGGCCGCCAGCCGGATACGTTGGGCCTCGCCGCCTGAAAGGGTGTCTCCGCTGCGGCTCAGGGCCAGATAGGAAAGGCCGAGGCGGCTCAAAAAGGAGAGCCGTGTGTTGATCTCCTCCAGAATGGGCTGTGCTATAGGCGCTTCATGTCTTGGGAAAGAAAGTTTCTCGATGAAATTGATCAGTGAAGGGGCGGATTGCCGGACCAGATCCCATAGCGACCGGCCGTTGATCTTGACCGCCAGGGCCTCGGGTTTAAGACGGCTGCCCCCGCATTGCGGACACGTGACGGCCCGGCCTTCCCCGGGGTCGCCCAGGGCCCCCAGCCCCCTGCACCGGGGGCAGGCGCCCTCCCTGCTGTTGAAGGAAAAGAGCCTCGGATCCAGGGCCTGCAGACCGATGCCGCACACAGGGCAGATGCCCCTGGTACTGAATGTCTCTTCTCTCTCCTTGTTGTCCAGGATGATCAGGCTCCCATTCCCCTCCTCAAGGGCTCGGGAGACGAGCCCGCCCGGATCTTTGCCCGGGAGTCTTCCCATGACCAGTTCAATGGTGTGCTCCCGATGCCGGTCCAGTGCCAGGTCCCCCCTCAGGGGGACAACGGTCCCGTCAATCCGGGCCTCACGAAAACCCTTGAGGTAGGCCTCCGTCAAAAGGGCCCGGTGGAAGCCCTTTCGGGCCATGATCTTTGGGGCCATGACGACGGCGCGCCTACGCCCATAACGATTTCCGATATGCTCCAAAATGGCGTCCTCCGTCAAGGCGGCAAGCGGCCGGTCGCACCGGGGGCAGTGCTGTGTCCCGAGCTTGCTGTAGAGGAGCCGCAGGAAATGGTATATCTCGGTCAGGGTCGCGACAGTCGAACGTGGGCTCGCATGGCTGACGCGTTGTTCGATGGCCACGGTGGGCGGAAGCCCCGAGATCGCGTCAACCTCCGGGCGTTCCAGGATTCGCATGTATTGACGCACGTAGGGGGCCAGGCTTTCCAGGTAGCGTCGTTGCCCCTCGGCAAAGAGGATATCGAAAATCAGTGTCGATTTCCCCGATCCTGAGACCCCCGTGACGACCACGAACTGTTCCCTGGGGATCGAAAGGCTGAGGTCCTTGAGGTTGTGCTCCTTTGCCCCGGAAACGATGATCTCATCCACCTTTCCGCGAAGATCGCTTGCGGGGAGGGCCGGGGCCCTCACGGCCTCCTCAAACGGGCTTTCTCCGGCGAGATAGGGCGCGAGGAAAATCCCGGTGTGGGAAGCAGGGTGCCCGGTGATCGCTTCAGGGGGACCGGCCGCCACGACCCGACCACCCGCGTCACCACCTTCAGGACCGAGGTCGATGACCCAGTCCGCGCATTTGACGACATCCATGTTGTGTTCGATCACCAAGACGGTGTGACCTTCAGCAACCAGCTTTCGGAGAGCGGTGAGCAGTTTCTGGATATCCTCGAAGTGAAGTCCCGTCGTGGGTTCGTCAAAGATGAAGAGCTGAGGCCGGCCTCTTCTCCTTCTGATAAACTGGGAGAGCTTGAGACGCTGTGCCTCACCCCCCGAAAGGGTGTGGAGCGGTTGCCCAAGACGTATATATCCCATGCCCACCTCACTGAGGGGTTCCAGGGTCTCCCTGATTCCGGCCTGTTCCGTGAAGAAACGGAGGGCCTGATCCACGGTCATGGTGAGGATATCGTGGATGTTTTTGTCCCTGTAGGTGACCTCCAGGACCTCCGGCCGATAGCGCCTTCCCTCGCAATCCGGACAGGTGATGTAGACGTCGGAGAGGAACTGCATCTCCACCTTTTCAAAACCCGCCCCCTTGCAGGTCTCACATCTCCCCCCGGGGACATTGAAGGAGAAGTGGCCCGGGCCCATGCCTCTGGACCGGGCCTCGTCCGTATCGGTCAGGAGTCTTCGGATGGGGTCCATGGCCTTTGTATAGGTCAGGGGATTGGCCCGTGGAGTTCTCCCGATGGGTCGTTGATCCACGAGGATGACATCGTCGATGGCGCTCAAGCCCTTGATGGCCTTATGGCTTCCCGGCCGACCCTCGGCCTCGCCCCGCGCCCGTTTGATGCCCTTGTAGAGGATATCCTCGGCGAGCGTGGATTTGCCGGAACCGGACACGCCGGTCAGGCAGACGAAGAGACCCAGAGGAATGTCGACTCTGATGTCCTTCAGGTTGTTTTCCGCGGCCCCCTCCACGACCAGCCATTGATTTTTCTTCGGTGTCCGACGAATCCTGGGAAAAGGAATGACCTTTTCTCCCTTGAGATATTGCCCGGTCAGAGATCGGCCGACCTTGGCCGTGGGACCGAAGTACATGACCCTCCCGCCTTGTTCTCCGGCACCGGGTCCCAGGTCCAGCATATAGTCGCTCCGGCTGATGATACCGGGGTCATGCTCGACCACCACGACGGTGTTTCTCAGGTCCCTCAGACCCTTCAATATGCGGATCAGGCGGTGATTGTCCCGGGGATGGAGCCCGATACTGGGTTCGTCCAGGACATAAAGCGTGTTGACCAGTGAAGAACCCAGTGCCGAGGTCAGGGCCACCCGCTGGACCTCGCCTCCTGATAAGGTCCGGGACTGCCGGTCCAGGCTCAGATATCCGAGACCCACCTCCCGCAGGTAGGTCAGCCGGCTTTGAATCTCGTCAAGGATGAGCCGGCCGGCCTTGTCTTCATGGGAAACAGAGAGGTCATGAAAGAATTGGTGAGCACTGTCCACGCTCAGGGCATAGATCTGACCGATATGGCGTCCCTCCAGCCGGTAGAGCAGGGCCTCTTTGTTGAATCGGGTGCCCTCGCAATCCGGACAGACTCTGTAGGTGCGGTAACGGGACAGATACACGCGGACGTGCATTTTGTAGGTCTTGGTCTCGAGCCAATTGAAAAAGCCCCGTATGCCGTAATAACGATCCGTCCCCCCGATGATCTGTGTCTGCTGGGCCTGTGTCAGCCGGGAAAAGGGCTTGTCCAGGGGGATCTTGCTCTGTTGACAGAAGGCCGCCAATTCCTCATATTCCATGCGTCCCTCTTCACGGCCGCCCCAGGGCTTGACGGCCCCCTGTGCAAGGGAGAGCTGCGGGTTCGGGATGATCAGGTCTATATCGATGTCAATGATCCGGCCGAATCCCCGGCAGGTTTCGCAGGCCCCGGCAGGGCTGTTAAAGGAAAAGAGGTTGGGGATGGGAGGGCGGTATGCGAGATGACACCTTGGGCATTCCAGCCGGTTGCTGAATGCGAGGTGACGGTCGGGTTTGATCCAGGCATCCAGCCGCCCCTCGCCGAAGCGAAAGGCCTGTTCCAGGGAGTCCATGACCCTCTTCTTCTCAGAGGCCGCAAAGACGAGACGATCCACGATGACCTGGGGTGCCCGCTTCTCCACCCCTTCAGGATGCCACTCCTCAAGGGGAATCACCTCTGCCTCCTCAAGGAGCCGGGTAAATCCCATGCGCAGGAGATCCCGCTTCAGTTCCTGAGGTGTCGCGCCGTTTTGAGGGGCGGGGAAGGTGATGATCATCTCGGATTTTTCCGGGATCTCTTTGATGGCCTGCCAGACCTGTTCAGGGGTTTCCGGATGCACGGGCCTGCCGCATGTGCGGCAGTGGAGCTGTCCGAGACGGGCATAGAGGAGTTTCACATAATCCGTGAGTTCGGTCATGGTGCCGACCGTGGAGCGGGAGGTCCGGACGGGATCCTTTCGGTCGATGGCAATGGCCGGTGGGATGTTTTCGATCCGGTCGACCTGGGGCCGGTCCATGCGTTCCATGAACTGTCGGGCATAGGGCGAGAAGGTTTCAACATAGCGGCGCTGCCCCTCGGCATAGAGGGTATCAAAGGCCAGGGAGGACTTGCCGGAACCGCTCACCCCTGTGATGACCGTGAATCGGTTCAAAGGGATATCGATATTCAGGTTCTTGAGGTTGTTCTGTCGGGCGCCGATGACACGGATAACGAATGGGTGGGATATATTTTTGTGTTTCAAATCCTTCAGTTCTTTCCTTCCTCAAAAATAAACTTGAACAACAGGAAATTGCTTTGTTTTGGACATGAATGAATGTACATATACTAAGACCGAAAGTGGACTTCTGCAAGGACGGGGTGGACGATCAGTCTGTTCAATATTGATGAACTCGGAAAAGGCCGTAAATCGTCATTTCTTGACTTTTTGCGGGACCTTCGAAATGATCTTGAATGCCTGTTCCGATCAGGTCAGGTTTTGCATTTTGAGGGAGGTTGTCCATGAAAACACTCATCCTCGGGGCAGGGGCCATCGGGACCCTGCTGGGGGCCTATATGACGCGGGGCGGTGCTGGCGTCACCATGCTGGATTTACCTGAAACCGCCGCGAGGCTCAACAAGGAACCGGTTGAAATCAGGACCAATTCTGGGGAATCCTTCAAGGTCAGGCTCAACGCAGTGGACGACAGCCGGTTATTGAAAGACATCGATTTTGTCATCGTTTGCGTGAAGACCTTCCACACCGATGAGGCGGTCTCTTCAATCGCCCATCTCAGGGACCGGATTCAGGCAATCGTTTCCATACAAAACGGCGTGGACAAAGAAGGCATTCTGGAAAGATACTTCGGGCGGGACAAGGTCATAGGCGGTTGTTGCCTTGAAGCGGCGACGCGAGAAGATGAAATGATCATTCGGCATACCATGAGCGTCATTACCTATCTGGGGGAACTGGATGGATCCATCACACCCCGCGTAAGGGCCGCCGTGAAAATGATGAACGATGGGGGGCTGAAGGCCGAGGCTAGTACGAAGGTGGTGAGTGCGGACTGGTGCAAGTGGATCAATTTCGCCGCCGGTTCCGCCATTTGTGGACTCACCGGGCTGCCTTACTACAAGGCCCTGCTCAACCCGCACAGCGCCGATTTGATCGCACAGTTGTACTGCGAATATGCTGAACTGGCCACGGCGAGTGGCGTGGAGGTCGATGACTACCCCGGATTCGAGGTCAAAACGATTTCTCGCGCCTCGAGGGAAGAGGCCGTCAGACTCCTCCAAACAAGGGGTGAAGACTTGAAGGCCAAGGGCGCGACCAAGGTCATGGCCTCCCTTGCGCGGGACTTGATTTCAGGACGTCCCACCGAGCGGGAGTCCATCTTTGGTTTCGCACTGAGGGAGGCTCAGGTAAAGAATGTCTCCATGCCGCTCACCCGGCACGTCTATGCCCTGATGAGTGCCATGGAGCAAAGTCGGGAGTGTTGAACCACATCAAGATGGGTGGTCATTAGATTTGAAGCAATCATTTCAAGGATCTTTATAAGATACTATATTTACTGTATTATAAAGTTTTAAAACGCTTTCTTTATTCTGATGCCGAAACCATGATCTCCAAATTGAATCTGATCCAATATTGTGGTATTCCTCCTGACGGCGTTTGACCTACAAGAGCCGAAGGGGATGATTCCGTGGTTGCGATGCCCGGGATACCAAGAGAATGCTGATTGTTGAGATTGGACGGATGCACTATTGTCGCAGGACGAAGGAGGGAGATGATTCATGGAAATTCAGGAAGTCGTCATCGTGAGTGCCTGCCGGACGGCCATCGGGGACTTCATGGGAAGTCTCCGAACGGTTTCGGCAAGGGAACTGGCCGTGGCGGTCGGGACGGAGGCCGTCAGAAGGGCAGGCATTGATGCCCCTATGATCGATGAGATATGTATGGGACAGATCTTCACGGCGCTCCAGGGTTCCCTGCCCGCCCGCCAGGTAGGGATCAGAATCGGGCTTTCCGAACGAAGCGGGGCGGTCACGGTCAACCAGAATTGCGCTTCCGGGATGCGGGCCATGGAGATCGCCGCCCATAATATCATGCTGGGGAAGACGGACATCGCCCTGGTTGCAGCCGTCGAAAGCATGACCAACGCACCTTATCTCCTTCCTAAAGGAAGGATGGGATACAGGATGGGACCCGGCAAAATTGAAGACCACATGCTCTACGACGGTTTTGTGGATGAGTTGGTCCCCGGTCACATGGGGGTGACCGCCGAAAAGCTTGCCGTCAAATATGGGATAGGACGCCGGGAATGCGATGAATATGCCGTCTTGAGCCACATGAGGGCGGGGCGGGCCATAGATGAGGGTCGATTCCGGCGGGAGATCGTTCCCGTTGAGGTCAAGACCCGAAAAGGGGTCGTCCCCTTTGAAACGGATGAACATGTGGACAGGGAGGCCGGTCTCGAAAAATTCGGGGCCTTGAGGACGCCGTTCCAGGAAAAGGGCGTGGTGACCATTGCAAACGGTGCGGGGATCAGCGACGGCGCTGCGGCCGCGGTCATGATGTCCGGAAAGAAGGCCGATGAATTGGGGTTGAAACCGTTGCTGAGGCTGATCGGTGTTTGTACCGCAGGGGTGGCCCCTGAAATGATGGGGCTGGGACCGGCGGTGGCCATTCCCAAATGCCTCGATCAGGCGGGGATGGCCTTTGAGGATGTCGATTATTGGGAGATCAACGAGGCCTTCGGCGTGCAGGTCATTGGGGTGCAAAAAATGCTGAAACAGGATTTCGGGATGAATCTGGACATGGAGGACTTCAATCACAACGGTTCCGGAATCTCCCTGGGTCATCCCGTGGGCTGCACGGGACTTCGACTCATCGTCAGCCTGTACTATGAAATGGAGCGGCTCGGTCTGGGTGTCGGGGGGGCTTCCCTCTGCGTCGGGGGAGGACCGGCCATGGCGTCCCTCTGGACAAGGGAATTGTAGCGTATTCCGACCAAAGACCCCCGAATCAAAGGGGGTCTTTCAATCTTTGAAAAAAAGGGATTCCCACGCATCCATTTACTGCGGTCCGGAAAAGGGTTGGAGGAAGAAAAATCAGCGATACGCGTTAACCCTCATGAGGATCAGTCTCCAATAGCGCCGTCGCCGGATTCCGGTCACTTCCCGTCCCATGATGCATGGCTACTCAATCTTGCCCAGCGCTTTCAACACCTTATCCGGAGTAAATGGATAGTCCATGATCCTTGTGCCGATGGCATTGTAAACAGCCATAAGTACGGCGCTGGGGCCGGGCGATGTGGATATCTCGCCGACACCGACCGCATGGAAACGGTGGGTGGGCATAGGTGTATCCATGGTCATGTTGTCAAAAAGAGGCAGGTCATTGAAAGTCCGCCATTTATAGTCAATCATGTTGGAATTGACCATGCGTCCGATGCTGGGGTCCAGCACACCGCCTTCGAATATGGCTGTGTCCAGACCCGCAGACCCCAGGGCGCCGTGCAACTGACCTTGCAGGACGGCGGGAGAGATGACCTGACCGCATCCAGCGCTGTTGAGGACCTTCACGAGTGTAATTTTCCCTGTGACCGTATCGACTTCGACCTCAACGAATGTCATAAGAAAATTACTTAACGTGAAATCCTCCTCGAACCTCCCCTTGCCCAGGATAGTGCTCGTCAGGCCGGTTGCTTTACGCCAGAGCAACCTGTTCTTGGGATTTTTGATCTCGAATACGTACCCGTCTTCCGTATCGAGTTCTTCAGGTTTGAGGTTCATCACCGATGCCGCCATTTCCAGGAGCTGACGCCGGGCATCCTCGGCGGCCTGTATCACAGCGGAACCTGTGGTAAAGGTCCCCCGTGAACCTACCAGGGCGAAATCGAACGGATTCCCGTCTGTATCCGGAAAACTCATGGTGACACGGTCCAAGGGGAGCTGAAGCACCTCAGCAGCCATCTTTACCAAGCTGCTGCGCTGACCTTGCCCGGCCTCTGAAACCGCGGCCAAAACAAGAGCGCGGCCGTCCGGGGTCAGTTTTACCCATGCCTCCGAATCGTCTTCACCGACATCCGCATTACAGTGGATGCCCAGCCCCACACCCCGTCGTTTGTTCCCATCGACGGAGGTGGGTTTCCCCCATCCCTTCCATTTTTCTTTCCAACCAAATTTTGCTGCGCCGTTATCAATGGCTGGAGAAAAGTCCACACCTCGGTAGACGTACTTCTTACCGTTGCGCCAGAAGTATTGATCGCCTGCCCTGACAAAGTTCTTTTTGAAGAAGTCCACCGGGTTAACGCCGACCTTTTCCATGGCCATGCCCAGGATGGGCAGAATGGAGCTTTCCAGTTCCTGTCCGCCGTAACCCCGGACAATGCCCGTGGGCGCCCGGTTGGTGAGGACCAGCCTTGAGCGAAGGTCCCAGTTCGGACAACGCAGGACCAGTTGAAGCTCACCGCAGCCCACGGCAATCTCATGTGGTCCCGCCTCCGAACCCGCGCCGGTGTTGACCACCCAGTCTCCGGTTACGGCCGTGACCGTACCGTCCTTTTTGATACCGACACGGGCATTAATGCGGCATGAAATGCGCAATGAGTAGGCGGCCAGGTGCTCCTCTTTTGTGTAATAGATCTTGACCGGTCGTCTGGTTGCCTTCGATAGTTCGGCTGCATAACCGATTGGTGTCAGGTTGGCATTTTTCGTCCCATAGCTTCCTCCGCACTGTGTGGCGATAAATTGCGTTTCCGCC
Organism: Desulfatiglandales bacterium; assembly: GCA_049366815.1. Classification (GTDB taxonomy): domain Bacteria; phylum Desulfobacterota; class DSM-4660; order Desulfatiglandales; family HGW-15; genus CAYNYM01. The sequence goes on along the minus strand of JBMNCO010000132.1, from coordinate 23,627 downwards.
ATACCAAAGAAAGGTTGCGCCAGGTATTTGTTCAGACCGAGTGATTGAGTCGCCACGTAGGCTACCAGTTTATCCGGATTTTCCCAGTATGCAACGACGCCGGGCGGTTCCGGGGGCAGTGGATTGGGAAAACACTCATAGAATCCCGTGCCCTCGATGACTTCATCAGCCTCCGCAAAGCCTTTATCCACATCTCCCTTGATCACATTTTGCAACAGCTTGGAAATCTGGGGAATCGTGTTATTCGGGTACTGGTCATAGAGCGGCGGCTGGCTCGGGTTGATGGCATCTTCGACGTCGTAGCAGGCTGCCAGCGGCTCGTATTCCACCTGGATGAGTTCAATTGCTTTATCAGCTATCTCGGCGGTGTCCGCGGCCACCAGCGCAACGGCATCACCGACAAAACGGACCTTTTTGTCCAGGAGCTTCATGTGATTGGGGATGCCCCAGATAGCATCTGTTACATCTTTATGTGTCAGCACCGCGTGGACACCGGGTAGGGCTGCAGCCCGGTCGACATCTATACTTATAATGTTGGCATGGGGGATGGGGCTCCTGCACACTCTACCGATCAGCATATTCGGCAGGCGTACGTCATCCAGGTATTGCGCTTTTCCCGTGACGATATCTCTCGCGTCTTTACGTGGTGTATCTTTTCCAATGTAACGGTAATTATTTGCCATGCTTCCCACCTTCGATTACAGCAGTGACGGTTTCTAAGACTTCATAATGTGAAATACAGCGGCAGAAATTGCCGGAAAGGGCGTTCTTGATTTCACCCTCCGTAGGTTTGGGATTTTTGTTTAACAAGTCTTTGACTGTCATGATGATGCCGGGGGTGCAAAAACCGCACTGAAAGGCGGTGTGATCAATAAAGGCCTGTTGAATCGGGTCCAACTGACCTGTTTTGGGGTCTTCCAGACCTTCGATGGTCGTCACGCTCGCACCGTCGCACTCCACGGTCAGTGTCGTGCATGACAGGACGGCCTTGCCGTCAAGGATTACGGTGCAGGAGCCGCAGGCTCCCCGGTCGCAAGAAATCTTTGTACCGAGCAGACCCAGATGATTTCGCAGTGTCTCTGCCAACGTGTCCGATGGGATGATGTCTTTTCCGATCATCAGTTCATAGGGCTTACCGTTGACTACCAGATTTATTGTTTTCTTGTCAGTCATAATGACCTCATTTCCCGGAATTTTCAAGATTTGCAACAGCACGCTGGACCATTTCCCTGGCAATGGGAATCTTATAGCTGTTCTTCTCCAGCGGCAGCGCGTCCTCAAGAGCAGCCTCCGCCGCAGCAGCGGCCTGTTTATCATCGAGTGCCTGCCCGACTAACGCTTTTTCCGCTGCAAAGGCCCTTAACGGACGCGGGGCGACTGCACCCAACACGATACGTGCGTCCTGACAGATACCATTGTCCAGAGAAACCACAGATGCAACACTCACCAGGGCAAAATCTATCGCATCACGCAAACGGAATTTGAGGAATGTCTGCCTGGCCCCGTCGCGTGGTGCAGGGACCTGAATTTCTGTAACAATGTCCCCTTCTTCGAGCACATTGGGTAAGGAGCCGAAGAATTCAGTAACGGGTATAGTCCTGGTCCCCTTTGCGCCGACAATCTTCACCCTGGCATTGAGAGCCTCAAGGGCTACCCCGGTATCAGAAGCATTAACGGACACGCAACCACAGTTGAAACACCTGTTTGCTTCGGTCTCGATCTGGTTCAGACCAAAACCGGGAGTGTCTTCAATGTCTATTGTGCGTCTATTTAATGCGATTCTGGATGCCTTCAGTTTATCTGATTTTTTGTAATATTCGGAATTAAATTTCAATAGAGTCGCGGCGGCATTCTCCTTTTCCCTTCCGACCTTCTTCAGATATGCGTCCATGGCGAATGCAGCCCTCTTCCCGTCGGCGATTGCTTCTATGACCGTTGCAGGACCGCGTGCCACCGCACCACCGGCAAAGACGCCGCGCAAGTTGGTTGCCTGGGTTTCGTGGTCAGCTACGATCAGACCGCGGTTTATGTTGACGATTCCTTCCGCAAATTTCAGGTCTGTCGCATAACCGACCGCCATAAGGATGGCGTCCGCCTCAACAGTAGTCTTGACACGCTCATCGTAGGTCGGGGCAAAGCGCCCCAGGGAGTCATAGACCGAGGTGCAGCGGATGAGTTCCATCCCGACTACTTTTCCCTTGGTTTTGAGTATCTTGTGAGGGCCCCAGGATGGCATGAGCCTGATATTCTCTTCTTCGGCCTGCTCAATTTCCCATGGGAGTGCCGGCATCTCTTCTTTCTTTTCCAGACATGCCATCGTGGCCTCTTGAGCGCCCAGGCGCAACGAACTGACGGCTACATCAATGGCTGCATTGCCTCCTCCAATGACCAGGACCTTCTTACCGAGGGGCTTTTTGATCCCCTTTTGAATATCAGCCAGAAAATCCAGCCCGAATACGGTTTTTTCTTCGCCGTCCAGACCGATGGATACGGGATTCCAGGCGCCGGTGCCGATAAAGACGGCGTTATACTCTTTCCTGAGATTATCGACGGTGACATCCTGACCGATATCCACTTTGAGTTTGAATTCAATCCCCATATTCTCGAGCAGTTGTATCGTGCGTCTCACAATATCTTTCGGGAGCCTGTAAGATGGAATGACATATCTCAGTAATCCTCCGGCCTCTTCCATCCGGTCGAAGACAGTAACGCGATGCCCCGATAACCTGAGGTAGTAAGCTGCGGCAAGGCCCGCCGGGCCGGAGCCGATTATCGCCACCTTCTTGCGCGTGCTTTCCCTGGGTTTTTCAATGACTTCATCGCCCTTATCCAGGATATAGTCTCCGATGAATCGCTCGATATCCCTGATTGACAGGGACTCATCGAAATGACCGCGGTTGCACGACTGTTCACAAAAATGCGGGCATACCCGGCCGGTTATGGCCGGGAGCGGGTTGTTGTTCAGTAGCTCCCTGGCTGCTTCAAGGAGGTCATCCTCTCCTATGGCATTCAGGTAGGCGGGTATATTGACATGACTGGGGCAGGCTGACCGGCAGGGTGGAGCGACAAACCTCATCCCTCCGAATATCGAGTGATACTGGTTCTCCCTGGTCAGCGCATAACACTCCTTGCCACCTTTCAGATAGCAGTCGATGCGTCCACCTATCTGGTCCGGGTATCGGTAGTACCAGCAACGCACATCCTGGCAAAGGTTGCCGCCCAGAGTGCCCATGGTGCGGATGTGGGGAGTCGCTACTGAATCAGCCGCCTCAGCGAGTATCTTATACTTATCCTTGACTATGGGGGAGGCCGCGATATCCTCCAGCTTCGTCAGGGCCCCGATCTTGAGTCCTCTGGCATCCTCTTTGATGTAGTCCAGGTTTGGGATGGTCTTGATATTGATTACGGTCTCCGGATACTCAGGGAGGATCTTATCCTTTAATATCCCGAGGAGGTCGGTCCCGCCGGCAATCAGTTTGGTCTTGCCTTTGCCCTGCAGTTTGACTGCTTCTTTGACAGTCTTGGCGTTCTTATGACTAAAAGGTTTCATTTTCCCTCTCTCAGACTTGAGAAATTTGGTGAAATTTTAGCACGCTTGAACCGTATTTTTGAAAACCTGTTGAACTCGTCAAGGGATAACAGATATACAAGAAGATGTACGCTTGGCCTGTGATAAAACCTGCATTTTCAATGCAAGACAAGCTCTAGCAATATTGGTATGGTGTGTCAAGACAAAATATCATGCCTCATGTTGTGGTCCAGCCCTTCCGGAAAAACGAAATAAAGTAAGGCTGCATCATCACCGACAAACAGCCTGTTCTGTCGGCTGAATCAATGGAAAGTGCGGAAGTCGGGGCCGATGGCCGGGCTGTGCCGGCGCAGGTCTAAGGGTGGGATTCGGTCCAGGGACGGACTCAAAACAAAAACCTGAAGCCGCGTCTATTCGTGCTGTTGGTATAGGCGGGAACCACATGCATATGCAAGTGGTCGTGTTCTTTTCCTGAATCCATACCTTCATTGACGCCGTAAGAAAACCCTGAGGGCTCAAGCTTTGACTCCCGCTCAATAAATTCGACGGCATTATGGCATCGTTCAATAACCTTTTTGTCTGAGGCCGGCGCCAGAGAAATAAAATGCCTGTACCTTCCTATGAAGTCGATATTCGGAAAATCCTTCAGCACGCTGTCCAGGACCTTTCTGCCTTCAAGCATTTCTTCATCTGTCAAATCAAAAACACTTTTGATGTGTCTTCTGGTGAATATCAGAAAATGTCCGACGTTTTTGGGACAATTGTCCAGAGAAGCGGCATACAAACGATCACTGTAAATGATGTCATATGCATTGTTATCTATCATATCGCAGAATTTACAATGACTCATGGAGCAACAACCCGATTCCTGTTAAAAAATTATTCCCCGCCATAGATGTCAAGGCAAAATAACTCCCACAAAAACTTTTTTAAAATAAGATAATTTTCTTGGGATTCAAGCCAACCTTGAAATATTATATAAATTCTAAAGCTGAGCAATTCGTATGAATTTAGCCCTTTCCAATAACTGTGAGGAAATCAGGCTCCCTTTCTGAAGTGACCAGTCCGGGAGCTTTGGAACGTAAGAAAGGGTGCATGATTTCCTTTCGAACCTATCATAATGAGGACGGTTTTGTACACTCCATGCGTATGTTCGATGATGAAACATGAACCCATAGACGAGAACAGGAGGCTGAAATGGCGATTATGAAGGAATTCAAGGAGTTTGCACTGCGGGGAAACGTCGTCGATATGGCCGTCGGCATCATAATCGGTGGCGCATTCGGGACCATCGTAAAAAGCCTTGTGGACGACGTCCTGATGCCGCCGATCGGCCTGCTTCTGGGCGGGGTCGACTTTTCAAATCTTTTTGCCGTGCTCAAGGCCGGCGCCAATGCTGCTCCTCCCTATGCGGCCTTGGCGGATGCCAAGGCCGCCGGAGCCGTCACGATCAATTACGGCGTTTTCTTGAATGTCGTTATCAGCTTTGTAATCGTCGCTTTTGCTGTGTTTATGCTTATCAAGGGGCTTAACACACTCCGGCGTCAGGAAGAGGAAAAACCCAAAGAGGTGACCACCAAGGAATGTCCGCACTGCATGTCAACCATAGCGGTTAAGGCCACCCGCTGTCCTCATTGCACGTCCGAGCTTTAGTTCGGTTGGCTCCGGGTGTTAGGTCGTTTCCATCCGGAAATACATGATTTCTGGATGGTGCGGTCCGCTGTCGGCATTCAGCGCTCAGCCTCATGCCTTGTCTTAGCATAGCCTTTGCTGATACCTGATCGCTGAGGGCTGTTGGCGCGAATCCGGGAATGCTCATTCCCGGATGGGCAACAGGTTATATCCTCTGCCGAAAGGGGCGTGGACAGGGCCGCGCTCCAGGTCCCGGCATGACCGATGGGGGAACGATGAGGTGCCTGGAACGGCCTTCATCTGAACGGGGAAAAAATATCTTCAGGGGCCTATGCCATGATTCAGATCCACCCAAGGGTCATTGGCCCGATGAAACCGTCCTTGACTCGGGAGAAAAGGAATGGGACGAGGGATCATTCTGCTTGGTGTCATTTCCGTGCTCCTCTCGGGGTGCGCATCGGTTATTTCCAAGGAGGCCTTGCAGGGCGTTCAAAGGGAAATCGTTTTCGATGCGATTGTGAGAAATCCAAAGGCGTTTCGGGAAAGATCCGTTATCCTCGGGGGAGATATCCTCGAAACAAAACCCCTTTCCCGCAGGACGGAGATCCTGGTCCTGCAACGTACGTTGGGAACAAGAGACAAGCCGAACCCCGAAAGTGTGTCATTGGGGAGATTTATCGTGTCGGCCCCGGGATTTCTTGATCCCGAAATCTATCGGTCAGGACGACTGGTAACGATCGTTGGAACGATAACCGGGCAAGAAACCCGACCGCTGGGTGAGATCGAATATACCTATCCTCTGATTGAGAAAAGGGAAATCTATCTCTGGCCTGTGGAAGAGACGGGCCGTCAACCCAGATTCTTCTTCGGCCTGGGGGTGGGGAAGTCCTTCTGAGCGCAAGGGTCCCTTATTCTTTCCCCGATGCCTGGTGCGGTTCCTCCGGCTTTGGTGTCTCCTTCAGCAGGTCGGCCGGATCAATCATGATCGAAGGAATTTGAGATTCCTGGAGCATGAACACGTAATCGTTCTGTGAACTGGTCGCGGGGTGGTTTCTGTCCTCTGGGTTTGTCTTTTCAAAAAGGTTGAGTTCATACTCTTCAGTGCCTTTGAGGCGTAGAGAATAAACGGGATGGTCAAGCTCCTCCTTTTTGAATGCGGTGAGATACTTCTCGCAGCGCAGATTGACAAGGAGATAGAGAAGACGGTCCAGCTTGGACATGTCGACGTCCATCCCTTCGGGCCCTTCCCAAACCGCCTCCAGTCCGGCGGATGAACCGGCTTCCTTTCGGCCTTCCTTTAGTTCAGTGCCCTCGGTGGGTGACTGTTTTTTGATGAATCGGACGTGTTCGTCACCCTTGATGATGGCCATCTCATGGATCTCATTCTTTGAAAAGGAAAGGACCTGCCGGTCTCTCATGTCCTCCTCAGTGAGATCAAATAGGGGCTTCAAATTTCCCCTTGCGTGATAGACGCGATGATCACCCGCCGGCTGCAAGAAGGTGTGGCTGGAGGAGGGGGCGGCCTTGCCCAGGGTCACATGCCTGATCTCGTTTTCGCCTTCCCAGGCCCTGACGGTGATTTTTTGTTCATCCGTGAGGCCGTACCGATCAAATTCTCTGGATTCGGATACAAGGGCGGTCAGCGTGATATCCTTCAGGGCATCAACCATCCTGTGTACTTTAGCGCCGTCGGCCGGGTACTGCCGGGGCAAGATGCTCCAGGCTTCCCCCTCTCTTACGAGTGAAAGGACAGCGCCTGATTTCGTGATTTGGATCCTGGACAGGGCGGATGTGCTGATCTGCGGCAGTTGAGGCAATTCATAATGGGTCCTGTCGGGACTCCGGAGGAAAAGATAGAGCGCGACGGCCATTATCACAGCTGCGAGGGCGATGTATTCCAATTTTATCTTCATGTCCGACCTCCATCAATCGGAAAACATCATTCGGATGCGCCTCTTTCTTGCGTGGCGACGGAGCAGTATCCCCAGCCCGAAGAGGGAAACCAGGATCGGGAGCCCTGCGATATTGAAAAACTTCACGAAGATCTTGACCCCCGCTCCGGTCTCATTGAGGGGATTGAACCGGAGCTCTTTGCTGCGCATCGTTGCAATGTCTTCCCGGTTATTCAGGTAATCCACCATGTTCAATAGGAACATGGCATTCGGGTTTCTCCCGTTGGGGTCCAACAGTGGATCTTTCATCATCTCAGATGAGGCGATGATAATGATTTTCCCCGGCTTCCCCTTGGTCAAAATCCCACCTTCGCGTTCTAACTGTTTCAGATAAGCCGCAGCATCGTCGCCCTGGGATGCCTTCTTCTCCACTTCTTCTGATTCGGAAGGGGTGCTCTCCTGTTCGGTCTCTTTTTCAGGAATGGGTTTACCCGCAAAATAGCTGGGGAATTCTCCTTCAACAAGGCAGGCTAGGGGCATGCGGCCTTTGAATTCCTCAGCCGGTGGCGGCTGAATCAACATGGGATTCAAATTTATCCGACCCCTCATCTCCCAGGATTTCTTGGACGAGGAGAAGAGCGGCGTGGCCTTCAGACCGTTTTCCTGGAGACGTTTTTTGTCCAGTTCAAGGGGGGCGACCTTCAGTGCGTACATCTCTTTGATATCCCGCATAAAGGCGAGATCTTTGGTAATAAACTCGTTTTTGATCAGGGGGGCGAAATAGATAGGCGTCTCGCCGCCGCCGTGTGATGAGGGGATCCGTTGTACAAGGCAGTTTTCGTCCATGACGTAGGCCTTGTTCAGACGAACGCCGTAGTGTTCGAGGACTTTCTCCAGGCCCGTGTCAAGGGGCAGGTATTGGGGCATCCGGCCGAAACCCATGGCCTGCTGGGGGGGGAGCACTTCATTGAAGGGGTCCAGAAAGAGTGCGAGGCTTTTCCCCTGCATCAGGAATTGGTCGATTTGAAAAAGTTCGTATTCCGAAAAGGGCTCCCTCGGCCCTGATATAATCAGGCAGTTGAAATTGCCGAGGGGTGTTTCCTGGAGCCGCACCTCTTTAAGGGAGTAACCCCTTGAGAGGAGATCCGGGAAAACGGTCAAGGTCTCATTTTCTTGGGGATCCTGGGGGGCCATGGGTGAAGGGGGGGAGATGCCGGGGGTCCCGTGATCCGCAAGATAGCCCAGGTCCTCGTTGATGTCGATCAGGGATTCCAGGTTCGCGTTGAGGGCTTCCTCCAGCCTTGCCGGTTCCACCACTTCATAACGGGTGCCGAAGAGGGGAATTCGAAAGACATTGATGAGAGGGACATCGATCCATTTGTTCCCGTATTCCATGACAAGGCCTATGGCACCCCGTCCCTCCTCGAATTTTCCCTCTGACCGGGGCCATTTGAGCGTCAGGATGTTGTATTTTTCGATGGTCTCTTCCAGCCCTTCTTCTTTCGAGGGATCGATCCGGTCAAATCGGAGCTTGTCATAATTTTTCCTATTCAATTTTTCAACGAGATCCTTGACCCTGTCGGCGAGATCCGCCAGTTGCCTCATATCGAGATAGGGCGCCACATCGGTGAGGGAAGAGGAGAGAAAGAGCTTTACGTCTATCTTTTCGTTGAGGCTCAAAAGGGCACTGATCTTGTTGTTCAACTTCTGGATCGCGCTCGTGATGGCATACTCCAGCCCCTCGGTCGAGGTCATGGAGGGGAGGCGCTCCAAAAGGTCTCCATGGATCATGACCAGACCCATATAGGCCTTCTGGAACTTGACTTCATCCTTTTCGATAACCTGGATCTGCAAGGGATGGATGCCGTAGTTTCGTGCCAGTCGCTGATTTTCTCCCGCCTTCTCGCTGATATCTCCTTCCTCCGGGCTGACGTCGAAAAACTTGTAGTTGAAAAAACGGTTGGCATGGATGGCGTATTCCTCCAACAGGTCGCGGAGGTATCTTTCGGTCCCGTTATGAGGGGCGGGCAGGTTCTTGGTGAAAAAGACATGAATGGTGAGGGGTTCGGAAAGCGTCGCTACAGCGTTTTTGCTGGCCTCGGAAAGGGTATACATCCTGTTACTCGTGAGGTCCCATCTGAAAAACAGTGTCATCCCTGCGACATTGATCAGGATGACAGCGACGATATAGACGATGAATTTTGCGTATTTGCCGGATCTTTTGATGAATCCCATGTCGAACTCCTTACTTTTTTTCCTGAAGGACCAGATGCACACCGTAGAGGGCTATGAAGACCACAGAAAGAAAATAGAGTATATCCCTTGAATCCAGTATCCCCTTTGAGATGTTTTCAAAATGAAAGCCTGCGCCAATATACTGGAGCACGCCGAGCATGGATTGGGGAAGGAAAAAGAGCATTTTATCGATGAGGGTCAGGGCAAAACAGATGACCATGGCGATGATGAAGGCGGTGATCTGATTGCGGGTGAGTGAGGAGGCCCAGAGGCCTATGGCGGAAAATGCGGATCCGAGGAGGATTGCCCCGATATAGCCGCCCAAGACCGGACCCCAGTCCAGGTTCCCGAGAAATGAAACGGAAATGGGATAGGCCAGTGTGGGAAGGAGCATGGCGGCTACAAAGACGACGCCGGCCAGAAATTTCCCCAGGATCACGTCCATCAGGGTGATGGGCAGCGTGAGCAGGACTTCATAGGACCCCGACTTCAGTTCCTCTGAAAACAGTTTCATGGTGATGGCGGGGATCACAAAAGAAAAGATGAACGGAAGGAGGTCAAAGAAATTACGAAGGCTGGCCTGATTGAGAAGAAAGAATGTGGCGAAGAAGAACCATCCCGTGACCAGCAGAAAGATCGAGATCAGGATATATGCGGTCGGGGAAAGGAAATACCCCTTAAATTCTTTAGTGAGTATTTTTACGGCCTGCTGCATGTCAGTTCTCCTTGGTGAGTTCTCTAAAAATGTTTTCGAGGGATTCGGTCTTCCGGTAAAATTCAAGGAGCACCCAGTCGGTTGCCTTGATCCTTTGGTAGATCTTGCCGCGTAGGTCCTCGGAGGACCTGCAGATCAGCGTCAGGCCGAGGGTGGGCTCATCTTCCCCGTCATGCAGGACCCGCATCACGCCCTCCAAGGCCCCAAGTTCTTTTTCGACCTGATCGAAATGCGCGCCCTGAAGAGATAGATGTATCCGGTCGTCGCTTCCTGCGGACCGCTTTAGGCTGTCCATGGTGCCCTGGCCGACGATATCGCCTCTGTTGATGATGAGGACACGGTCGCATGCGGCCTCGGCCTCATTGAGGATATGGGTTGAAAGAATGACCGTCTTTTCCTTTCCGATGCGTCTGATAATCTCCCGGATCTCGATAATCTGGTTGGGATCGAGACCGGAAGTCGGCTCATCCAGCACAAGAATCTCCGGGTCGCTCATCATGGCGTGTGCAAGCCCGACCCGTTGTTTGTAGCCTTTGGACAGCTCGTCGATGGGTTGATGCATGACCCCCCGGAGGCCGCAAATGTCTGTCAGTTTCCGTATCCGATCAAGCTTTCGCTCACCTTCAAGCCGCCTGATGGCTGCAATATAGTCCAGGTAGTCATAGACGAGCATGTCATCGTACAGGGGCGCGGATTCGGGCAGATATCCCATCAGCCTTTTGATCTCGAGTGGGTGCCTGCGGATATCGTAGTCCTTGACGAGAATGGTCCCGGAAGTGGGTTTCAGGTAACCGGTCATCATCCTGAGTACCGTAGTCTTTCCTGCACCGTTGGGCCCGAGAAGACCCAGGATTTCTCCTTTTCGGATCTCAAAATCGATCTGATTTACGGCGCGGAGGTCGCCGTAATATTTGGTGAGCTTTTGGGCCTGGATCATGAAAAACTCCATTTCTTGAATAAAAAAAGGGGTCTTATAGAAGAACTCTGGGGCGGATGTTTGATCTATCTTTTTTGAAAGAGAACCATTAAAGAAAATGAGACGGATTGTCAAGAGAAAGAGATCTCAACGAACTTCCCATTTTCCGTCACTATGGGCCTCTGTTTTTAAAAAGAGACTCCCATGGCCCAAATTGCCGGGCTATTTCCAACGGCCAAACGCATACAAATTCGCGTTCCGGGCATGGTCCGGGGTTCCTCAGCGCCTTGCATAACCCGCCTCATGTTTCCGTCCACACCTGAAAAATCTTGCCTGTTGTTCTACAATTTTGTAATATTGCGAGAAACAAAAGGAGAGAACAGACAGATGACGGATTCAATCAGGTCGACATCCCAACGGGATGAGATGACTTGTCTCTATGAAATCACGAAGGCCCTTCATGGGACCTTTGACCTGAGAAAGGCCCTCTATGGGGTCTTGGATCTGCTGTCACAGCAGATTGGAATGAACCGCGGCTCCATAACCCTTCTTGACCCCAATACTGCAGAAATTCACATCGAGCTGGCTCACGGCATTTCGTCATCGGCAAGGACAAAGGGCCGCTACAAGCTCGGAGAGGGGGTGACGGGCAGGGTCATTGAATCCGGACGGCCCATGGCCGTACCGGATATCGATGCGGAGCCTCTATTCTTGGACAGGACCGGGAGTAGGGGCAAACTGAAAAAGTCGAAGATGTCCTTTATCTGCGTACCCATAAAAGATGGTCGAAGGGTGATCGGCGCCCTCAGTGCGGACCATCTGTTCGAGGGGGAATCCAGCCTGGAGGAAGACGTCAGGTTCCTCACGATCATAAGCAGCCTGATCGCCCAGAAGGTGGGTATGCTTGAGAAAATCAAGAGAGAGAAAGAACTGCTCAATCAGGAAAATCTTCGGCTCAAGAAGGAACTCGGTCAAAAATACAGCTTCAGCAATATCATCGGAAACAGCCATAAGATGCAAGAGGTCTTTCACCTGATCACACAGGTTGCTAAAAGCAATGCCAGCGTTCTTCTCCTTGGAGAGAGCGGGACGGGTAAAGAACTGGTGGCCAATGCCATCCATTACAACAGCCTGCGGGCGAAGATGCCCTTGGTGAAGATCAATTGCGCAGCGCTTCCGGCAAACCTGGTGGAGGCCGAGTTGTTCGGCTATGAAAAGGGTGCCTTCACCGGAGCCAGCAGTGCCAAAGAAGGGAAATTCGAGCGGGCCAACGGTGGGACGATCTTCCTGGATGAAATCGGCTCCCTGGCCCTGGAAAGCCAGGGAAAACTGCTGCGGGTCCTGCAGGAGAGGGAACTGGAAAGGCTTGGCGGAACGAAAGTCACCAAAGTCAATGTGCGGCTCGTCGCGGCGGCCAATAAGGATCTGGCCGGTTTGGTGGAAACGGGGGGGTTCCGCGAGGACCTGTTTTACCGGCTGAATGTATACCCCATTTACCTGCCTCCACTTCGTGAAAGAGAAGCGGATCTTCTCCTTCTTTCAGATTATTTTTTGGAGAAATACGCAAAGGAATACCAAAAGGATATAAAGAGAATCTCCACCCCTGCAATCGATGCCCTTGTACAGTATCACTGGCCTGGGAACGTCAGGGAGTTGGAAAACTGCATGGAGCGGGCGGTTCTCCTCTGCGATGATCAGGTGATTCACAGTTATCATCTTCCCCCCACACTGCAGACGGCGGAGGACACGGGGACCCATCAGTCCCAGTCCTTGAAGGACGCCGTTGAGAGGTTTGAAAAGGAACTGCTGATCGATGCCCTGAAAAGCCACCGGGGGAATATGAGAAGGGCGGCGCTGGCCCTGGATACCACTGAACGGATCTTCGGCTACAAGGTCACAAAGTTTGGGATTAATCCGCGGCAGTACAGGTAGGACATAAACCATTTCTGATCACGAATGATTGGGATCATCGTCGATAAGAGACGCCGGGGTTTGAGGCGTGATACAAGCGAGAGAAGTCGAGAGACCGCTACCCGTGAGCCGCGGCTATTCGAAGACCGATCCCGAGGGCCTCACGGTTCATATGCAGAAACTCGCGCGGTATCTTGGTCTCCAGAACCTTTATGATGGATTCCGTTTTGACGACAGGGATCAAGCCCAGCAGCGCGCCGAGCATGCATATATTATAGACAACAGGCTCTCCGATCTTGTCCATGATCGCCTTATACATCTCCAGAGAGACCTGGCGTGCGTCAATCTTTGGTTGGGGTTTTACAAAATGGGCGTCGATCAGGAGAAGGCCTCCGGGTCTTATGATCCCTGAAAATTTGCTGTATGCCTCCTGGGTCAGGCAGATCAGCACATTCGGCTGATTGACTTTGGGATAACGGATTTCCTCATCGTCGATGATCACGTCCGCCCGGGTGGCGCCACCCCGTGCCTCCGGACCATAGGCCTGGGACTGAACGGCGTTGAGGCCCTCGTATAACACGGCGGCTTCCGCAAGAACGATGGAGGCCGTGATCACCCCCTGGCCCCCGGAGCCTGAAAAGATAATGCGGCATCTTTCCATGGCTACGACCGTCCCTTCCGGGCCTGCCGGATTGTTTTCTCATATTCTTCGCAGTATTCCGGCCGGGTCTCCTGGATGAATATCCCCCTTTCGATCAATTCGGGATTTTCTCCTTTTTTCTTAGAGCCTATGGAGGCGGTACCGTCTCGGTAGGCCCTCAACATGTCTACGGCGTCGCCCTGTCTATTTTTTCTCCCATAATAGGTCGGGCACTGGGTGAGAATTTCCACCACTGAAAAGCCCTTGTGCATAATGGCCTTTTCGAGAATTTTCCGCATGGAGGTGACGTGGTAGGTCGTGGTGCGGGCCACAAAGGATGCCCCTGCCCCCTTGGCAAGGTTCACGATGTCAAAGGCGTCATGGATCTTTCCATGGGGGGCCGTCGTTCCCTTGTCTTTCCGTTTGGACAAGGGGGAGATCTGACCCCCGGTCATGCCGTAGATGCTGTTGTTCATGATGATCGCCGTGATATCCATGTTGCGGCGGGCCGCGTGAATGAAATGATTCCCCCCGATGGCCACGGCGTCGCCGTCACCCATGGGGACGATGATCGTCAGTTCCGGACGGCTCAGCTTTACTCCTGATGCAAAGGCCAGGGCCCTTCCGTGTATGGTGTGAAGGGTATGAAAATCCATGTATCCGGAGATGCGCGAGGAGCAACCGATACCGGTGACCATCACAATGTCGTTTTTTTTCAGACCGAGGTTGTCCACGGCGCGGATGAGATTGTTCAGTACAATGCCGTGGCCGCATCCGGCACACCAGATGTGGGGCATGAACCGATCACGCAGATAATACCTGAAAGAGGCCACCCTCTAAACCCCCTTTCCCTGTATCAGGCGCAAGATGTTTCGAATGTCCGTGGGAGTGATAAATTCACCGTCGATCCGGTTGGCCAGGAAGACCTTTTCCTGGTCACCCAAGGCCTTTTTGACCTCCTCGACAATCTGTCCCATATTCATTTCCACGACCACTACGTATTTGGCATTCCGGCAGCATCCCCTGACGACATCCGCGGGAAAGGGCCAGAGGGTTTGAAGCTCCAGAAGCCCCATTCGGTAACCACGGGCCCTTCGGTTTTGTACCACATGGAGGGCCGATCGAGCGGAGGACCCGTAGGAGATCAGGACGGTTTCGGCGTCATCCAGATAAAACTCCCGAAAGTAGCTCATCTCGTTGGCACGCCCTTCGATCTTGTCGACGAGGTGATGCCGCAGTCCGTGAATGATCCTGGGATCGTTTGAGGGAAAGCCCCACATGTCGTGCATGAGACCGGTCACGTTGTAGCGGTGTACGCCGCCAAAATCAGACATGGGCAATCGCCCGTCCTCCCGGGGGAGATAGGGGTGATAATCCGTGCCCTCTTTGACGGAGGTCCGGAGTCTTTCGACCAGGGGCACCTCGCCGGGTTCCGGCCTGATCAGCTTTTCCCGGGTATGGGCGATTACCTCGTCCAGGAGCAGGATCACGGGGGTGCGGTAGGTCTCCGAGAGATTAAAGGCCTCCACGGTCATCCTGAACAGATCCTGGTGATTGGAGGCCGTGAGGGCGATGATGGCATGATCGCCATGGGTCCCCCAACGTGCCTGCATGATATCACCCTGGCTGACGTTCGTGGGTGTTCCGGTCGAGGGACCGCCTCTCTGGACATTGACCACCACACAGGGAACCTCGGCCATGATGGCGTATCCGATGGCCTCCTGTTTCAGGGAAAAGCCGGGGCCGCTGGTGGCGGTCATGGCCTTTATGCCTGTCAGGGACGCCCCGATAATGGCACACATGGAGGCGATTTCATCCTCCATTTGGATGAACTTCCCACCCGATGCAGGCAACCGCTCTGAGAGCAGTTCAGCGATTTCTGATGATGGGGTGATTGGATAGCCGGCGAAAAAACCCAGTCCCGCATAGAGGGCGGCCTCGACACAGGCCTCATTTCCCTGGACAAAAAGTGTTTTATTGCTCATGAAGACTCAAGATCCCTTTTGGGTTCGAATTCATCCGTGGAGGAGGGGGCTTCCTGAAGGACCTCGATGGCCATGTCCGGGCAACGGAGTTCGCACATTCCGCAAAGATTACAGTTCTCCGGATGATTGGCTACGGCCTTGTTATTTTCATCCAGACCCAGGACCTCATGGGGACAGAATGCAACACAGATGCCGCACCCCTTACACCACTCCCGATTGATTTCAATCCTGGGTTTTTCCTTTAGATGGGCGTTTTTTGGCAATGTCTGTGTCTTTCCGCTCATGCTCTCGCCACTGTGCCGTGCCGTCGGGACCTTGTGAATCCCTCTGAATTTAAGGTCAATCGGGTGCCGCCCTTCGCTGCTCAAAGGGCAGGTGTGAATCCCGTCCCCTACATCGCACATAACCCCGCCGCTGTCCAGAGATTTCCGGGAGGCCGGGGGGGGGATTGAAATAAGGGAAGACACAGGCGGAAGAGGGTGCTCACGCCTTTCTTTCCTCAAATTTTGTCAAGGATTCCTGTCGTTCTTTCCTGGAAACGCAGGCCAGGCAGGCCTCGATTTCGTAATCCATGAGGGCCTCGAGGCTTGACTCGCCCCGGGCCATGAG
Organism: Desulfatiglandales bacterium; assembly: GCA_049366815.1. GTDB lineage: Bacteria > Desulfobacterota > DSM-4660 > Desulfatiglandales > HGW-15 > CAYNYM01. The sequence continues at coordinate 7,563 of JBMNCO010000132.1, read as the reverse complement.
GAGCCCTTTTTTAATCATCTTTAAAGAGAAGGCCGAATTCCTCGCGATCTTCCTCGCCATGTTTTTGGCTTCCATCATGAGTTGGGCCAGGGGAACGGCCTTGTTCACGAGACCAATCCTTTCGGCCTCTTTCCCATCGATATACTCTGCCGTAAAGAGAAGTTCCCTCGCCTTTCCGGGACCGATAAGATCCTGGATCAACCTCATGGCGCCGCCGGTGACGGAGGATGAGACGCCCGCCTCGGGAGAACCGATCTTCGCTTCAACGGCGGCCAGCCGGATATCGCATGCGAGGGCCAGTTCGTATCCGGATCCAAGGGCATAACCATTGATGGCGGCGATGATCGGCTTTTCAAAGCGAATGATCTTTCGGGATGTCTCCTGGAGTTCGGTCAGATAGGCACGGTAGGCCTCCTGGCTTCTGTCCTTGGAGTCCTTGAGGTCGGCCCCTGTGGAAAAGGCCCGCCCCCCTCCCGTGATAATCATGGCCTTTATGAAATGATCGTTTCTGACATCCTCGAGAGCCTCCTGAAGGTCAAGCCACAACTGCCTGTTCATGGCGTTCAGGACCTGGGGCCTGTTTAATGTGACAATGGCAATCCCTTCTTCTTTCTCAAACAGAATACATTCATAGCCCATTGCTCGACTCCTTCCCGGCATGATGTGGTTATTAAAAGATTCCGTATCTCTGTTCAGTGCATTTGTCAACACCTGCAAAATCCCCTGAATCGACATAAAGGCATCCTCTGCGGCCTCCCTTTCGATCGCCTTTTCTTCAGGGCTTCCTATTTTCTTGACACCAGTCACCTGCTTCAATATGTTCCTTTGATCGGCGTCAAAGATGATGCCCGGTTCACGGGGACTATTTCTCAAAGAAAGAAAGCAGGGCTTCTCACTCGGTACTCCATGTATTTTAGAAATTGTGGGAAGGAGCATCTTAAAACATGGGCGCGTTAAAGGACAACTGCGGGGTCTTCGGCATTTCGTCCAGTTCGGAATGTGTTTATGACATTTACCAGGGCACTGACTTTCTTCAGCACCGTGGGCAGGAGTATTGTGGAATAGCCACTTTTCACAATCAGATCCGGCAGGTCACCCATTATGGAAAGGTCGGATACTCCTTCAACGATCAGGACTTGAATTACCTGAAGGGAAAACAGGGGATCGGACATGTCAGCCTCTGGGAACGCCAGCCCATGATGTCTCAGTCAAGTCTTGGGGAGATCGCCGTGGCATTCAGCGGAAACATCGTCAATGCCGAAGACCTCATCCAGGAGATGATGAGCCGGGGAAAATCTTTTTATAAAAAATACAATATCGAACTGATCTCCAAGATCATCCTGGAGGCCGGGGAGCCCGTCGAGGGCCTTACGAGACTGTCTGAAAAGGTCAGGGGGGCCTACGCCCTGGTCATGTTGACACGGGACGGGATCTATGCGGCAAGGGATGTCTACGGTTTTCGGCCGCTCATCCTGGGTCGCAATCACGACAAATGCGCCGTGAGTTCGGAATCCCGTGCCCTCCAGAATCTCGATATGGAGGTCGTCCGGGATGTCATGCCCGGGGAAATCCTCCTGATGACCGATAAGGGCTTCCGGACTCTCAAACAGCTCGAGTCTCCGCGCCGGGCCTTTTGTGCCTTCGAGTGGGCCTACAATGCCAGCATCGATTCCGTTATCGAGGGTGTCTATGTGCAGGAGGCCAGGAACAATATCGGCGCAAAATTGGCACAGCGGGACGCTGAGGAGGGAGGGTTGGAGGCCGACCTGGTCGCCCCCGTTCCCATGTCAGGGATCGGCCATGCCATTGGTTATCATATGTATTCTAAGGTCTGTTACCAGGAGGTCTTTCTCTACAACCGATATGCCGACCGCAGCTACACACAGTCTTCCCAGATGGCCAGGGAAAAAATGGCAAAACGCAAACTGTCCGTGCTCCACCACGCAGTAAGAGGCAAGCGTATCGTGCTGGTAGACGACTCCATCGTCCGGGGGACTCAGATTCTTTACAAGGTCAGAGATCTCAAGGATGCGGGGGCCGAGGAGGTCCATGTGCGCATCGCGTGCCCCCCCTTGATGTACCCCTGCGATTTCGGTATTTCCACAAGGAGCACGGAAGAGCTCATGGCGCGAAAGTATATGCGCAGCGGGGATATCGCGTCCATGGAACAATTAAAGGGGTTTGAGTCCTGGATTGCGGAGCAGATAGGGGCCGATTCCTTGAAATTCAACAGCCTCGAGGCCTTGGTGGAAGCCATCGGCCTCCCGCGTTCCGACCTATGCCTGAAGTGCTGGAACGGGGTATCCCCCATGCCCCTGTCATGGGCATGAGAACGACGCCACAAGACGGTCGACACCTTGGCGTCCAAAACAAGTCCATTTTCCGCTCCACCCTGGGTCCAATCGGCCTGTCGGCTATGGAAAACGGTCATCTTTGCATTGAGATTCCCTCTAAGCGGTGAGACGTTTTATTCTGCACACGAATGAGATCGACATCTTTGTGAATAGTCGAAAAAAACGGGATGTATCCGATTTTTTGCGCATGCATCAGGATTCAGAAGCCGAAGATTCATCGAATACATGCCGGGGGATATTGTCCACAAGTGCGGAAAACTTTTCGGGTGCGATCCCTACCTTTTGAAGCCGTGATGCAAGGGTTTCCGTATCAAGGCGTTCCAGTTCCTGCCCTACAAGAAAACGCGACATGAGCAGATCGGCCAAATAGACGAGATGGGTCAATTCCGAATCCACCTCTGCCTTTTCCGGGCCGTGATGATGCCGGATGGCATCCCTCAGGTTGTCAGGCAGGGCCCAGTGTTCCGACAGAAGCCCCCCGATTTCCGTGTGGGTCATGCCGAACTCTTCCCTTTCCACATCCACGAGGTTTGCACCGTCCACAAGGGTCCTGCGATAAAAATATGAGGAGGACTTGGTTACAAACTGATCCAACACCACTTTGCCGATGTCGTGGAGGAGCCCGGCCGTGTAAGCAATGTCGGCGCGTACTCTGCCGGTGAATTCCGCCAGGTTCTCACAGAGCATTGCGGTTCCAAGGGCATGTCTGTAGACTCCACCCTTACAGAGAGAATAGCCGTTTCCGTTTTGCGGATAGAAATTTTCAAGCGAGGCCGATACGACCAGTTGAAGAAAACGTTTTTCTCCCAGCAGGACCAGGGCCCTGTCAATGGAGTCAATCCCCGGTGTTGAGCCGAAGAGAGCCGAGCGGCACAACCTGAGAACTCTTGCGCTGATCACCTGATCCTGCCGGACTTCCTTTGCTACATCCTCCAGACTGTGGCTGCTGTCATTCAACATGCGAATGACCTTGAGCGCGATTTGGGGAATGGGCCTTACCTCCTCCAGGGCGTGTCTGATTTGCCGTCGGGAGGGTCTTTCGGGTTCATCCTGTTCGAAGCCGGCCGTCGAAATCCCCATGGGCTCGATGCAACTCTCCCAGCTTTTCAGATTCAGGGCGAGACGACAGGTGAAATAGCCACCGGTCTCGGTCTTCATGATGGGGATCTTTTCCCGATGCAGGATATCTTCTACGATTTCCTGAGTTCTCCCGCCGATATCCAGGTTCAGATCCATTTCGGATAAAGGCCCGACCAGGGCGCCTCCCGCGGTGCAGGCCTCGAGGCCTTTTTTTGAAGCGCCCGCATTGCACAAGGCCTCGATGAAGAGAGGGAGGCCGGAGGAGGCGTAACTTTCGGGGTGCCAGAGATTTCCAACTCCTGTGGGCTCGGGGAGGAGGAGGTGGAGGAGGCCGCCGAAACCGGTTTTTCGATCACAGAGGGTGACCCCGACACAGGTGCCCAGATAGGCCTCCAAAATTTCTTTTTTCATGCCGCTGATCACATAGGTACCCGATGGTACGGGGCGCCTTGGAAATGGGAACTGAACCGCCATGGATTTCACTCATTTTTTCGGATGGAGATGGGGTAATGCCCTTACAATGTCCTTAGTGTAAGATTCGGCAATAGAGGATGAAACTTTAGTCCTTTGTGGGGGCAGAGGAGAAAAAATACGGATGGGAGTGATGGAAGACAGGTGAGATCGCGCTTGTCCCGGTTAGAATTCTTTACTGCTTTGGTGGGATCCTGAATATAGAGATGATCGTTTTGCGTTGCCAACCATCTGATTTGATTGTGGTCTGAGCAGAAAATGGACTGGTTCCGGGTACCAAAGGGGGTCAGATGTGATATAGATCCTCCCCCAGGACCCTGATCCAGTCACCCTCAAGGGCCGTTACGGCCTCCTCCACCCGGTCGACCCCCAGCACCAGGACCGTGATATCACCGGTTGCGAGACAGGGATACATGTAGTCTATATGGATACCGGCTGCATTCAAGGATTTCAGGACCACCGTCAGTCCGCCCGGATGATGGGGCACTTCACAGGCGACGACATCCCGGGTCTGGATCCGGTATCCGGACGTCTTGAGGATGTTACAGGCCTTCTTGGGGTCATTGGTGAGAAGGCGGAGTCGGCCTTCCTCGGCATCGGCAGACAGGTAGAGGCCGATGATATTGATGCCGTTGGCCCCCAGCAATTGGGCGATGGATAGGGTCTGTCCCGGAAGGTTTTTCAATTCCAGGTCGATTTCTTGCACGCGTTTCATGGTCAGGCTCCTTTCAGGACGTACTCGGCTCCTGTGTCCAGGCCTTTCCGATTCAATTCCATCACACTCGCCTTTTTCCCTTTGACGATTTCCGTGAGTCCCTGCATGACGGCATCCAGGGTGGTTATCTTTGTCTTGGCCACAAAGGCCCCAAGCATGATCATATTGATCGTACGATCACTTCCAAGTTCCCTGGCCATATCATTGGCAGGGACCATGACAACCGCCAAATCATCCCTGGAAGGCACCGCATCCACGAGGTTTGCATTGAGGATGATGATGCCGCCTTCCTTGATGCTCCCTTCATACTTGGCCAGAGAGGGTTTGTTCATAATCACGGCATAATCAGGCGCGGAGGCCACGGGTGAAAAAATCTCCTCGTCGGACACGACCACCGTACAATTGGCGGTCCCCCCCCGGACCTCGGCTCCGTAAGAAGGGAGGTAGGTGACGTTTTTGCCTTCCATCATGGCTGAAACAGCGGTCACATAACCCATCATGAGGACACCCTGTCCCCCGAATCCGGCGAAAACGGTCTTTTTGGTCATAACGAATGCCAATCCTTGGTTGAGATCAAGAGGCCGAATGCTCTCCTCCCGATTATCCGAATCCCTAAATGAGCACGGGGTCCATGTGTCGATTCAAGCGATTTCCCCCACCTGGTCCTTGATGACCTTGAGGGGGAAGATTTTTGTCAAGGTGTCCTCGACCCACTTGGCGGCCTCAACCGGAGAAAGTTTCCAGTTTGTTGGACAGGGGGATAGGACTTCGACCAGGGAGAAGCCCAGGCCCGCCATCTGTGACTTAAAGGCCTTGATCATGGCACTTTTCGTCTTTTTTATGTTCCCGGGTGAGTTGACGGAAGTCCGTTCGATATATACGCTTCCTCCGGCCATGGCCAGCATTTCACTCAGGTCGAGGGGGGAGCCGTCCCTCTTGATTTCACGACCGCCGGGGGTTGTTGTCGTGGCTTGACCCAGAATTGTCGTAGGGGCCATCTGTCCGCCGGTCATGCCGTAGACACCGTTATTCACAAAGATGGTTGTAATATTTTCCCCCCTGTTGGCGGCATGAATGGTCTCTGCGGTTCCAATGGCTGCGATGTCTCCGTCTCCCTGGTATGTAAAAACGATGCGATCCGGCAGGGTTCGCTTGATACCCGTGGCGACCGCCGCCCCCCTACCGTGAGGGGCCTCACCCATGTCGATGTCCAGATAGTTGTAAGCCAGCACCGCACACCCGGCCGGAGGCACACAGACGACCTTGCCGCCGATGTCGAGCTCCTCAATCACCTCGGCGATCAGACGATGAATGATGCTGTGGCCGCAACCCGGGCAGTAGTGGAAGACGCTCCGCTTCAGGTACTTCGGCCTCTGAAAAATCTTTCTTTCCATCCCTCTAACCCTCTTCCAAATGCCGGCGGTGATACAGTCTGGTGATCACCTTGAAAATTTCATCCGGTGTAGCAACGCTGCCTCCCGGTCTTCCATGGAAGTGGACGTTGCTCCGCCCCTCCAGGGCCAGTTTGACATCCTCCACCATCTGCCCGGTGCTCATTTCAAAGACGAGGAAATCCTCCACGGAACGGCTGATCTTTCGCAACAGGAGAGCCGGGAAGGGCCAGAGGGTGATCGGGCGCAGGAGACCCACTCTGAGTCCGATTTCACGGGCATTTTTCACGGCACCCTTTGCGACGCGGGCGGAAGTGCCGTAGGCGATGACAACCATCCGGGCGTCATCGACCAGGTGGGTTTCCGCCTTGGTGATCTCCCGCGTGATCGCATCGTATTTTCGTGCAAGCTTCCAATTGTGCTCTTCTTCCACTGCGGTATCGAGATACATTGATCTGATGATCCGGCTGGGTCTTCCCCGGGCGCCGTCCAGGATCCAGGATTTGGGGGGGATTGCGGAAAGATCAATGGGATCGGGCAACACCACCGGTTCCATCATCTGTCCCATCATGCCGTCTGCCAAAAGGAGCACGGGAGTCAGATACCTGTCGGCATGATCGAAGGCCTGCAGGGTCAATTCGGCCATTTCCTGTCCGGAGGCCGGCGCAAGTACGATGGTACGGTAGTCTCCGTGACCTCCGCCCCGTGTTGATTGAAAATAGTCGCCCTGCGTGGGCGCGATGTTCCCGAGTCCGGGTCCTCCGCGCATGGTATTGACAATGACTGCAGGGAGTTCCTGACCGGCCAGGTAGGAAATGCCTTCCTGCTTCAGGCTGACTCCCGGGCTCGATGAACTGGTCATGGCCCGGGCCCCCGCCATGGCAGCGCCGATGACCATGTTGATCGCGGCCAATTCGCTTTCCGCTTGGATAAATGTCCCGTCCTTCAATTTGGCCATGGCGCCGGCCATATATTCCGTCAGCTCGTTTTGCGGGGTGATAGGATACCCGGCATAGAAGCGACAGCCGGCACGAACCGCCGCTTCCCCGATGACATGGCTCCCTCTCATCAAGACTCGGTTACTCACGATAGACCTCTATAGCGACATCAGGACAGATGGTCGCACACATCGCGCAGCCCAAACATGTCTTGACTTCTCTGGTTTCGTCAAGAGATTCCGCGGGATAGTATCCCTTTTCGTTTAATTTTTTGGATATGGTGATATTTTTCTGCGGACATACGGAAATGCATAGGCAACATCCCTTGCAGATCTCCCTGTCGATTTCTATTCTTCCTTTTTTTGCTCTTTTTGGCATAATTTTGACCACCGGCTGAGTGCATAAACCCCTTTTTTACCGCGATGACATGAAAGGTTTCGGAGGCGGTTGTACGGACGGGGAAATATGACTGGCGAGAAGGTAAGCTAAAGCTTCTAGGTTTATTTATATAATTTGTCAACACTATTTTAGGCTGGAAGGATAACAATACAATAATCTGTGTATGAATTTAGCCCTTTCCAATAAGTGTGTGGAAATCATGCTCCCTTTCTGAA
>JBMNCO010000131.1:0-1597 GCA_049366815.1 Desulfatiglandales bacterium | reverse complement strand
AAGCGCCTGGGGTATTCTTATGAACGTGAAATTTCTACCTGTGAATCAAAAATTGAGGAAACCGCGAAGGTTTCGGGCGCCCTGCTTCGATCAATGCGCGGATAGCGAAGGTTTTGGAAACTCATAGCCTTCAGCCTACAGCCTAACCAACCTGAACAGTTACGAAAATTTAACCAAAAGGGTGATGCTCATGAAGACAATCCTTGTGGTGGCAACGCTGGATACGAAAGGTGCGGAAGTCGCATTTTGCAGGGAACAGATAGAAGCCATGGGGGCAAAGGCCTTGTTACTCGATGGCGGGGTATTAGGGGAGCCGACGATAGAGCCGGATATCACGCGTGAGGAGGTCGCCGGCGCAGCCGGCACGACGATTGAACAGGTTAGAAAAATACCGGCTGAGGGCGAGGCCATTGATCTGCAGGCCCAGGGCGCGGGGGTCATCACTCTGCGCCTGCACAAAGAGGGCAGAATCCACGGTGTCTTAGGCATCGGGGGAGGCATGGGCACGGTCCTGGGAACGGGCGCGATGCGGACCCTTCCCATAGGCGTCCCGAAGTTCATGGTATCCTCCCAGGCAGGGAATCCGGCTATGAGCCGCCTGGTGGGAACCAAGGACATCTGCATGTTTCACTCGGTAGCCGATGTGGTGGGGCTGAACCGCTTTACAAGGATCATCTTTACCAGGGCCTGCGGAGGTGTCGTGGGAATGGCCGGTGCGGAGGTCCCGGAAGAGAAGAGCGGAAAAAAGATAGTGGCCCTTTGCGCCAAGGGTGCCACTGAGGATGCGAACCGGATCATACGACAGAGACTTGCCGATGCCGGCTACCATCCCATGACCTTTCATTGCTTCGGGTTCGGTCCCGTCAGCCTGGAGCAGGTCATTGCGGACGGCTATATTGACGGCGGCGTTATCGAGCTTTCCAGCGACTGGCTTGACCGCATTGCCGGGGGCTCCTCGTTTCCACCCGACGACCGTTATGAGAATGCCGGAAGGCTGGGACTGCCGCAGGTCTTTGTTCCCGGGACGTGTGATCTCATTGCCGGCCCCCCGGGAAAACATACGGGCCGGAAGACTCATCTCCACAACAAAGTAGTAACGTCTTACCGGTCAAGCTATGCGGAACTCCACCAAGTAGGAAGAGAAATAGGTGAAAAGTTGAGCCAAAGCAGGGGGCCCGTTACCGTGGTCATCCCTATGAAGGGGTTCTCGACCTTTGACCGTGTGGGGGGTCCCATGTATGATCCCAAGGCGGATGCGGGCTTCATAGATGCCATTTCGGCCTTTTCCGACAAAATAAAGGTCCTGAAAGTGGATGCCCATATTCTGGATAAAAAATTCACCGATGCCGTGATGGATGCCTTCCTGGAAAATGCGGCCCAGGTCTGAAACTCATAAACAACTGTGCAGGACTTCAGATTGCCATCTCGGCCTGTAACCTCCGGCCGTATCTCAAGATAATGGCTGAATATAGAGTAACGACAAAAATGATCTCAGCCCGGGTGGCCCCCACGATTCATCAAAGGGCCTGACGGACCATAACATCAGAACAGCACGCCTCAAACTCCTTCATACAGTCGCAAAAGTGCTCTGCCATTC
>JBMNCO010000130.1:0-2387 GCA_049366815.1 Desulfatiglandales bacterium | reverse complement strand
TTTTCTTCTTGTTTATGTGGTTCGAAAGGTGAGGAAGAGGCCTGAAGGGGCCGACCCGCCGTCTGAAGTCACCGACAGCCCAAAAATCGGTGCTCAAGAGTGATCAGCGCGATGATAAAAAATGAGAAGGAAAAGCCAAATATCAATTCCTTGGAACACAAGCCCTATCTCGGGGTCAATGAAAGGACACCCCGGTCGTGATTGATCTCGACATGGAATCTGTTCAGGAAGTTGAGGCCCAGGAGCCCCAGCCCGGGTTTATCCGGGATGTCCACAACCAATGCCGCGACATCCCGAACCGTCCAGTCTCCAAGAGCAATGGAGGAGAGTTGCACCTCCCTGGTGGACCTTCGGCCCCCGGCCGTTGACACTACTCTCCGCGGGGTAAGGTCCAGCTTTATCCCCAAGGCCTCGACAGCCGAGAAGGGTATGGTGAGCGCGGAGGCACCCGTGTCAATGATGAATTCCTGGGTCAGTCTCCCGTTCAAAAGGGCCTTCACCGGGATTTGCCGGGCACCCGGCGTAAATCGGACGAGGATTTTGGTCCGCTCTTCCTGAAGGTCAGAGGCTCGAATGTTGAGGACCCTCACCCTGTCCGCCAGAGATTTGGGATAGTTCCCGCTCCGAAGAAGCCTCTGCGCCTCTCCCCAGTCTCCATCTGCCAGGGCCAGCTCCACACCAAGAAGTTGGATGTGGGGATTTTCCGGAAAGATACCCCGTGCCCGCGCATAGGAACGAAAACCGCCGGCGATGTCCCCCCTTTCAATCGATTCCTTGATCCAGTCCGCATAGAGACTCACATGGAACCGATCGAGATCCGAGATCTCTTCTCTCTGATCTCGCCTGAGGCCCGCCCGCAATGCCTCAGCAAGATCCACAGCGCTTTCGTAATCGTAGAGTTCCGATAAGGCTTCCATTGCAGCCCTGAGCAGAGATGGGTCCGACGCCTCCCTCAGGACCTGAAGGTCCAAGGCTCCGAGGACCTCTTGGTGGGAGCCGATTTGCATCAATCGGCCGACAAGGGATTTCATGGGGCCGAGGACGGACTCCGTTCGGAAAGGTGCGGGACATTCCTCCTTCGAAAGTCTTGGGCTCAGGCGAAATCCCTCGGCAAAGGCATCCAAGCGCTCGGACACCGTCGTATCTTCTCCCATGGCCAGGGCCCTGCTGAACTGTTCCTCACGGCCATTGGCAAAGGTGATATCATAGATCATCTCTATGGTCATTCTGTCCAGGATCCCCTTTCCTTCGGGACCCAGCCACAGGTATCCGCCTTCCACCCATGGACCAAAGGTCCAGCCGACTACATTGTTTTCCTGGAAAAACACACCAGGCTCCCGAATCGCCTCAGGGATGGCACACACGGCAAAAAGGCCCTTCCGCTCATGTGGAGAAAGGTTAACGGACACGGAAGCATCCGGGGCGTCAAGAGGAACCCATTCCAGGGATCGGCCGTCTTTCCAGGGGCGAAGAGGGGGCGTTTCATTTCTATCCCATGCCTCTACATACCAGAGGCTGATAAGATCCCCATCACGCCAGGTACCTTTTTCAATCCTAAAACCCCAAGGCTGGTCGGGTAGTATAAAAGCCATCCTGACCCCACCCAAAAAGGCCCTTGTGGGAAGGGCTACCCAGGCCCCACTGAGGACCGGCACGGAAATCCTGGAGATTTCATAGCCCCAGCGGTTTTCGATGACGACGACTCCAACGCTCAGCATCCTCAGATCGGACCGTGGTTCATTTCGCTCGATCAGGCCCTCTCGGGTCCCGATACCCCCACGTCTCTTTTCCGCTACGACCTTTTCCGGCCTCTCCAAATCCCCTTGGGAAGAAGTCGAACCGCTCTCAGACACCCGGGGGGCCTTGGTCTCGCCTTTCTTCCCTGTAACCAGGGCAAAGTGAGAAAAGTAACCGAGGAGAAAACCCATCAAGAGTACGCCTATCAAAAGAAAAAATCCTCCTCCCTTGGTCTCCTCCTCCTTGACCCGAACGCGCAACCGGGTGCCACAACGGGTGCAGAAGTAAGCAGACTCTGGATTTGGATTTTTGCATTTCGGACAGTCCAAGACGGGCTCCCCTGTTGAACTTCCCTTGTTTGTGCCAGTATGGCCTAATGATCTGATTCTGTAAACCCATTCAGTTGATCAAAATCCATTCCCTTTTTTCAGAACAGGCCAGGATATACGTGAAGACTTCGAAACCCATAACAGCCGCCTGTTTGATCCTGACCTCCGCCAAGGGCATCCCCCGTATCCGAGTCACCGATCAGTGCTCATCCGGAAATGAGGATTCCCGGATTCGCGATGACAGCCTTCAGCGATCAGCTATCAGAAAAAGCCATGCATAGACAAGGCATTAGGCTGAGCGCTGAATGCCGACAGCAGACC
>JBMNCO010000129.1:1907-14402 GCA_049366815.1 Desulfatiglandales bacterium | reverse complement strand
TCGGGGATCAGTATGTGTGCAAAGACGGTCCCGTCTTCTCCCTGGCACAGCTCAAGGGGATGCCCCAGGAGTACTGAAGTAGAAGTCACTCAATCCATCCCGTTCCTCCCTGCTTCGGCCTTCCCTGGACGGCAACCTGCCGATATAGCACGGATCCCTTGCCACGCGGAGTTGGTTATCCTCTGATCCAAATTATCACTGCTTGGTTGAATACATCTCATAGCTGGGTAAGAGTAGGAACCCTTTAACGTTATTTTATTACTCATCCAAAGCTTAGGGCAGGGCAAACCGCGGCTCTGCCTTTTTTTATGCCACCATCCCGCCACACATTGTTCGCTATAATACCCGTCTTTTACATCAAGTGACTTACAAGAGAGGAAACCAAGGAAGACAAACAATAACAAAATTTCGAAAATTGCAGTGTCATACCATAGATTCATGCAGAAAACGTTTGACAAGATACGATTAATATCATAGTGGTTATTATATTGTATTTCAATATAATGACAGACTAAATATTAGGGGTATATATAGGAAGGAGTTCCCTTATGAGACTTACTGATTTGAATTATTGGAAATCGTTAATCAATATAGGGCTAACTAAACTCCTCATCTTGAAAGTTTTGTCCGTGGGGCCAAACCATGGTTACGGCATATTGAAGGAACTTGAGTCAATTACCAGTGGTTGCTGTGTTCCTACTTTCGGTTCTATTTACCCTGTCCTCAAGGAACTGACCCAACATGGCTACGCAGAGGTAACCGAGAGCAAGCAACTCAAGGGTGCACAGAAGCGGCGGGTCTATACCCTTACCCCTTTAGGGAATGAGGCTTACAAGGTGGCGCTTGAGGCTTGGCGCTCTACGATCCCTTATATCTATAAGGCGGTAGAGAACGATAACCTTGTTTTTTTAGAAGACATGAAAACACGTCTTTTAAACAAATAGCCACTTGGATCAGGGTCATAGTAGGAGGAATTACCTATGTTTGAGATCAATAATTTTGTGACTGCCGGAAGATTTTTCCTGGTGATTGCCGGGGAACTTGTTTTTATCTTTGTGGCTGTTTCCTTTCTTGTCGGGATATTGATGGAGTACCTGCCTCCGTCCCGAATAAAAGACTTTCTGTCGAACAGGTTGACGTGGGTTCAATACGTCCTGGGTTCCGGCCTCGGTGCTGTGACGCCTTTTTGCTCCTGCTCCACCGTCCCGATAACGGCGGGATTACTCAAAGGAGGTGTTCCTTTTGGTCCTACAATGGCATTCCTCTTTTCTTCACCGGTTCTCAATCCTATAATTATTGCTTTGCTGCTCTCACTCTTCGGCGTCAAAGTAACAGTCGTTTACGTAGTGATCACCTTTGTCGGAACCATGGTACTGGCAGGTTTCCTTTCAAAACTGGGAATGGAAGGACAGGTCAAGCCCCTCCTGAATTTTCAGGCGGCTTGTTGCGCGGAAGCGGAGAAAACGCCTGACGGTCCATTTAAGACCAGGTCAGTTGAAACGAGGTGTTGTTCGTCTGAAAGCGATGCGCAACTTGTCACCTTTCCCACCCTTCAAATGCCTGCTGGGTGCTGTGGGGGAGAAGTAAAAACTCCTGTCCAGAAATTGGCTCAAGCGTCATGCTGCTCTGTTGACTTTGATTCTGACAACAGGGTGCCGGGCTCTACAAAGGTGCCTTTTAGTGAAAAGATGAAGAGGGCATCGCTGTCTGCAATCGACACATTTAAAGGGGTATTCTGGTATCTCATTCTGGGCGCGGGCATTGGTGCTTTCATATACGGGTTTTTCCCGCAGGACCTTGTAGTCAAATTGGCTGGACCTGGCAACAGGTGGTCTATTCCAATAGCAGCGGTTATCGGGGTTCCCATGTATATCCGGGCGGAAACCATTATTCCCATCAGTGCCGCTCTTGTAGGGAAGGGGATGGGATTGGGCACAGTTCTTGCCCTCATCATAGGAGGGGCAGGGGCGTCCATTCCGGAGTTGATAATCCTCAGTTCCATGTTCAAAAAGAAACTCGTTCTGGCATTCGCAATGAACGTCTTCCTTGTTGCTATCGTGACAGGGATACTGGTAGAAAAGTTGCTGTACTGACAAATCGCCCTGTCACAAATAGACCCAAATGCAATATTCCTGATTTTATAAGGCATGCATTGAAGAAAAAAACGGAGGTAAGTTGTGTCACGAGAGGTTCAAAAAGGGATGTCTTGTTGCGCCCCCTCCATGCCTGGCATACGGATGCTTCTCTTCCCCGACGGCTCTCAGACAGGGGTTACGGGCCTAGAGGATATTCTTGCGGCTATTTATGCCGAAGGCAGAGGGGTAAGTGAGGAAACAGCGGAAATAATTGTGGAGAGACTGAGCGAAAAAAACTATATCGTCCCCTCGGCCCGGCAACAATATTGCGATCTTCTCATAAAAGAATACAGCAGGTATGTTAAGAGCCGGGTTTGCAGCAACAAGTAGAATTGCTGCCGGGTCGTTTCACAAAGTTGAACATTTGACGATTTTGTGTCCAGTTTCTTCAAATGTAATTTTTCCTTCTATCTTGACTGTGCAGTCTCATACCATCGGAAGAACCGCTCTCACAAGCTTTACCTTGTCGGGCAGCGGACCGATGTATTTGCTGACCACCGTCAAGATTTCGTTTTCGGTCGGCATCTTGGTGCATGCGCCCTGGTTGGTTACAATCTCTTTCCCGTTGATGGATACCTCGTAGATGCCGTTGTGTCCCTCAAGGAGTTGCGGGGTGATCCCGAATACCTCCTTGATCCTGGCTGCCAGGCCGGAAGCCATGGCCAAAAATCCTCATTCCACACAATAGGTGATCTTTATTTCCATGTCCTCTCTCGATGGGCCTTTATTAGTCACGGCCAATTCCTCCCTGTCCAAATGTCCGTGTAAAACGGACAAGTCCTGAAATTACGCCAGCAGGATCTTGCCATCCGAGAAGGTCTTCAGGCAAAGAAGACTGAGAAGGAGGTTGATCCAACAATCATTCCAGCTTTTCTAATCATAGTGATGCAAGGAAAAGAAACCGTTTGATTCAGCTTATTATTCTAAGATATTTTTGCCTTATAATCGGAGATTCCCTCGCTAACGAGCTCCTTTAACCCTCTGATTTTTCTCTGTAGATCTTCGTCCTTGCTTCCTAGAAATTGGTAAAATGCTTCTTCAGGGTAAATGGTGGCCTCCTCCAGAGACTTTCCCCTCATTAAAGTGCATAGAATCTCTACCGCCACATTGCTTGTTGGATCACACACACATGCATATTTGATATCATCAATGTAATTGTTGACCACATTGATATACAGTCGCATATAATCATCTTCCCTGGCGCAAAGGGCTGTATTTTCCCCTGAAGTCTCCACGAATATAGAGGCATTTTTCAATAAACCAGCGTGCTCAAAACCTGTCATAATCAACCTACGATAATATTTTCTAGCGGCCTCATCCATACCATTCCGTGTCCTAATCCATCGTAATCCAAGTATTATATATAGCTGCGTTCTTTGAATATATCATCCAGAGTTTCTAAGAATATCCGGCATTCCTCGATCGTGTTATAGAGGTAAAAAGAAACCCGATATACCATTCTATGGTCACTGTGAGACGCAGAACGAGTCCATCCCTCCCCAAACTCATTATTAAAATAGGAATGCGCACAAAAAGCGCCGTCCCTAATCATGATGTTATTCTTCTTGCTGAGTTCTTCGGCTATTCTTACAGCGTTTGGTCTTCTAACCTCGAAGGTGAGGATGCCTCCCCTTTTCTTAACATCACGCGGGCCAAGTATCCTGAACCATTCCGTGCTCCCATAACGGCTCAGCGATTCTTCAGTCAAAAAACGATTCAAAATGGTCTCATGTTCGTTTATCCGGTCCATACCGATCCTTTGCAGGTATTGAATAGCCGCACCGGAGGCAATCTGACCGGGGTAATTATGGGTTCCTGCCTCAAACCTGTCCGGCATTTCTAAAAGGCTGTAGGAATGATAAGTGGTATCACCGACGGTTCCTCCGCCCAGAATTGCAGGTTCAACCTCATCACCTATTGTCCCCTTTTCTCCCGATTGATTCCATCCCATGAGTTCCTTTTTACCATAGAGAACACCCACCCCTCGTGGCCCACACATCTTGTGCATGGAAAAAGCCAGGAAATCAACATCCAGGTCCTGAACGTCGACAGTTTTGTGAGGGACCATCTGGGCGCCATCGAGTAGGACTCTGGCACCGTACTTATGGGCAATTTCAATTATTTCTTTTGCTGGGATCGTATATCCGGTTATATTCGATGTATAGGCCATGCTGACAAATCTTACTGCTTGATTTTTCAACTTCTCCTCGAAACCCTTGAGGTCAAAATCTTCATGATTTTGTGTCGCATAGTCTACTGTGACGAGTCCTTTCTGCTGTAACCTTAACCAAGGAACCAGATTGGAGTTGTGCTCCTTATCGGTAAGTAGAATGATATCTCCTAGCTGAAACTTGAAGCCAAGGGCCACTATGTTAATGGCATGGGTTGTATTTAAGGTAAAGGCGATTTCTTGATCAGATTTGGCATTTATGAACTCGGCTATTATCTGGCGTGAACCCTTCATGCCCTTGTCGGAATTTCCTTCGATACGACTTGCAACCTCGTCAGCAAACCAGTGGCGGCTTCTTTTGCCGCTGCACGATGGATATTTCCTATAATACTCCATGATGGAGGAAATGACCTGGCTTGGTACAAGTGTGGTGCAAGCATTATCCAAGTAAATGGGAGGGTTTCCATTATGTCGCCTTTTCAGTGAGGGAAAATCTTCCCTAAAGTCTTCAAGAAATTTTTTACTATTCACAAAACCGACCTTTCAGAGCGATCTGAGAATTTTTTATCCTTTTCAGTTCAATATGGCTAGACTAGCCATCGGCGCCGCCGCGTCATCAGGCGGTTCCGAGTACGAAATGAATCTCATCGCCGTCCTCTACTTCTCTTGCAAGGCCTGCTGCGCCAACGTCCCCTTTGTTGACCAGCACCTTGATATGCGGATCCAGCGCCCCCGCCTCGTAAGAGAGGGCCTTTTTCATTATGGGCATGAGGCGTACGAGGTCGTCCAGACACTCGGCCACGGTCCTCCCCGTCACTTCGATCACACCCTTGCCCTCCCAGAGGTAATAGAAGCGATTCGGGAGATGCAGATTCACACCCATCTCATGGTCCCTCCTTCCGCAATACTTTCTTTTCCATCAAGAAAAATTCCATATTCTTTAGAACCACCTCTTCCTAATCTGCCCAGGCAGCTGAAGGATTGATTCAATAGATTTTTCATGTCATGTCTACTTTCGAATTAAATGAATGAGGCATTGTTTTTCAAATCGCGCCCCAGTCCCCTACCGGCTACCGCCGGAACGATCCTTAATGTAATTTCTGTATTCCCTCAGCAGGACATACGAGTACTCCTTGCGGGCGCTTCCGGAGGAGGGGATATAGTTCTTCCTTTCTTCCAGCCTCCTGATGATTTCATCAGCGGTCTCGTCGGTCGCCTTTCGACCTTCGGCGCAAAGCTCAGCCATGACTTCATCGAGACCAATGACTCCGACCTGTGTATCATCAGGAAATTTCAGTATATGCCGGCCAACTGGCGGCGGAGGGAAGGCTCACCCATCCTTTCATCCGTCCTCTTCATGTTGAAAAATATTCTTTGTGTTTTGCACGATGTCCTCAGGATCATTCGATAGATCTTTGTTATCCGGTGACATCTTTAGCCTCCTAAGTTCCTGACAGGAAAGTTATCGACAAATCCTTCGCGCCCACCATTGCCCCTTGAAGCTCGATGATCTTTACACGGCTGGGGTCGGACACGGCCTTTGCGACCCTTATGAAATCTTTCATGTCATGAAGCCTCCGTGTGCGGCTTTAGATCCCGTCCCGGTTGCGGCTCGGGTCGTTTCTTAAAAGATCTGAGCCATTGAGAGGCCTCAAACCGACCCTTGTCCGGAATCGGCCCCTTTCCCCTGGAAGGTGCGGTAAAGCAGATAGCAAGCCGGTACCAGGAAAAGGCCGTCCCTGATCACGTACCACGCCATGGAAGCCATCCCCCCGTCGGTGCCTGTGCTGAAACACCCGCAATGGATATCCAGGCCCCGTGCCAGGTTGAATATCATGGCACCCAAAAAGACCACAAGCAGACCTGTCACGATGCACACGCTCCCTTCCTTAAACAGCCCCAGGATCAGAAAGAGACCTGCGATAAG
This sequence comes from Desulfatiglandales bacterium, assembly GCA_049366815.1. Classification (GTDB taxonomy): domain Bacteria; phylum Desulfobacterota; class DSM-4660; order Desulfatiglandales; family HGW-15; genus CAYNYM01. The sequence goes on along the minus strand of JBMNCO010000129.1, from coordinate 8,170 downwards.
TTCCAGCCATGGAAGAATGATCGCCGTCAGATTGATCAGGGCGTCCGGAAGGATCTGGTAATTGTATATCGCCTCGGCAAAGGCTGCCGGGTGAGCGATCTTGTCGATGCTCGCATAAAGGAAAACCGCGCCAAGAATCAGGCGGGCAGTCAGGGCAAGCAGCCCTTCCTGTTTCCATCCTCGACTGAAGAAACCCGTTTGAATGTCACCCATTCTTGATATCTCCACAGGAAATTTCGCAAATCACACCCCCGTTCCCGCATGATCCGGTCTCGAACTGGAGCACAGGATGATCGATACCGAATCGATGCAAGAGCTCGTGGCGGATCCTCTCTCCGATCTTCTCGGCCTCGCTCACCCGCTGATCCATCACCTCCACATGACATGAAAAGCCGATACTGGAAGCCGATATGTTCCAGGCGTGCAGATAATGGACACCGCATACGCCGGGGACCTGTTTCAAAGCGTCCTTGATCTCCTCAAGATCAAGGTCTCTGGGTGTGGCGTTCATCAGGATGCCGGTGGTCTCCTTGAGGATGGACCAGCAGTTTTTCAGGATGAAAAGGACGATGAGAATGGAGAGCAGGGGGTCCAGCCAGTACCAGGGCCTGAAGATGAGGACCACCCCGTTGATCAATACCATGACAGAAGTCAAAAGATCCCCCAGCATGTGGAGGAAGGCGCCTCGCACATTGAGACTGTGCTTTGAATCCCGGTGGAGCAGCCAGGCGGATAGACCGTTACCCAGGATGCCGACACCGGCCATCAAGATGACCACCTGACCGAGCACAGCCTGTGGATGATGAAACCGCTCCGCTGCCTGGTAGATGATGAAGGCCGATGCAGCGATAAGAATGGCCACGTTCATCGTGGCGGCCAGGATCTCCGCCCGTTTGTAACCGAACGTGTTCTGAAGGGAGGCCCCTTTCCTGCCGATACGGTGTGCCACATAGGCAATCAAGACGGCCACGAAGTCGCTGAAATTGTGGGTCGCATCAGAGATGAGAGCCATGCTGTGGGCATAGACCCCTCCAATGACCTGGGCCACGGGTATCATGAGGTTCAGCAAGAGTGTGATCAGAAGGCGGGTACCGCCCGATGTCTCCTCTTTGCCCGGCATGTGAATAAAGGCTTTGCCGAAAGTGTGACCACAGTGCTTTTCAAACGTCTCAGCAGGTTCCATATCGCTTTGACCATTTGTCTGAGTGTCCAACGTCATGGCTCCTTTTGCCTGTCATGAAAATTTGTTCTGCCCGCCCTCAGTGGGAAACCCCGCCTCCTTCCATCTTGCCCATCCGTTCAGGAGGACCTTCACATTTTTATAGCCCATGAAAACCAACTCTAATGCAAGGTCTTCACCCATCGGACACGTCTCACCATCACAGTAGGTCACGATCCAGACATCATCAGGGATCAAACTGAAGACCCGGTCGATGTGTCTTTCAAAGGCCTGCCATGGTATGTTTTGAGCGCACCGAATGTGGCCCCGGCCATATTCCTCCTCTGATCGCGCATCAAGAAATACGGCCTCTTTGTCAGAGCACAGGGCCTTGGCCTCTTCGAGAGAAATGACCAGGCTCTCCCCCGATTCCGAAGCCACCCTTGCCTCGGGAGACCGGTCCGCCACCACTGGGAGCCCGTCGGCCCGCGGTTGATTCGTCAAAAGACCCACCATCGCGGCCAAAATAATAATCACTGCCGATTGCCCGATGGCTTGCCGTGCCTTTCCAATAATTCCGTCTGTTTTCATGGATTATTTCCCCTGATTGGTCTTCCCCTGTGCAAGATGGGCCCGGATCAGGATATTGATAAGCGGTTTCTGCTTGCAATTGGTTTTCAAATTGAAAAACCCCCTGATATTCCCGGTGCAGCCGAAAAATTCCCCCACGCTTCTCCTCCTCACGGTCGGCATGTCACATGACAGACACCGGTCGGCGTATCAACGGCATAGGGGAAGTATCTGCGTTTTAGCCATAACGCCACATTGACCAGACTGATCAACACCGGAACCTCGACCAGCGGTCCGATCACCGCTGCAAAGGCCTGGCCCGAGTCGATGCCGAACACGGCCACCGCCACGGCGATGGCGAGTTCAAAGTTATTGGATGCGGCCGTAAAGCTCAGGGTTGTGGACTGCTCATAGGTGGCACCGGCCTTCATGGACAGGTAAAAGGAGACGAAAAACATGATCACGAAATATATGCACAGAGGGACGGCCACACGGACGACATCAAAGGGAAGCTGGACAATGAATTCGCCCTTCAGGGAGAACATCACCAGGATCGTGAAAAGCAGGGCGATCAGTGTGATGGGACTGATCTTGGGGATGAATCTCTCCTCATACCACTCTCTTCCCTTTGTTTTTAGTCCGATAATGCGGGAGATGATGCCGCCGATGAAGGGAATGCCCAGATAGATAAAAACGCTTTCCGCGATCTGGCCGATGGAAATGTCCACCACGGCCCCTTTCAGGCCCAACCACTGTGGCACCACTGTGATGAAGATATAGGCATACACGGAAAAAAAAAGGACCTGGAATATGGAATTAAACGCCACCAGGCCCGCGCAGTATTCCGTATCCCCGGATGCCAGGTCATTCCAGACGATGACCATGGCGATGCACCGGGCCAGACCGATAAGGATCAGGCCGACCATGTATTCATGATGCCCCGAGAGAAAAGCCACGGCCAGCAGGAACATGAGGATCGGTCCGATGACCCAGTTCTGGACCAGGGAAAGCGCCAGGACCTTCACATTTCTAAAGACCTGGCCGAGTTGTTCGTATTTCACCTTGGCCAGGGGCGGGTACATCATCAGGATCAATCCGATAGCGATGGGGATATTGGTCGTCCCTACCTGGAAATAGTCTATCACCTCGCGTATCCCCGGAAAAAGATAGCCCCACATGACACCAATGAACATCGCCAGGAAAATCCAGAGGGTTAGAAACCGGTCAAGAAAGGAAAGGCGTTTGCTCACTGAATTTTGTGCTTTCATAAGAAACCTCCCTATTGGTTTCCTTTTTTCAATGAATCAAAGCGAAAACCGCTCATATATTTCTCGAGCTTCATCCGGTTATCTTCCTTTATCGGCGGGCAGTCTTCCGGCCCCTTTGCGCCTTCCGCGATCTTGGCGGCAAAAACCATGCACGTGGGCTGACCACATTCACGACAATTGCTTTTTGGCAGGAGTTTTAAAATCTCAAGTACCTTAGGTTTCGGAGCACCCTCATACTTCGGTTCAATCTCAGCCCTTTTCTCCCAGGCCTCGTTCATCTCCCGCTTGAGCCATTCCAGGATCTTGTCCGCCTCCTCCTCGTCCCGGAGCGCGTTGATTGCGATCTCCCGGGAGTGGACGGTCATGATTTTTCCGTGGACACGGAATGTCACGGCCGGAGGATCCTTCAAATATTCATAACCACCCAGGAAGGCGTTCAGGTACGGGAGGGCTTCGGAAACATCCTGCTCCAGATATGCAATACAGTGGAGGGACTGAAAACTGGGGTTGCACTTCGGTCTGAAGATCTTTTTATGATAGCTTTTGAACAACATGTTGGGTTCTTCCTCTCACACGGGAGAGAAAAACGGGTTAATGATAAAATAGACCCCCAGCATGACGATCACCGCTCCAGCTCCCTTTCGAAACCAGTTTCCGGCGCCCTGCCAGCGGCTGCTTTCCAAAACGCCCTTCACGGCAGCCGTGCTGCTTCCCGCCACCACAATAGGAAGGCAGTGCCCTATGGCAAAGAGGAGAATGAAAAGGACTCCTGTGGCCACTTTCTGCTGGATGGTGATGATGGCCAGGATGGGGGCTATGAACCCGAAAGTACAGGAGCCGGAAAGCACTCCGTAGGCTAGCCCGAGAAGGAAGGCCCCCGGAATGCCCTTGAATTTCAAGCGGTAGAGCAGGCTCCCCGACATGGAACATTTTTCCACCCCGATCATTCCCAGAGCCACCCACACGAGGACGAGTCCAACCAAAACCTGCCAGTAATTGCCCACGTCCCCCAGCATGCGGCCCAGCAGGGCGCACACAATGCCGACAACAGCAATCGTGATAAAAAGACCGATGGTAAAGGCCATGGAGTAGTGGGCGGCCTTGCGTGGTCTGAGTATCTCCTGCTGCCCGCCGACATACGCCACGATGAGGGGGATGGAGGCGAGGTGGCAGGGACTGAAGACCACGCTGATCATGCCCCAGAGAAAACAACCTGCGGCCGCTATGACCGTGCCTCCGGCAATCCATTCATTAACGGTGAGAAAAAGGGATTCAAGCATGAGTCTGGCTTTCCTTTCAAAGAATGAAGTCGGTCAACTTCCAGGGGCAACCCCTATGCATCCGGGACTCCCATCTTTCTCAACTGTGCCACGATGGCCTCTTCGCTCATGAAGCCGATGTGGCGATAGACTTCCTCTCCTTCTTTGTTGAAGAAGATCTGTGTGGGGATGGCCCGAATGTTAAATCTTTTTGTTGGGCCTTTGGTTTTCCAGACATCGATGAAGACGATGGCCGCCCTCCCTTCATAGGCCTTCTCCAGTTTTTCCATGATGGGCGCCATCATTTTACAGGGAATGCATGAATTCGCCCCGAGATCGATCATGGTCACCATGCCCTTGACCGGCACTTCATCAAAGGATTTCCCCTTTCCGGCCGACGCATCCTTATTGCCTTCAGGAGAAGCCTCGGCCCAGAGGACTCCCGTGGAACCCATCAGGACTACAAGCCCCAATACGATTATCCGAATTGTTTTATTCATCTATTCAACTCCCATCTTGGCCAATTGTTTGAGAACCTCACTCCCGGCGTAAAACCCCGTTTGACCGAAAACCTCTTTGCCCTTATTGTCAAAAAAGACCTGAGCCTCTCATCCATGTTGGTGTATCCGAAAAGCCTCATCAGGACTTGACAGCCCGGATGTATGCCGAAAAGACCACTTTCTCTGCGCCCTCACCGACATTCCACTCCCGGATGATCTTTTCGCTTTGTTCCTTGGGCCTTATACTGATTTCCTGAAACCCCAACGCTGAGAGAATTTCCTTCACCTCACCGGGTGAAATGGCGCCTGCCACTCAGCCGGTATAGGCGGTCGGATCGTTACGGAGTCCTTCAGGAATTTCTCCGGAGCGGAGGATATCGGAAATGATAATCCGACCGCCCGGCTTGAGAGAGCGATAGATCTCTCCGAAGACGGCGTGTTTGTCCGGGGAAAGGTTTATGACACAATTGGAGATGACGACATCCACGGAATTGTCGGGGACGGGAAGTTTTTCAATTTTCCCGAGATGAAATTCACTGTTGGATATCTTCAACTTTTCGGCATTTTCTCTGGCCTTTTGAACCATTTCCGGGGTCAGATCAACCCCGATCACCCTTCCCGATCCTCCTACGCGCTTGGCAGCCAGGAAGGCATCGAATCCCGCTCCGCTGCCAAGATCCAGGACGGTCTCCCCCGGTTTTAAATCCGCCAGGCCGATGGGGTTCCCGCAGCCCAGGCCGAGGTTCGCCTCACCCGGCGATAAGGAAAGGTCCTCTTCCGTGTAATCCAGCGCTTTTCCCAGCCCCATGATATTGACGAGGGGAGACGATCCCTCGCAGCAGGAGGCCGTGCATCCTCCCCCATCTCCCTTTGCAACGCCTCCGTATTTGTCCACAACCAGGTTGTGTATTTTGTCTTGGTCTTTATCCATTATTCCTCACACTTCTCTCTCGGCCGTCATTTCTTCTCAATCCATGCCTTGATTTCTTCCTTGCTTGGAATCTTGCCGACACACTTCACATCCCCGTCCACGACGACCGCCGGGGTGCCGAACACCCCGTAGGAAGCAATCTTCATGGTATCCGTCACCTTCTCCACGTCAGCGGCCACTCCCGACTCGGAGACAGCCTCTTTCACATTCTTTTCCGTTTGCTTGCACTTCGGGCAGCCTGGACCCAAGACTTTGATTTCCATGATGATTTCCCCTCTTATTGGCTTGTCTGATTATTGTTCGATTTGTATGAATTTATCCCTTTCCAATAACTGTGTGGAAATCATGCTCTCTTTCTGAAGTGACTAGCCACAATGTCCAGCCTGTAACCGCTATAGAGCTTCATTTCCTTACACATCACAAACGGACCTTTACGCCCCTGGCTTCTTTGCAGTAAATCTTATCCTGCCATCCACCCATAGGTCATACCGGCGATAGTGGAAAGGATCACGATGATCACGCAAAAGACCGCCGTCTTCTTGAGCCCCATGACCCCGCCGATGACCAGCATGTTGG
>JBMNCO010000129.1:0-1807 GCA_049366815.1 Desulfatiglandales bacterium | reverse complement strand
CAAAAGACCGCCGTCTTCTTGAGCCCCATGACCCCGCCGATGACCAGCATGTTGGGAAGCGACAGCGCGGGACCGGCCAGGAGCAGGGAAAGGGCGGGGCCCTTGCCCATACCGGCGCCGATGAGCCCCTGCAGGATCGGCACCTCGGTGAGTGTGGCGAAATACATGAGGGCACCGGAAACAGCGGCAAAGAGGTTCGCCCAGACCGAATTCCCCCCCACGAGAGTCTGAATGTAGTGCTCAGGGATCAGGGCCGGGTGACCGGGACGCCCCAGCATAAAACCGGCTACAAGCACCCCGGCTCCGAGCAGGGGGAAGATCTGCTTCATGAATCCCCAGGTGGACTGGACCCAGGTGACCCTTTCATATTGGACGAACCAGGCCTTGAGCATGAATCCGAGGATAATGAGAAGCCCGGCCGTGATATACCATTTGGATGCGAAAACAGCGGGCCAGATCCCGGTGGACCCCTGTGCCGGCCTTGCAAAGGCGGCGAAGATAAGGATCAGAACCAGGATCAGCATGAATAAGGCCTCCTGGGTAAGGGTCCTGCCTTTCTCCCCTTCATCCGGGAGGTAGATCTGTCCGGCGGTACGGGCCGCGTCGTCTTTCCTGAAAAAAAAGGCCATGAGCAGGCCGGTAATGACGGCAAAAAAAACCGCTCCCACGGCCCTGGCCAAACCCAGTTGCCACCCGAGAATCCTGGCCGTAAGCACAATGGCAAGCACGTTGATGGCCGGCCCCGAATAGAGGAAGGCCGTGGCCGGACCGATGCCGGCACCACGGGTGTAAATGCCGGCAAATAAAGGAAGCACAGTGCAGGAGCACACGGCCAGGACCGTGCCGGAGACCGAAGCGACCGAATAGGACAATATCTTGCGGGCCTGCATCCCAAAATATTTCAGGACCGACGCCTGAGAGACAAAGACGGCAATCGCTCCCGCAATGAAAAAGGCCGGAATCAGGCAGGTCAGTACATGCTCCCTCGCGTACTCCTGAAGCATCATAAAGGCCTCGAGGCCTGACTGGCGAATCGTCTCATTCGCCCAGGGAATAGTGTAGGCGGCCACAAAGGTCAGGACAATAATCAGGAGTTTAGTTCGCTCTTTCATTTACAGGATCTCCCCGTATAAATATCCAGATGGCAATTTATAGATGTAATAAGATCAGAAAAAATCTACTATCTTCTGCAGATTTCCTCTCTCCGGATATCTGGAAGCCTCTCAATGAGATCTCTAATCTCCGACTCATCTTCCAGCCAGTGCCGAAGATTTCCCATAAGGCTGGATACATATGGGGATTTCATTCCGTCCGTAAGGTAATAATTTACCCACAGCCCGTCCTTTCTGTAATCGACAAGGCCTGCTTCTTCAAGTATCTTGAGATGCTTGGACACACTGGACTGTGCAACCTGAAGGGCCTCCTGAAGTTCGCAGACACACATCAACTTGTGCTGGAGCATCTTGACGATTTTGACCCGGTTAGGATCCGAAAGGGCCTTCATCACCTTAATGAAATCTTTCATGCTGAACCATCCAGTAAATTCACTTTTTGGAATATAATGCTTCGGGGATGGAGAGTCAAGAATTTTTCCGGGTCGTTTTCATGGACAACGGCGGGGCCTTGGTTTTTCGAGCGGCATGTTCCATATTTCGACAGGGATGGTCTGAGGCGTTCACTCTTTGCCGGTCCCCCTTGAGCAATCAATAGGTTCAGGTCTTCAATCTTGTTGGAATTTCAAAGTCTCCATGGCAGAAGGGGGCGAACAGCCCTGTCCGCCCCCTTCCATCAGTGGATTATCGCTTCC
>JBMNCO010000128.1:0-3154 GCA_049366815.1 Desulfatiglandales bacterium | reverse complement strand
AAGAAAGGGTGCATGATTTCCTTTCGAATTTTTCAAAGGGCTAAAGTGTTACGATTATTTTTTAAATGTCCACATGGCCGGGGGATTGACATCGGGAGGCCTTGACACGGGGGCAAGAGGAATGAGGTCCGTCGTTATCGCCAACAGCAGCGACCTTGAATGCGAGAGGATACAAAGGGCCCTGAGGGATGACTACAATCTGAGATTCATGTCCTCGCCTGATCAGGGGATTGATCTTGAAAATGACTGCGATTTGATCCTCCTGGACCATAATTTTACGGAGTATTCCGGGATCGACTTTCTTGCGGAAACACTGCAAAAAATCCATGTCCCTGTCCTCATGGTTACACCCCTGAGCGATCCGCATTATGCCATCGAAGCCATGCGGTTGGGTGCCTACAACTACCTTGTCAAGACAGATGGCTATCATGATCTTCTCAAGTACTCGATCAGGGAGGCTATTGACAAATTTAATGAGCTTAAGGAGTTGAAGCAGACCATTGTGGCCCTGAAAAGGCGTGTGGCGGAGCTTGAAAAGCATATCGAAAACACGACGAGGACACAGGACGCTGCTTTTGAACAAATGGACCATAAATCGAGCCTTATCGAAGCGATCACACTGAGGTTCAAACGCGGGGAGATCAATCTCCCGGCCTACGCCAAGATCAACAAACAGTTCCGCCGGTTGATCGAGGCCGGGGAATCACTTGAGAAGATCGCGGACCTCCTCAAGCAGGATATCGTCATTTCCTCCAAACTCCTGAGCATATCCAACTCCCCCTATTATTGCGGTCTGGCCAAAAACAAGACCCTGGAGCAGGCCATCAGCCGCATGGGTGTCAAGACGGCCAGAAATTATGTGGAAATCATATCCAATCGCAGTCTCTACACGACGAATAACCAGAAGTACAGAAGTCCCCTTAAAAAACTGTGGGAGCATTCACTGGCCTGCGGTTATGCCTCCGAGACGCTTTCAAACCATCTCCAGATCCGGACGAATGATGAACTCTTCACCATGGGCCTCCTTCATGATATCGGGAAGCTCCTGCTCCTCCAGATCGTCATCGAAATTGACTCGAAAAGTTCTGACGGCCGGGACATAGAGGGTTCAGATTTGAATGAAACGCTGGACACCTATCACGGACTTTTCGGGGCATCTCTCTTGAAGAAGTGGGAATTCCCCCCGGAATTCGCCCACATTGCGCAATACCATCATAGTCCTGACGAGGCCGGGACCCTATCCAAGGAACTGATGATCGTTCATTTGGCCAACCTCATCTCAAAGGCCCTCGGTTACGGCCTCCATGGCACTGAGACTGTCGATCTGGAACATGCCGCGTCCGCCCGGTTTTTCGACCTTCCCCTGTCTGAGATCATCCAGGTCGAAGAGACTGTGAAACAGCTCATGGAAAACTCGGTCCTTTTTCAATGACGGTGTCGACGGGGCCTCTGTACCCTTGCCGGGAATGACCCGCCAAAATCGACGGTGATATCCCTTGGTCAAGATTTAAATCTCAGCGGATGATCGTTTTCTGCAAAAACCTTGATTTATTCACTCGGAAAGTGCATTAAAGATGGAAGACAAACAGGAGGAAAACATGAAAGACACTGTATCAAGCTTCAAGAACATCTATGAATTTGCCGCATCCGCCGGTGCCCTGGAGGGCTTTGTGTACCATAAAAAGAGTATGGACCCGAATGACCTGACCGTGTGGGTGGACAACCTCGTATCCGCCTACGGCCTCCTGCCGCAGGAAGCCCGGAATGAAATCCAGCCTTCATTAGACCAGACCCTTGGAAGAGCCATCCGATCCCTGGTTCCCCTCCTGGGAGAGGGCCACCTGATCATCCAAAAACTTGGTTCCATGGTGGCGGGCGAGATGCCTGAATCACCTGATGACTTTCAGAAAAAAAAATGGTTTCAGGAAAAATGAACGAGGGGAAGACAGGAATCCTGGATCAGGAATAAACGGCGACTGTTCCGGGAGAAAGGTTTGTTATGCCTAATCACCGGGTCTTGACCGGCAAGGTTGTAAGCGGCGTCAACAAGGCGTCTTTTTTCACCCAACTCGATTGGGTCCAAGAACAATGCTCCAAAAAATTGGGTTTCCAGCCCTACCCCGGCACATTGAACCTGGAGATCTCAGAGGAGAGTCTGCCCACGCTCGAAGCCCTTCGCGAGGAGACCGTGATCGGGTTGATACCTCCCGATCCCGCATTTTGTGCGGCGAAGACCTTGCTTTTGGACATTGAAGGGGTCACAGCCGCCATGATCATCCCTTCTGAGGATGTAAACGTTCATGGCAGGAATATCGTGGAAATCCTCGCACCCCTGAGGCTCAAGGACGCCTTGTCCATCGAGGACGGCAGCACCGTGAGGGTGACGATCAAGAAGCCCGAAGCCTGAAGTGGGTGAATTCCGAGCAAGGAATTGGGCTGAGTGCTGAATGGTGACGGCCGGCCTGGAAACACCAAGGAGTCTTCTGTTGAACGATGAAAAAATGAGGGTCGCTGCCGTTGTCTTCGATCTCGACGGCACCCTCATAGAATCGATCCATGTCAGTTTTATCGTGTTGAATACCGCTCTGGAGCGCGTGGGCCTGCCACCGGTCGCGTGGGAGGACGTCCTGGACACCGCCAGGAAGGGGCATTTTGACTGGAACATATTGTTGCCCGGGAAAGACGAGGTTCGGGAAAGAGAACTCCTCCTGGAGGCCCGCAAAATCATCGGCCAAATACAACCGGAAATTCTCCGTCGGGAGGTCCGGTTGATTCAGGGTGCCGTTGAGACCCTCAAGATTTTGAGAGCAGGGGGCCTGAGGATTGGTCTGGTGACTGCGACGCGTCGGATGTATCTCGAGGGCAAGCTTCATTGTCTCAAAGAAGCCGGGGTGAACGGATGGTTCGAGGTCATCCTGACAACCGATGATGTGACCAGGCGGAAGCCTTACCCCGAACCCCTGATCGAATGCGGACAAAAAATGGGGCTCCATCCCGAAAAAATGGTCTATGTCGGGGATACCTGGGTGGACATCCGGACCGGCAAGACCGCAGGAACGAAAACCATCGGTGTCCTCACGGGACTGGACGATTATGACGCCCTCCTTGCGGAGGAACCGGATGCGATCCTTGAGAGCGTCCGCGATCTGAAGGA
>JBMNCO010000127.1:0-11076 GCA_049366815.1 Desulfatiglandales bacterium | reverse complement strand
AGGCATTTAGGCTGTGAGGTGTCGCAGGAAGGGAACATGCGTGATCATAGGAAACGCAGAGCGTTTGAGTTGGCTTGCGAAGTCCTAATTTTGATCTATCGAGCAACAAGGGAATTCCCCAAAGAAGAAATGAACGGTTTGCCTTCCTGGCGGATAGCGAAGGGGTTCGGAAACTAATAGCCTTTAGTCTACAGCCCAACCAAACTGAACAGTTACAATAAAATGAGTACGAAGAGCCTGGGATATGGGAATGAGATGTCCCTGCTCCTGGTGGTTTCTCAGGAGATGAGATGGAAATTTATACCTATCCGGATCCTGTTTTGAGGGGTGAGGCCGAACCGGTGGAAAATATTGACGAAGAGATCCAAAAACTGGTTGAGGGCATGGCCGAGACCATGTACCGCGCCCCTGGAATCGGCCTGGCGGCCAATCAGGTCGGGATCCTCAAGCAGATTATCGTCTATGATGTCTCCCCCAAGGAAGACGGCCGAAACTTGAATGTACTGATCAATCCCGAGATTGTTCATGAGGAAGGCTCAATTGTCTTTGAAGAGGCCTGCCTCAGTGTGATCGACTTTTCCGCAGACGTCGTGAGAAGTGCACAGGTCAAGGTTCGGGGCGTGGACAGACACGGCAAACCTGTGGATGTAGAGGCCGACGGGCTGCTGGCGGTGTGCCTCCAGCACGAGATCGATCACCTCCACGGAACCCTTTTTATTGATCATGTAAGCGCTCTCAAACGGGCCCTTTACAAGAAAAAACTCAAAAAGACGCTGAAGAAGTCGAAAGAAAAAATGAGCGCACATGGCTGATTTAGAAAAACCGAGCATCCCCTCCCGTCCCAAAATGATTTTCATGGGCACTCCTGATTTTGCCGTACCTACCCTCAAGGCGCTGATCGACCACGGACACGATGTCATGGCCGTGGTCTCCCAACCCGACAGGCCCAAGGGCCGAGGCAAAAAATTGACATCACCGCCGGTCAAACTCCTTGCCCTGGAGCATGGCATTGAGGTCTTGCAACCGGAGAAGGTCTCGGAGGAGCCCTTCTGCCGCCTCATTGAAGAGAAATCGCCTGACCTGATCATTGTGGTGGCCTTCGGGCAGATCCTGAAAAAGCGTCTCCTGGACATCCCGAAGTGGGGCGTCATCAATATTCACGGATCCCTTTTGCCTGAATACCGAGGCGCGGCGCCGATTCAGCGCGCCGTTGTCAATGATGAACCCGTGACCGGGCTGACAGTCATGCGTATGGATGAGGGGATGGACACCGGGCCGATCCTTTTTCAGGAAGAGGTGCCCGTTCTTCCCGACGAAACGGCCGGCCGATTGTATGACAGACTTGCCCTCATGGCCGGAGATTCGATCATCAAGGCGCTGGAACACATGTCAAAATATCCCATCCGGGAAAGACCTCAGATTGAAGCCCGGGCCACCTATGCGCCGAAAATCGACAGAGAGATGTGCCTCATCGACTGGACCCGGCCGGCAGACCGGGTCTCCGCCCTGATCAGGGGCCTTGATCCGAAACCCGGCGCCTATACCCTTTTGGGAGGGAAGGAGGTGAAACTTTTCTCTTCCAGGGTCGCGTCACAAACCGCCCTAGGGGAGGGGATTCCGGGACGCGTGATAAGACCGGGGGATGGCGGCCTGATCGTTGAGACGGGGCGGGGAGCCGTGGAAATCAATGAAATTCAGTATCCGGGGAAAAAAAGGCTTCCTGTGGCAGATTTTCTCAGGGGTTTTGCATTGCCGGAAGGAACACGGTTGGGAGCATGACCCGGCTTTTCCACACCAAGGCAACGGCTGATCTATGACCGGAGATATGTTGAAAACAGAAAACAACAATATGCGACCGGAAAAGTGGACCTTTATCCTGTTGCTTCTCCTCACCTGTGTGGCGCTCGTGACAGGGGCCGTCGTACTCTGGTTTGTCCCCTACATCGGATTTTCGAACATTCATGAAAAACTCCCCATCCTCATGGCCGTGATTCTGGGTGCCGCAGTCCTCTACCTTATCGGAGGTGCGCTTACCCTCGTCTTTACGGTCATTCGTGGAAAGAATCTCTTTTTTAACCGCCGGATACGCGGGGTCGTGATCCGTTTTCTGTTTCCCCTCCTGGTCCTTGTGGGCAAATGCGTCGGTGTCGGAAAGGACAGGGTCAGGAGGGCGTTTGTGGCCGTGAACAATGATCTGGTCATGGCCGAGGCAAGGCTCGTGCCCCCGGAAAGGCTCCTCATTCTGCTGCCGCAGTGCCTTCAAAACCATGAGTGCAACGTCAGGGTCACGGGGAACGTGGGAAACGTGCTGAACTGCAAGGCCTGCGGGAAATGTAAAATCAAAAACCTGGTAGCGCTCTCCAAGAAATATCACGTGGACATAGCCGTCGCCACGGGCGGAACCCTGGCTAGAAAGATCGTGGCGGACAAACGGCCGGATGTCATCATCGCGGTGGCCTGCGAGAGGGACCTGACCAGCGGCATACAAGACACCTACCCCATACCGACATACGGTATTCTGAACCGGCGGCCCAACGGACCCTGCTTTGACACGGATGTGGATATTGAACGGGTGGAGAGGGGCATGATAGCCTTCCTGGGTGATGACAGAAGACAAACCGAGGCGCTTGGCGCTGAAAATATTAGAAGACGGGCCGTCTCGTAAGCCTGGCAGAGGCCGGGTTTCCCTTGACGAGATTTTCCTTCGCGAATCCCATCTTACCGCAAGAGACAGGGCCTTCATCAACCATCTGGTTCAGGGGGTCTTCAGGTGGCGGCTTCGTCTTGACTGGATCATAGAGCAGGCCTCCGATCTTCCCTTCAAGAAGATTAAACCTCCTGTCCTGAACATCCTGCGCCTTGCCCTGTTTCAGGTTTTTTTTCTGGACAGGGTGCCTGATTCCGCGGCGGTAAACGAGGCCGTGAAACAGGCCAAAGGAGGCGGGGCCAGGCATGCGGCCCCCTTTATTAATGGCATACTCAGAAACATCTGCAGGCACAAGGAGAAGTTTTCCTTGCCTGATCGTGACAAAGACCCTGCATTGTACCTTTCGGTCTTTTACAGCTACCCCCGATGGCTGGTCCAATACTGGGTTGAGAAATGGGGAAGGCCCTTTACCGAGGCGCTGCTCGATGCCGAGAATAGACGGCCGCAGATGACCCTGAGGACCAATACCCTGAGGATCAGCCGCGATGCACTTCTCGGCGAACTCCAGGATGCGGGGATCATGGGCAGGCCGACGCCCTATTCTCCCGAAGGTATTCTCCTGCCGGATTTTCGTGGAACGGTGATGGATCTGGAGGCCTTCCAAAAGGGGTTCTTTCAGGTTCAGGATCAGGCGGCCCAGATCACCACTCATCTGCTTGCACCCCGGGCCGGGGAATCGATCCTCGATGTGTGTGCGGGGCTTGGTGGCAAGACGAGCCATCTTGCCCAGTTGATGGGAGATGAAGGGCACGTGGTTGCCCTTGATGTCAGCCGTGACAGGCTGGTCAAGCTCAGGGCCAATTCCGGAAGGCTCGGTTTGGCCCGGACCGAACCTGTGGCGGCGGACGCAATGGGCGGACTCGGTTCCCTGTTCAAGGCCACATTCGACAGGATCCTGGTAGACGCCCCCTGCTCGGGACTGGGCGTGCTCTCCAGACATCCTGACGGAAAATGGAACAAGGAGGCCGAGGATCTTGTGCGGCTCAGCCGCGTGCAGAAAAAAATCCTGGAGCAGGGCCTGTCACTCTTGACGCGGGGAGGGCATCTGCTGTATGTGACATGCACCCTTACAGAAGAGGAGAACGAGGGCCTTGTGCGCGGCATTCTCGAAGACAATCGGGATGTTTGCCTCCGGGATCTGAGGGAGCACGGCCCGGAGTGGGCCTGGGACCTGATCGATGGGGAGGGCTTTTTCAGGACCTATCCACACATGCATCAGATGGACGGGTTTTTTGCGGCCCTTTTTGTGAAAAAGTGACGTCTGTTTTGGCATGAACGGTTCACCTCTGAACCGAGAGAACCTGGAACTCGAAAGGGAGAGATTCAAGATGGGAAAAATAGCTCCTTCGATCCTGTCGGCGGATTTCAGCCGGCTTGGGGAAGAGGTCAAGGCCGTTGAAGAGGCCGGGGCCGATTACATCCACGTAGACGTCATGGACGGCCATTTCGTGCCCAATATCACGATCGGTCCCCTGATTGTCAAGGCCGTCCGGCGCGTAACGGACCTGCCCCTGGATGTCCATCTGATGATTTCCAATCCTGATCAATATGTTGCGAAATTCGTCGAGGCCGGTGCCGACAAGCTGACGATTCATGCCGAGGCGGTCTACCACCTGCACAGATCCATTCAGCTCATCAGGTCACTGGGTGCCGAGCCCGCCGTGTCCCTCAATCCGGCCACGCCGCTCAACGTGATCGAGTACGTGTTGGGCGATCTCGACATGGTCCTGTTGATGACCGTGAATCCCGGTTTCGGCGGTCAGGACTTCATCGAGGCAGTGGTCCCCAAGATCGAACGCCTGAGGCAGATGGTGGAAAGGCAGGGACTGGATATTGAGATAGAGGTCGACGGCGGCATCAATCCCGAAACGATTAAGAAAGTGTCCTCTGCGGGTGCGGATGTGTTTGTGGCCGGTTCCGCGATCTTTGGAAGCAAGGACTATGCCGGGACCATGGCATTGATGCGGGAGAGGATGTAAGGATCGCAGAAACTTTTTGACTCAACCCCCTGGAGGTGGTATGAATACCGAAATTATGGGTATCGAGATTTTTCTTTACCTGTAAACCCTGAAGAGCAGAGATGTTGTTTTTGTGTAGTCCATGGAGGGATGGCCGAGTGGTTTAAGGCGGCGGTCTTGAAAACCGTTGACCAGAAATGGTCCGGGAGTTCGAATCTCTCTCCCTCCGCCAATAAATTTCACTTTGTGAAATTTATGCATATTGCAGGCAGTCAATGACTGTTGGTCAGAAAGGTGTTCATCGGCACGTGAAATGCCGTTGCAAATTTTTCTATAATGTTGTAGATATCCCATTTAGATAATCCCGAAGGGATTCCGGAGAGATGGCCGAGTCGGCTGAAGGCGCTCGCCTGCTAAGCGAGTGTGGGGCGTAAAACTCCACCGAGGGTTCGAATCCCTCTCTCTCCGCCATATCAATAACTTACAGGAGGCCACAGTGCCTCCTTAATATTTTTATGTGCCTCTTTCGGTTTAAAGGAAAAGACTTGCTGTGTCGTCTTGTTCCTCTTTTTCCGTCGGGTGTGAAGGGTCTGTTTCATAGGCTGAAAATCCTCCCGCAAATCTCCACCCCTGCGTTTCCCCCCCCACTAATATCAATTTGTTACATCAATATACCCATAAAGATAAATAGGGTCTCTTCTTCATCAGAAGTAGGTATTTAGAGACCGAATATAGGGGGACCGCCCTATTGCACGCTCTTTCAGGCTCAATAAATCTAGAGAGTATGAAGAAGAAACAACGGGTGTTGCAGACCCATTTGCTAAAAGGGAGCTACGATGCCGTTATCATCGGCGGTGGCTTGCATGGACTTGCCACAGCCTATTTTCTTGCAAAAGAAAGGGGCATGACCGATGTTGCGGTTCTTGAGAGGCGATATATAGGATTCGGCGGATCAGGAAGAAATACGGCCATTGTCCGGGCGAATCAGAGGACAAAAGAAAATCTCATTTTGTATGCTGAAGGGCTTGAACTGTGGCCGAAACTGACAGATGAACTCGACTTTAATCTCATGTTTTTCAATTGCGGGAATCTCAATCTGGCCCACAGCGAAGCGGCCCTCGGTTCCATGCGTCTGCTGGTGGCTTCTGCACAATTCCATGGGATAAAGAGCGAACTCGTGGACGCGAAGCAATGTAAGGAGATCGTGCCGATTCTCGATATATCCGATCGTCTCGCGTATCCTATCATAGGCGGCATGTACCATCCACCCGGCGGGATCGTCCGCCATGATGCCGTCGTGTGGGGATTGGCGCGAGGTGCAACAAATTTGGGCGTTCATATCCACCAGGGTACAGAGGTCACAGGCATTAATGTCCAGAAAGGCAGGGTTGTTTCAGTAGAAACGGATAAGGGGTCGATCTTTACACCGCTGGTCCTGAATGCCGCAGGGGGTTATTCAACCCTTATCTCAGCCATGGTGGGCATTCAACTTCCCATCCAGGTCCTAACCATTCAGGCCATGGTCACTCAACCGCTGAAACCGCTCCTGCACCATGTTGTCTCCTCCGGTGCCTACCACTGTTATGCAAACCAGACCCTTAAAGGAGAAATCGCAACCGGCGCCCATATGGACCCCTGGCCGAACTATACCACGGATGTATCCGCCTATTACATCAAGCACCAGGCGGAGGCCCTAACCGAACTCATACCCTGCCTGAAGGGTGTCCAATTCATGCGATCATGGGCGGGGCTGGCCGATATGACCCCTGACATGGCTCCCATCATTGACGGTAACGACCCTGTCCAGGGCTATTTCATAGACTGCGGATGGGGATATTTTGGATTCAAATCTGGGCCTGTCGTCGGCAAATATCTCGCTGAATTTATGGCCACGGGCCGCTGTCCCGACAAACTTGCGCCATTTACTCTCAAGAGATATCTAGATCACCGGCTGATGGGGGAAATCGCCAATCCTGTGAATTATGGCCCGTGGAACTAAGATGATGGAGGTACAAGGCCATGTCCCTCACCATAACCTGTCCCATTTGCGGCCGACGAAACGGTTATGAGTTTCGTTTCGGCGGAGAAGATCGCGGTCCACGTCCGGATGAGGAAGGTCTAAGCCATGAACAGTGGTGCGACTATGTGCACATGCGGACCAACGCCGGCGGAATTCAGCGTGAGTGGTGGCACCACCGGGACGGATGCGGATCGTGGTTTACGATCCTGCGTAACACCCTGACCAACCGTGAAGTTGAAGGCCCGGAGGAGCCATGATGGCACGTCTCAAGGACCTGCCGACTTTGAGGATAGACCCCGGCCGGGAAAGGTCCTTCACCTATAGGGGCAGGCGCTACAAGGGGCTGGCTGGAGATACCATCGTTACGGCCCTGTATGCGAATGGTATCCGGATCTTTTCAAGAAGCCTGAAATATCACAGGCCCCGGGGCCTGTACAGCCTGAATGGAGAGTGCAGCAACTGTCTTATGGAGGTTGACGGCGTTCCAAATGTCCGTTCGGAAGTAAAACAGTTGCAAGACGGCATGAGAGTAAGACCGCAAAATGTCGTCGGTACACCTGAACATGATTTCATGTCTTTCATTGACAAACTGGATCGACTTCTGCCCGCAGGCTTCTATTACCACTATTTTCATAGACCGTACAAGCTGTGGCCGTTTTTTCAGAACCGACTCAGGCATGCCGCCGGACTTGGGCGACTCGATCCCTCTTTTCGCATGAAAGGCCGGTTTGACGAAATATATCCGCGCACGGACGTGTGCGTTATCGGCGCAGGACCGGCGGGCATGCATGCGGCCCTGGCGGCGGCTGATCAGGGTCTCCGGGTTATTCTTCTGGAAGCGCGGCCCTGGCCTGGCGGTTTCTTTGATTACCGTTCAACGGAATATTCCCCGGACGTTCCCCTCCACAAAAGGGCCGGGCAATTGGCCGAGCAGATTTGCGAAAGAAAAAATATCCGTTTTTTCCCAAGGACAAACATGATCGGTTTTTACGGCAAAAATCTTATCACCGCTTTTCAGGTAGGTGGACAGTCCGATTCATTTGATGAACGCTACATCGAAATCGGGGCTGAAAGCGTTGTCGTCGCCACGGGTTGTATTGAGCGACCGATGCTTTTTGACCACAATGAAAGGCCGGGGGTTATGCAGGTCCATTGCGCGCACAGGCTGGCCAGGACATACGGTCTGCTTCCCGGCAAAAGGGCCGTTTTCAGCGTCGGGGATGATCTGGGCCTGGAAGCGGCTATTGATCTCTTTGACCTGGGCCTGGATGTCCAGTGTGTGGCGGACGCCCGGTTCGACGGACAGGCGTCGAGCTTGTTGGAAGTGCTTGAAAAGAGGGACATCCCTTTCCTCAGAGGCTGGGTCGTCTCAGTGTCTCATGGAACACAGACCCTGAAGAAGGCCACGCTATGCACGATTGATGGAATGATGAGCCGGGATTTCACTTGTGATGTCCTGGTGACCTCCGCCGGATTGACCCCTGCGGCCGGCCCTCTCTTCCTCGCCAAGGCCAGGATGTCCTATGACCCCTATACGAACTTCTTCCTTCCCGAAGCACTACCCCCTGAGGTTTACGCTGCCGGACGGTTGTTGGGCCTTACGGACAGCCTTTCCATTGAGGTGTCAGGCCGTCAGGCGGGTCTAGCCGCGGCTGCAGCCTGCGGTGCATCGGTACGAGACCGGCTCAAGGATGCCCGTTTGGAATTGCAGCAACTCCCCGGTCCAGCGCAAGGCTCTAAATTGGTTCAGGCCCCGGGGGCAGGGAGAAAGCGCTTTATCTGTTTTGATGAAGACGTGACGATCAAAAACATCTACCAGGCCTGTGACATGGGATTTGATCACGTTGAACTGGTAAAACGTTTTTCAACCGCCGGGCTGGGACCGGGCCAGGGGAATATTCCCGGGCACAATCTGCCGATGATCGTCGCTCAATACCTTCAAAAGAACGGGAACTCCGCCGGTATGACCACGCTTCCTACCACCATCCGACCGCCGCTGGTTCCGGCCTTTCTGGCGACCTATTCCGGAAGACGCCCTGACCCCTTCAAACAAACGCCTCTTCACGAGACCATGGAGAAAACCCCGGGTGCGGTTTTCCGGAGGGTGGGTTCTTGGAAACGGGTACGCTACTTTTCGGATGATTTTACATGCCGCCAAGAGATTGAAAACGTGCGAAACAACGTGGGCATAATCGATGTCAGCACCCTTGGAAAATTCCGCATCTTCGGGCCCGAGGCGCTCGAGGCCCTGCAAAGGGTCTATGTGGGCGACATGAGCAAGACATCTCAAGGCAGGGTCAAATATTCCGCAATGTGCAACGAAGACGGTTGCCTTATTGATGACGGAGTGGTCGTGAAAAGGGGCGACGATGACTATTATTTCACCTCTTCCACGAACCGTGCCGATTCCACCGTGGAATGGATCCGATTTCACACGCGACATGAACTGTGGGATTTTAGCATGGTGAATCTGACTGACGCCTTTGGTGCCGTTAATCTGGCGGGACCCAGGTCCCGAGAGGTGCTCAAAGGGGTGACCGATGCAGATTTGTCCGATGCGTCCTTTCCTTACGCGGGCTACCGGGAATTCAAAATAAGGGGAGTCATTCCGGTAAGGGTCATGAGGCTGGGGTTTGTGGGCGAACGCTCGTATGAACTGCATGTCCCGGCCTCTTATATGAGGACGGTCTGGGACTTGTTGCTCGAGGCCGGCAAACCGTTTGGTATCATGCCCTTTGGGCTTGAGGCGCAAAATGTCCTTCGCTTGGAAAAGGGTCATGTGATCATCGGGCAGGAAACCGAGATACGGACCACATTACACGACCTGGGGTTGAGTTTTTTGTGGCACCGGGAAAAGTCTGTTTACAAGACGGTCGGCGCACCGGCCCTTCATTTCACGGAACATCAGGAGGGTCGGATGAAGCTGGTGGGATTCAAGATGGACGATCCGTCGAGAGCCCCGAAAGACGGATCCATCATCGTGGACACGAGAATCCGTGGCCATGTCTGCACGGCCCGTTTCAGTTTTACCCTGGGAGAGGCCGTCGGACTGGCACTTGTGCATTCCGACCTGGCGGATGCCGGGACACGTTTGGAGATTTTTGAGGACAATATGGGTGAAAAAAGACTCTATGCCACGGTGGTGTCGACCCCTTTTTATGATCCTGAGGGAAAAAGGCTGAGGACGTGAGGAGCCAAAATGGAACTACTGCGAAGATATTCTCCTGTAAAATGGCCGAACACGCCGGCTCGAACGCAGCTGAGAAACGGCTGGGAGGTGGTGCTCGAGTATGAAGAGGAGGGAGGAGGACCTTTTCTGGTCGATCTGAGTCATGTGGGCAAATGGGATGTCCAGGGCGAGAATCTGCCTTCGTTGCGTCCAGCCGGTCTTGCCATTCCGAAGGATTCCAGACAGTGCCTGCTCACAGGAGATTTCCTGCTGAATCTCATAAAATGGAACTGGGCGACCATTTGGCATTTCTCCGGAGATATGCCGGACTTTGCGGACGAGTTTGCATTCACCAATGTGACAGAGGCCTATGCACTTGTTGTACTCATCGGTAGGCAGGCTTTTCCCGTCATGGAAAAACTCACCTCCCTGGACCTCCTTTCGCCTGGCCTTAATCCCCCCTATCTCATCATGGGACCCGTTCTTCACATCAGGAGTCAGGTCGTTGTGCTCTCTCGAGACGAGGACAAGTCGGCTGTCCTCGTGGCATGCCCACGTGGGTACGGGCAATCAATGGCGAAGATGATGCTTGATGCGGGACAGGAATACGGGTTCAGGCCGGGCGGTGAAGACCTCTTCTCCAGCCTGAGAAAACGATATTTCAATCGTCCGATATCAAACGGACATGGATAATCCTTACGGGATACCGCTGGCCGGATCTCAGAAATTGAGATCATTGACTACCGTCATCATTTTTGGAAAGGAGTCATCTATGGCGATTCAGGAAGGAAAGGCAGCCCCGGCGTTTACCCTGCCGGATCAAAACGGCAACAAGGTCAGCCTGAAAGACCTCAGGGGCAAAAACGTCATACTCTACTTCTACCCAAAAGACAACACATCCGGGTGAACCAAGGAAGCCCAGGGATTCCGTGACCTGATGGGTGAATTCCAGAAGAACGATTTCGTTATCATCGGCATTTCTCCGGACAGCCAGGCTTCGCATCAAAATTTCATCGAAAAAAATGACTTACCTTTCATCCTGTTGAGCGACCCGGACAAAAAGGTGATGGCCCAATACGAAGCCTTTGGTGAAAAGAAGATGTACGGCAAAACCACCAAGGGGGTGATCCGGTCTACGGTCTGGGTCGGCCCGGAGGGCAAGATTAAAAAGCACTGGCCCAAGGTGGCCAAGGCGGCCGATCACCCACAAAAAGTCCTGGAG
>JBMNCO010000126.1:0-8465 GCA_049366815.1 Desulfatiglandales bacterium | reverse complement strand
TGCACCCTTTCTTACGTTCCGAAGCTCCCGGACTGGTCTTTTTTGCGATTTATCCGGGAACCATTTAAAGTGCACTCCCATTCAGGGCGGGAGATCAACCTGTTTTTTCACCCTGGGGGAAAGCCGAGGATGCCTTATCTCCTGCCCTTTCAAGGGTTCGCGGTCGAATACTACAGCTTCTCCCTTGACACCTTGGATCTGACGCATCCTCGACTTTTGCAATATGAAAGCTCACGCTACACGACTGCGACGACTCTTTTCCGTAAAAGTGCTTGACTTATATGGAAGATTTGCAATATTCTTGATCCATATAAAAAGCAAGGAGGTAGTCATTGATGAAAGCATTTAAGAAGGAGTTGCAGACTGTTGTGAGGGACTTGAAGGCACTTGCCTTGAAGACGGAGAAATTGACAAAAAAATTAGGCAATCTTGAGACGGCTGAAGCACCAAAGGCAAAAAGAGGAAGACCGAAACTGGCTCCCAAAACGGCTGTGAAGCGGTCCTCCGCCGGAACAGCCAAAGAATCTACTGCAATGGATGCGGTCTACGGCATTATTTCGAAAACCAAAAAGGGCGTTGATACTGCAACAATAAAGGAGAAGACAGCGTTTAACGACAAGAAGATTTGGAATGCCATCAACAGACTCAAGACTCAGGGCAAGATCAAAAGTGCCCGCAAGGGTGTCTATGTGAAAATGTAAACCTTGGATCTTTTGAAGTTCCGGTTGCGGAATCGAGTGGAAATCGGCTTGCATTGAAATGCCAAGGGCACGATTCATTGAAAATAATTTTTCTTGACATTCCTCTCAACAAACTTTATAAGAGCCACACTATGCTTGGAATAGGTACAAATATGTTTTTCATGGACCATGATAACTGGTGCTGGCGCAACTTTCACGGGGAGGTGTGCGTCCACCAGGTCTGAGTGAATAAATTGTAAAAGATGAACCGTGGGCCCACTCCTTAGGGCGCCACGGTTTTTTTTGTTTTCCGGAAAGGGCCGTGGCGCCGCAAAACCACGGCCCTTTTTCTTGCCGGGCCGATCGACAATTTGCGGAAGGACTGAACATAAGCAAAAGCATCCGTGGGAGATCCCTTTAAGGCTGCCCTTTTTTTCCATAAAAGCATCTATGGGGAGACCACCGGCGGACCCAGAAATTGCCGGGAGTTTATAGAAAGAACACTGGTTGAAAAGAACTATTTATTAACAATTTCAGCAAGATTCAATGCAAAAAGGGAGGAATTATGAAGACTAAAAAATTTGTTTTGCCTGATTCTGAGATACCTCGTCAATGGTATAATATCCTGGCGGATATGCCTGTTCCCATGGAACCGCCCCTTCATCCCGGGACAGGGCAACCTCTCGGGCCGGAAGATCTGGCCCCGATATTTCCTATGCCTCTGATTGAGCAGGAAGTCAGCCAGGACAGGTTTATCGACATACCGGAAGATGTCCTCGACAAATATCTGATGTATCGTCCTACCCCGCTTTACAGGGCCTATCATCTCGAGAAATTCCTCGATACCCCGGCCAGGATCTATTTCAAGAATGAGGGCGT
Source organism: Desulfatiglandales bacterium (assembly GCA_049366815.1). Lineage (GTDB taxonomy): Bacteria > Desulfobacterota > DSM-4660 > Desulfatiglandales > HGW-15 > CAYNYM01. Next base: position 6,906 of record JBMNCO010000126.1, on the reverse strand, counting down.
CAGTCCTGCGGGAAGTCACAAACCGAATACGGCGATTGCGCAGGCTTATTATAACAAGATTTCCGGAACCAAGCGTGTCACGACTGAGACCGGTGCGGGTCAGTGGGGCAGCGCCCTTGCCATGGCCTGTTCCTTCTTCGGCCTTGAATGCAAGGTCTTTATGGTCAAGGTCAGCTTCAATCAGAAGCCCTATCGAAGGATCATGATGGAGACCTGGGGCGCAAACTGCGTCGCAAGCCCAAGTCCGGAAACGCAGGCGGGACGAAAGATCCTCCAGGAGAATCCCGAGTCCCCCGGAAGCCTGGGCATCGCCATCAGCGAGGCGGTGGAGGCGGCCGTGTTGGACGAGAATTCGAAGTACTCTCTGGGGAGTGTGCTCAATCATGTGATGCTCCATCAAACCATCAACGGGCTCGAGTGCCAGAAGCAGATGGCTATGGCCGGCGATTATCCCGATGTCATCATCGGCTGTGCAGGGGGGGGCAGCAATTTTGCAGGTATTTGCCTCCCCTTTGTGAGGGACAAGATCAGCGGAAAGGAAATAGACATCATCGGCGTCGAGCCGACCTCCTGTCCGACCATGACCCGGGCGCCCTTTGCCTATGACTTCGGCGATGCGGTCCAGATGACGCCCCTCCTTGCCATGCACACCCTGGGGCACAGTTTTGTGCCGGAGCCCATCCATGCCGGCGGACTGCGTTATCACGGCATGGCTCCTATCGTCAGCCAGCTCATCCTGAGTGGGTTGGCCAGGGCCGAGGCCTTACCCCAGATGGAGACCTTCAAGGCAGGGATTACTCTGGCCAGGACTGAAGGGTTTATTAGCGCCCCGGAGACGGATCATGCCGTAGCCATGGCCATCCGTGAGGCCCTCAAGGCCAAGGAAGAAGGCAAGGAGAAGGTCATTCTCTTTAATTGGAGTGGGCACGGTCTGGTGGATATGGCGGCCTATGAGGCCTACCTGACGGGCAAGCTGGCTGACCACGCCCTGCCCGAGGAGGAGATCCGCAGGGCGCTCAGTGACATCGAACCTCTCCCGAAACCCCGTCAGTTCAGAGCAGGATCCATTTAGCCCGGCATCGTAGAGCATGAACCGGTGATATCCGGTTGGAATTTTCATACCTCGATCGTTTTTTTAGTCTGTTGGGATCTCTTTTCAAAAGGGATCCCAACAGACTTTTTTTTACGCATTCAGAACGGCTTCTCCAGACTCCTGCCCGGACAACCGCGAAGAAAAGTAAAAAGTATTGACACACTCATCGATGGATATAATGATATCGTCAAACACGGGTAGACCACTGCATCTTCCTTTGAACGTTTTTTTGAGGATAAATCCTTGTGTTGAAATTTCTTCATGCAGCAGATATCCATCTGGACAGCGCTCTACACAAGCTGGAGGCTTACGAAGGCGCTCCCCTCAAGGCCCTTCGTCAGGCGACCCGGAAGGCCCTCGGCAATCTGGTTGCCCTTGCCATCTCAGAGGGGGTCGATTTTGTGCTCATTGCCGGCGACCTGTACGACGGTGAATGGAAGGATTATAATACCGGACTCTACCTCGTTTCGCAGATCAGAAGACTGAGGCAGGCCGGTATTCGTGTCTTCATCGTGGCGGGGAACCACGATGCGGCGAGCAGGATCACGAGAAGCCTGCGACTCCCTGAAGGGGTTAAATTCTATCGATCCGACGCCCCCGAAACCTGCCGTATCAAAGGGCTGGATGTGGCCGTTCATGGACAGAGTTTTGCTTCTCCCGCAATCCGAAAAGATCTCTCCTCAAGATATCCACCACCCGTGCCGGGTTACTACAATATCGGCCTGCTTCATACCTGTGCAACCGGTCGGCAGGGGCATGAGCCCTACGCCCCCTGTACCATCGAAGGGCTGGCATCAAAGGGATATGATTACTGGGCGCTCGGTCATGTGCACCAGAGGGAGGTGCTGTTGGATGATCCACTGATCGTGTTCCCGGGAAATATCCAGGGCCGGCACATAAGGGAGACGGGATCAAAGGGCTGTATGGTGGTCAGCGTTGATGACAGAGGACGGTCCCATGTAGAATTCAAATCCCTGGATGTCATCCGTTGGAAAAGGATCCGGGTGGATGCCTCCGGGGTGGAGGAAACCTATGACCTGATCGACCTGATTATTGACGGACTTGAGAAGAACCTGTCGGAAAACGAGGGGCTGCCTCTGATCGCAAGGATAGAGATTGGAGGGGTCTCGCGTGTCCACGAGGCGTTTGCGTCCGACCCTGAGCGATGGAAAAACGAGATCCGATCTGCTGCGGTGGATTCAAGCGGAGATCAGGTTTGGATCGAAAAGGTCAACCTCCTGACCGGAACGAGTGAATGGATTGAGGACCGAACCTGGACAGGCCCGATAGGTGAACTTCTCCAGTATCTGGAAGAGCTGCGCACGGATGTGGACGAACTCATCAGCCTTGGCGGGACATTGGGCGAACTGGGTAAAAGACTGCCTAGAGAGTTCAGAGAGGACCCGGAGTCCGCAGCGTTGGACAATCCCCGCTGGCTCGGGAAGATCCTGGAGCAGGTCAGGCCGATGCTCCTTCATCGTCTTATGAAGAAGGAGGGGGTCCGGTGAAGATCCTCCGCCTGAATATCATGGCCTTTGGGCCCTTCGCAGGGGCGGACCTCGATCTGAGCGGAGGGGACCAGGGACTTCACATGATTTACGGCCCCAACGAGGCGGGCAAGAGTTCCGCCCTTCGGGCCCTCTGCCAGGTGCTCTACGGGATCCCGGAACGTTCACCGGACAGTTTCCTTCATCCCTATTCAAAGATGCGTATCGGCGCCGCTCTCCGCCACAGCGACGGGGAGGTCCTGGAAGTCGTTCGACGCAAGGGGAGGATAAACACCCTGCGTTCCGGGGACGACAAGACCTTGATGGATGAGGGCCTGCTTCGAAGATTCCTGGGCAATGTGGATGAAGACCATTTCAGAACCATGTTCGGTATCGGCCACGCAGAACTGGTCATGGGGGGAAAGGAGATCGTGGAGGGGGCCGGCCATATCGGCCGGATCCTCTTTTCGGCCGGTTCCGGGATTGCGGATGTTCTTCAGGTCCAGAGACAACTCCAGTCAGAGGCGGATCTTCTGTTCAGACCCTCCGCATCAACACGGCGGATCAATGAGACCCTCGCACGTTACAAAGAGAACCGCAGGTCCCTTCGGGAGGCCCAACTCCCGGGGCGTGAATGGGATCGTCATGATCAGATGCTGCGGGAGGCCCTGGAACGTAAGGCCTCTGTAGATCTGGCTCTGTCCCAGAAAGAAAGGGAACTGCACCGGCTGAAGAGGGTCGAGGAAGCCCTGCCCGCTGTGGCGCGGCGGAAAGAGGTTTTGGAAGAACTTGAAGACTGTGCCCATGCCGTTCTTCTCCCTCCGGAATTCGGTGAGCAAAGGCGCGAGCTGCTTACAAATCTCAAGATCGGAGAGACGGAAAAGGTTAGGGCTCAACAGGGCATCAATGCCCTGGAAAGGGAACTCTCTTCCCTGGATGTCCCTGAATCCATCTTGGAGCAGGCCGTCCTCATTGAAAAATTCCACAGGGATTTGGGCAGTCACCAGAAGGCCTTGAAGGATCGAGCACAGCTCGAGAATCGAAAAAACATTCTTGAATCAGACGCAAACGAGATTCTGGCCGGGCTCAAAAAGGGCCTGAGCCTCGCCGACGCCGATGCACTTCGGCTGGAGAAGGGACGGACGGTGCGAATCAGGGAACTGGGCGCCCTGTATGAACGGCTGATGGAACGTCTTGAAAATGCCCGTAAGGACATCGGCCGGCTGACGGGTTACAGGGATGATCTCGAATTGCGTATCGCAAAAATTGATGCCCCCCGGGATGTTCGTGAACTGCGCCGTGTCCTCAAAAAGGCGGAAATCCACGGGGCACTTGAAGAACAGTTTTACTCCGAATACATGGACATACAGGTCGCCAGGAAAAGAGGCGAGACCGCCCTCGGACGACAGAGACTCTGGTCCGGTACCCTTGAGGACCTTGAAACACTCCCTCTACCGTCCCTCGAGACCATCGACCGCTTTGAGCTGCGGCTGTCCGATGCCCGGGGCGAGGTGGAAAGAATACTCAGGGAGCTTCGAAAGCAGGAAAAGGGGCTTCTGGAAATCGAGGGCCGGATCGAAAAATTGCGTCTTGAGCAGGAGGTCCCGACCGAGAGGGATCTCCTGCAGGCCAGGGCTCTGAGGGAAACGGGCTGGCGGTTGGTACGTCAGGCCTGGCAGGAGGGGGAGGAGTCTTCTCCTCAACGGGATGCCTTTGTGAGGGCATGCCATCCCGGGGAATCCCTGGCCGACGCGTATGAAGTCAGCGTCAGGGGGGCCGATGAACTGGCGGATCGCCTCAGGCGGGAAGCGGACCGTGTGGCAAAGCAGGCCGGCCTCCTGTCGGAACGCAATACGCGTATGATTGAACGGGACGGGTTGCAATCAGGGCTCGACACGGCTCGTAACGACCTCTCGGCCCTGGAGGAGGAATGGTCCGGCCTGTGGGAGACTGTGCAGGTCACACCCACATCCCCGAGGGAGATGCGAGCTTGGACCCAGAACCTCATGGCCGTTGCTGAAGAGACCTCCAGGATGGCGAAACGCAGTGCAAGAGCGAAGGCCCTTAAAGAACGGATTGAAGCCTCCCTGGAAGAGTTATCAAAGGCCCTGAAAGACCTCGGTGAGGCCCCGGGTGAGGATGAAACCCTTTCAGACTGTATTGCACGGGGACGGCAGGTGATCGAAGGCCACGAGGATACTGAGACGGAGCTGAAAAGGCTGATCCATGAGAGGGCCCAGCGCCTGCGTGAACTGCAGGAAGCGCGACAACGCGCAGAGGAAACCGAAAGGGAGATTGCGGCCTGGCGAATTCAGTGGGCCGAAGCGGTCCAGGTCCTTCAACTCGGCGAGGAAGCCAGTCCTGCCCAGGCAGACGCCGTCATGGAAGACTTGAAGAGCCTTCTGGATAAACTCAAGGAGGTGGAGATCCTGAGAAAGCGGATCCAGGGGATCGATAGGGACGCCGAAGGGTTTCTGAATCGAGTGGATCAGCTGGCCGAGGGCATTTGTGCCGATATGAAGGATCGTCCCCTTGAACAGACGATTGAGGAATTTTATGCCAGACTCACCCGGGCACGGGAGTTGAAGACTCGGCAGAAGGGGCTGAAAACGCTCCTTTTGAAAGAAAAAGAGACCCTGTCAAGGGCGGAGGAAAAGGTCGCCCAAATCCTGTCGCAGCTTGCTGCCATGTGTGAGGAGGCCGGCTGCAGCAATTATGAGGAACTTGCCGGGGCGGAGGCCCGGTCAGATCGCCGGCGAAGTATGGAAAGGGAAATAAAGGATCTCGATGGGCGACTGCTCAAACTGAGCGGCGGCGCTACGATTGAGAAATTCGTGGGCGAGGTCCTGGAGGTTGATCCCGACGGTATCGATCATCGGATTTCCCTGTTAAAGGAAGACATTGCGCAGCTCGAACTGGAAAAATCAGAGCTTGATCAGGCCATTGGAAGCCAGAGGACCCAGCTTGGCAAAATGGACGGGGGCGCCAGGGCGGCCGATCTGGAGGAAGAAGGGCAGAACATGCTGGCTCGACTTGAAAGCGATGTGGCACAGTATGTTCGTCTGCAGATGGCCTCTGCGGTTTTGAGTCGTGCCATTGAAAGATACCGCGAGAAGCATCAGGATCCGATCCTGAAGCGGGCCGACGAAATCTTCGCCCGGTTGACCCTGGGCTCTTTTGAGGGCCTCAGGGTTGAATACAATGATCAGGGCGAGGCCGTGCTGGTCGGCGTGCGCAATGGGGGAAAGGAAATTGTCGGAACCTCCGGGATGAGCGATGGTACGGCCGATCAGCTCTACCTGGCCCTGCGACTGGCAAGTCTCGAGGACTATCTGCAGAAAAACGAACCCCTCCCCTTTGTGGTCGATGATATCCTGATACGATTTGACAACGAGCGTGCCGTGGCCGCCCTCCAGATCCTTGAAAAGCTGGCGGCACAAACCCAAGTCATCTTCTTTACACATCACAGGCATCTGGTGGCACTGGCAGAGGCCAGTCTGGAACCGTCGGTTCTCTTCAAGCACGCGCTTGACCGGTCATCAATGCATTTTACACCGTGGATGAAGGGCGCGATCCAAGCCTGACAGGAAATTCCTCAGAAAACAGGCTTCTGGACGCAGTGGGCGGGATTTATAAACAAGAAAGGGCACCCCGGGAAATTCAAGCCGGGATGCCCTTGTTGGGTCATGTTTGCCGTTACAGCCTTACGACATTTATGGCGGAAAACCCTTTGGGCCCTTTTTCAACTTCAAAACTGACGCGATCCCCTTCGGTCAGGGATTTGAATCCGCTCCCCGCGATTGCGCTGTGATGTACAAAAACATCCTCGCCGTCATTCCTCTGAATGAAACCAAATCCTTTGCGATCATTAAACCATTTGACGATACCTTCTGCCATCGTGCCGATCTCCTTTCATCATATTTTATAGTGGTTATACTCCTGAGGTTGTCACTCTGGCATGAAAATACCTTAGGATAAAACCCCCCAGAACACAGAGCCGGGCTCTTTATGATAAATCTGAGAATAGAACATATTTTTTAAATGTCAAATGATTTATTTAATGCATATATTTTTATCGAAAAGTATGCCCTGTTAAGTTCATCCAAGACCGAATATGCATGACGAGCATCAATGACGCCATCAGCAATGTGCCGATATGCGCCATATCTCCTTGGGTTCCCGATGCCCGATAGAGAAATCGATCGAAATCGCCTGCACAAGGATCAGAAGAGGACGACGGCCCCTTAGTATTCGTCGTGAAATATGAACAATCGTATGAATTTAGCCCTTTCCAATAACTGTGTGGAAATCATGCACCCTTTCTTA
>JBMNCO010000125.1:0-11067 GCA_049366815.1 Desulfatiglandales bacterium | reverse complement strand
GGCATTTAGGCTGTGAGGTGTCGCAGGAAGGGAACATGCGTGATCATAGGAAACTGAGAGCGTTTGAATTGGCTGATGCAGATCCGGAAATGAGCATTCCCGGATTCGCGATAACAGCCTTCAGCCTTCAGCTATCAGCGATCAGCGATCAGCTGTCAGCAAAAGCTATGCAAAGACAAGGCATGAGGCTGAGTGCTGAATGCCGATAGCAGACCGCACCATTCAGAAATCATGTATTACTGGATGGAATCTAACAGCCTTCAGCCTACAGCCTAACCAACCTGAACAGTTACAATCTTGGCCGGTAAATCGGCCTTGACGAACAGAAAGGCCGCTCTTCATAATTCCAACCATTTGTATTTTCTATATTTATTTTTTGGCCCGGCCCTTGCTTTAATTCCAATTCTGCAGGGCGTCCTGTCGGCCGCCTTCCATGCTGCGGGCCTTCTTATGAATTATCCCATTCGCTCAGAGAGATAAGGGGGGACGAATGAGGGACCAGGACATGGATTTTGCGCCACATGACGGCGTCAACTGGAAAAAGGTTGTCTTTCTAATGATCGGCGTGTTGTTGTTTGCCGTCGTCTATTGGGCACCGCCCTGGCCTGACGCCGTTGACCCCGTGGGAAAGCACTTTCCCTTGACCAGAGAAGCCAAAGGGGCACTCGCTGTATTCCTGTTGGCCGGTACCTGGTGGGTGTTCGAGGTCGTACCCATCGGCGTCACCAGCCTTGCCATCGGCGTTCTCCAGGCCCTCTTCTTGATACGCCCGGCAAAAGTGGCCTTCAAGGATTTCATGGATCCTTCGGTCATGTTTATATTTGCCTCTGTTGTAATCGGTCTTGCCTTTACCAAGACAGGCCTGACGAGGCGGCTGGCCTACAAGATGCTTGCGGTGGTCGGTGAAAGGACCAGCATGATTTGCCTCGGCTGTTTCCTGGTGACATCCGCCCTTTCCCACATCATGGCCCATACGGCCGTGGCGGCCACACTCTATCCCCTCCTGGTCTCCATCTATGTCCTTTATGGAGAGGGCAACAAAAAGACAAATTTCGGCAAGGCCCTTTTTATGGGCATGGCCTATGTGGCCGGTGCCGGAAGCATTGTCACATTGCTGGGAGCGGCGAGGGGAGCCGTGGCACTGGGGTTCTTCAAGGACATCGCGGCAAAGGACATCGGATTCTTTCAGTTGAGCTACTACATGTTTCCTGTGGGATGGCTGATGACCTTCCTGCTTTGGATCTTTTTCATGGTCTTTTTAAGGCCCGAAAAAAAGAGCATTCCCGGCCTCAGGGACAGGGCCAGGCAATTGAATTCAGACCTGGGGCCGATTACAAGAAAGGAGGTCATCGCCGCGGTGATTGTCTTTTCCTGTATCATCGTCATGTCCCTGCGGCAATTTATCCCCGCTCTCGAGCCCATAGACAAGTCAGCCATTATTCTGATCTCAACGATCATGTTTTTTGTCACAGGCATCATGGATATTGACGATCTTGAAGAGATCTCCTGGAATATCGTCCTCCTCTTTGCCGGGGCCATGAGTATCGGTTTCTGTCTTTGGGAAACCGGTGCGGCCGAATGGCTGGCGGTAAACTGGTTGACTATCTTCAAGGAATCCAACTGGTTTGTCTTTGTCATGAGTATCGCCTTCTTTGTCATGATGATGACCAATTTTATCATGAATGTGGCGGCCATCGCCATCGCCCTGCCCGTGGCCCTCGTGATCGCCCCGTACCTCAGTGTGGCTGGAGAGGTCATCCTCTTTTCTTCACTCGTAACGGCCGGCATGCCCTTTCTTCTTCTCGTGGGGGCCGCGCCCAATGCCATCGCATACGAATCGAAGCAGTTTACAACCGGTGAATTTTTCCTTTACGGCATTCCGGCGAGCATACTCCTCATGCTCGTGGTCGGATTCGCCGTCTTTGTCCTGTGGCCCCTGATGGGTATGCCGATTACTACGAGCGGCTGAAAAGGGAGGCAGGATTGCAGGACATATCAGGGGCGATGGCTCCTCTTGGAGCGTACTGAGGCCTTTAAGGGTCCCTTGTTCAATTTAGACTGCCATCCTGGTCAAGATGCGGGGACATAACAAATTTCCATCCAAAGGAAAAAGATCATGTTACGACACAAACTGGCCCATGTGCCCTATTACCGCTCCCTGGTCCGGAATATGTTTCTCACTATTATCATCGTATCCTTTATCCCCGTATTCCTTGTCAGTGTGACCATATACTATCAATTCTGGAATTCATACCGGAAACGCGTCTACGCGCACCTTTCGGAATTGGTCATCAAACACGAGCAGCAGATCAACGGCTTTCTGAGTTCAAGGCTTGCCGATATCCGCTATCTGTCAAAAAGCTTCGGCTACGAGAAACTGAGCAATGACGCGTTCCTCATGGAAAGGCTTTATACCCTCCAGAAGGAATATGGTCCGGTTTTTGTCGATCTGGGCGTGGTGACCGCCCAGGGGAGTCAGGTATCCTACGCCGGCCCATTCAAGCTGGGGAAGGCCCATTATTCCGACGCGCAGTGGTTCCAAAAGGCCCTGGCGGATGAATACGTGATCAGTGACGTATTCCTCGGACTCCGCGGCCTCCCCCATTTTATTGTGGCCGTGAAAAATTACCACCAAGGGGAACCCTGGCTGCTCAGGGCGACCATCGACTTTGTCGCCTTTAATAACCTTGTCAATAATATCAGGCTCGGGAGATCCGGATTCGCCTTTATCCTGAATCGGGACGGCAAGCCCCAGACAACCCCGCTTCAAAGCATCAGCCTGCGGGAGGGTTGTTACGGCGGATTCTTCAGTTGCGACGAAGAAAGCCCCCTAATGACAAACATTGAAGAACGTCCCGATGATGAGGGGAAAAAGAGCATTTTTGTGACGGCCTTGCTCAAGGAGCGCGACTGGGTCTTGGTCTATAAACAGGAGACAGAGGATGCCTTCTCTGACCTGCACCGGGCTGAAAAGATATCCGTGATCATTTTCTTCCTGGGAGGAGTTTGCATCGTCACCATGGCGATCCTGCTTTCCATCAGAATGGTCAGTCGAATCGTTACGGCTGATTCTGAGAAAGAGATCATGAACAGGCAGGTCATTGAAACCGGGAAACTGGCCTCCGTCGGTGAGTTGGCCGCCGGAGTCGCACACGAGATCAACAATCCCGTCGCCATCATGGTCGAGGAAGCGGGATGGATAGAAGACCTGGTTTTGGAGGGGGATTCCTCCGACACGCTGGACCTGGAGGAAATCAAGCGGTCCCTCAAACAAATCAATCTGCAGGGTAAGCGGTGCAAAGACATCACCCAAAAGCTGTTGAGCTTTTCAAGGGGAACGGATTCCAAGATCAAGGACCTCCAGATCAATCAGGTCATCGAAGACGTCTACAATCTGTCCTCTCAAAGAGCCAAATTCGCGAACATAGAGATCCGGAAACGACTACAGGAAAACCTGCCCGAGATACCGGCCTCTGAGACCGAGATGAATCAGGTCTTTCTCAATCTCATCAACAACGCCCTTTACGAGATGGAAAAGACGGGCGGCACCATCGACATCACCACCTTTGACCAGGACGGAAACATCGTGATCGAAATAGCGGATACGGGACCCGGGATACCCGCACCGGTTCTGGAAAGGATCTTTGATCCCTTCTTCACGACCAAACCGGTGGGTCAGGGGACCGGCCTGGGCCTGTCCATCTGTTACGGGATTATCACAAAAATGAATGGACAGATAAAGGTCAGCAGCGAGGTTGGAAGAGGCACCCGCTTTCAGATTCAACTCCCCATACCCGGCACGACGACAGAATCCAAGGAGACCTAGCGGGTGGCATGTTTTGCAATCGTCAGTCTGAACTGGTAAACTGATTCTGTGGCAATCAGGGCCATAAGCAGGAAGGTCCGGCATGCGTTTCAAGATTAGGAGCAGCCGTTCCAGGGAATCGCGTAACTACTCAGCTGGATAGGCTGTAGGCATTTAGCCTACAGTCTAAACAACCTGAACAGTTACTGAATCGCAAAACCCATTCAAATATGCCTCGGCCGGATTGTTCCTGATCATTGGCCCCGGGTGCCATATTCACACCGATAAAGGAGGATAGCCCATGTCCGTGGCAACCATTATGCTGGTGGACGATGAAGTTCCTTTTGTGCAGACCATGACCAAACGTCTGGCAAGGCGCAATATAGAAGTCATTCAGGCCTTCAGCGGCCCGGAAGCCCTTGAATTGCTCGGCGGGAATTCGAATATTGAAGTCATCATCCTGGATGTCAAGATGCCCGGTATGGACGGCATCGAGACCCTGAAGCAGATCAAGATGAAATACGCCCTTGTCGAAGTCATTATGCTTACCGGGCATGCTACGGTTGAGTCGGGAATCGAGGGCATGAAACAGGGGGCCTTTGACTACCTGATGAAACCCTGCGATATTGACCTGCTCGTCTCCAAGGTAAAGGAAGCCGCCAACAAAAAGCGGCGACACGAGGAAAAGATCTTGCAGGCCCGGATGAAGGAAATCACCTCCAGAAAAGCCTGATAGGTGCGGCATGACACAAGAAGCCAAAAAGCCCGCCCCCATTAACCTCCTGCTGATCGATGATGAGCAGGAATTCGTGAACGTGCTTTCTAAAAGGCTGGCCAAACGAAACATCTTGACGACCAAGGCCTACAGTGGCAAGGAAGGGATTCATGCGCTGAGAGATCATCACTTTGATGTCGCGGTTCTGGACCTCAAGATGGGCGATATCAACGGCATCGAAGTGCTCAAGATCCTCAAGATCATCGACCCGCTCATGCCGGTTATCATGCTGACCGGGCACGGCTCCCGGCGGGCGGCCCAGGAAGGCCTTGAAGCCGGGGCCTTCGATTACCTGACAAAACCCTATGATCTGCATGAGTTGGTGGAAAAGATATTCAGCGCGACAAGGCGGAAGGACCCGGCCTCATCCTGATTTTTTTGCGGAATCCCCCGATTTTTTTCTTTCATCCCCTGTTCGGACCGCTTCCCTGACCATGCGACGAAGGGCTGTTGAAACGTTGGCCCATGTATTCAGGACCATAAATGTCCCTGCCTCAAAGGCGGCCTCCGTCTTGTCCTGAACATCCGCCCCGCGTCGATGCTCTCCACCCTCTTCGCCGCCGTCCCCGAAACCTGCCTTCCCTCCCTCCGGGGCGTCGGATTGACCCGACGAGCGGTGTCGGCACGATAAGAGGAAGGCCCTGACGGTCTCATAGGCCGTGTTGATCTCCTTGAGCCTCTTTTCAGCGCGCGCCCTCAGCCTGGGGTCTTCGGCGAATCGATCCGGATGCCAGACCTTGACAAGATCTTTGTAGGCCTGCCTGACCTCCTCCATCGTGCCGTTCTGACGCACCTCGAGGATATCAAAGCACTTCCTGAGTTCCATCAGGCCTCCCTTTCAGGCACTATGATCTTTTGCTTCTCGGGATCCTTTTGTCGACGGTAGAAAACGGCCGTATGGCCGATCGTCCCCACCAGTTGCGAACCGGTCTCCTTTTCAATCGTGTCCGCGATCTCCGCCTTATCATCCTTTTCCTTAAAATCGATAAATTTCACCTTGATAAGCTCATGCCGATCAAGGGCTCCTTCGGTGGATTGCAGGACGCTCGGGGTCAAGCCCTTCTGCCCGATGATGACAACGGGCTTCAGGCCGTGGGCCAGTCCCCTCAGGTATTTTCTTTGAAAGCTTTCCAGTCTTTTCATGGTTTCCTCTGCCTGTTCCGGCCATGCACAGCGATGGTCCATCCCGGGCCGAACGCTGAAGGGATTGAAGGCTCAAGGTCCCTTTTCCTCCCTGGATGCTGCCCCCGGCGGACAGCTTGGATATTTGTGCACCGGCCGTTTCTTTTCATCTCCGTTCCGGTTGGGGATGCGCCTGTTATCATCCACGCGGTTTCCTGAAATGTCAATATACATCCGGGCCCTGCAGCGCGGGGAATGGCCTTCACGTGCGTCGCCTGCGGCGCGAGGGTGAGACCTTTTCCATAGGGAGGCGGCGGCGCAGAAAGAGCGCCGGGTGTGACGGTCCGCCGCGTGGCTGTACTTGGCAGGGTGCCCCGACGGTTTTTCAAAAGGTTCTTTAACGTATTGACCCCCGGTGGTTCTGTGTTTATACTCCTCGCTTGGGTCGCGGAAAATGACATGACAGACCGGTGTCTGCTTTCGCTGCCCCGGACATGTCAGTCTTTTCCATGGGCCTTCGTTTTTAAAAAGAGACTCCTGTGGCCCGAATTGCCGGGATCTTTCAAACGGCTAAACTCATACAGCGAATTTACGGACAGCGTACTCGGATGAAAACCGGCTCCCGCCGGCACAAACTCGGAAAGGAGTGTGATGCAAGGAAAGACAGGCCTTCTGAAAAATCTCTTGCGGTTTGACCGATACAACTATCTCCCGGTCGTACTCTTTCTCGTCTGTACCTGGTCGATGTGCCCGGCACAGGCCGCGTTTTCCGCCAACCGGGCAACAGATACAAAAAGCAAAGCCGGATCGTCACCCTATGGCATCGACACGACCGGACTGGATGTCCAGTTGGGAAAGGTCAGACCCGGAGACACCCTCGGCACACTGCTGCAAAGGCACGGCGTCCCGGCCTCCCGCGTGACTGAGGCCGTCAGGGAGGTCCGTAATGTATTCAATCCACGGAAGATGCAGTCCGGCAATCCTTTTGCCTGCTACAGGGAAGGCGAGGACGGCCCTGCCCGCTTTTTTGTTTACGAACTGACCCCCCTGGATTACCTGGTCCTGGATCTCGGAGAGGACGTGAGCGCATACAGGGACAAAAAACCGGAAACCAGAAAGACGATGATCCACGAGGGCACGATCGCCGGTTCCTTGTGGCAGAGTCTCTCATCCCATAACTACGGAAAGGAACTCTCTCTCAAGATCCACGGCATTTTCGCCTGGGTGGTCGACTTTTACCGCCTGCAGAAGGGGGACCGTTACGCCGTCCTATTCGACGAAGCCCTTGTTGAAGGGAGGCCTGTGACCCTTTCCGGAGTCCGGGCCGCCAGCATCACCCACGGTGAAAAGGATTTCTACGCCTTCCAATTTGAGCAGGAAGACATCCGGGGCTATTATGACGAGCAGGGGAACAACCTGCGCAGGCGTTTCCTCAAATCACCGGTCCAGTATGGGCGCATCACCTCGCACTTTTCCAGGAACCGCTTGCACCCGGTGTTGAAAACCTACAGGGCACATCTGGGCACAGACTTCGCCGCTCCCAGGGGCACCCCTATCATGAGCGTCGCGCAGGGTGTTGTGGCCGGCCTCGGATATGACTCCAGCAGGGGAAAATACGTTCGAATCCGGCACGGCTCCCCTTATGAGACCGAGTATCTCCACATGTCGCGTTTCGCACCAGGGATCAGGAAAGGGGCCTCGGTCGAGGAGGGCCAAACGATCGGCTATGTCGGCAGTACGGGGCTGGCGACCGGCCCCCATGTGGACCTGCGGCTCTTTAAAAACGGCAGACTGGTAAACTTTCTGAAAGAGGAGTTCCCCGCCGGCAAGCCTCTGCCTGACCGGTTTCTTGGCCCTTTCCTGGAGCAGGTTGCCAGGCTGAAGCCCGTTCTTGACGGCAAAGCGGGACTGCTCGCTCTCGGCAGCGAAGTGCAAAACGCCGGCAAAAAATAGGAGAGAAAAAATGACGTCACACCGTGCACTCATGGGAAGGTTCGCAGGAACCCTACCCCTTATTGTGTTGCTTTTCTGGGGGCTTCAGGCCTTGGCTGAAGAACCCGTCGGCCCCCGGATGATCCTGAAGGAATCCGCCTTCGAGGAGATCGAGGTGAGAGAGGGGCAGAGCATTGAGCGCGAATACACCTTTTCCAACCAGGGAGACCAGCCCCTCGAAATCAAACAGGTCGACCCGGGTTGCGGATGTACCGTCGCCTTCTTTGACAGTGTCACGCCCCCCGGCGGCGAAGGAAAAATCAAACTCCTGATCGACACAAAGGGCCTGCTGGGACCCATGCGTGAAAACGCGATCGTGTCCACCAACGATCCCGAACGGCCGCAGGTCATCCTCACCCTCGAGGCCCTAGTCAAGCCTGTGATCACCCTGTCCAAAAACTTCGTGAGCTTCCACGGCAGAGGAGACGAGGTCCTGTCCGAGGAAGTGGAAATACAGACCGAGATGGAAAAACCTCTCAGCCTCAGGCCCATTCAATTCAGTCTCGAGGGCAAAGTGACCTACCGGCTGGAGGAACTCGAAAAAGGAAGAAAATACAGGCTTCGATTTGAAAACATACCCGGACCTTCGGAAAATTACCGCGGATTTCTCAAACTCCGCACCAATTATACAGAAAAACCCGAGATCACCATCTGGATCTGGGCAAAGTTAATGAAATCGTGAAAAGGTGAGGGGGATAGTGGGATCACATCGAAGAAAGCCGGGGTTACGCATGCTGGCCCAGAGTTGGGGCCTTATCCTGCTTGCCGCGACCGTAGCGCTCCTGATCAATCACCTCCGCCCGGACACGCTGGCCATTCTGAGGCCGGCGGCTCCAGGGAATTCGAGCAAAGGGAATCCTGGGGGAACAGGTCTGAGCATCTCTCTGGAAGAGGCACATCGCCTCTTTTTTGAAAAAAGGGCCGTCTTTCTGGATGCCCGGTCTCCCAGGGCCTTCGAAAAGGGTCGCCTGGAGGCGGCCCGCAATCTCCCCCTGGGGGCGGCGGAGCAGTCGGCCTTCGACGTCCTGGCGGATGTTCCCCAGGACACGGTCCTCATTACCTATTGCGACGGCGAAAAATGCATCCTGGCGGAACGGCTCGCAGCTGCCCTTCTCGAGATGGGTTTCCAGAACGTCCGGATCCTTGACAACGGCTATACCCGGTGGGTCGAGAGCGGGCTTCCCACAGAGAGAGGGCCTCACCGCAAAAGCGCCCTTTGACACCCTTGCCAAAAAGGCGATTGGAAGCGCTTGTACCCCCGGTATCTCGCGTGCTGAAGGCATGATCCCGGGTTCAGGTTTCATCTACGCCGGCGTGGGCAGGACCCTTCCCAGACCTCGGGGATAACCCATTCAGGATCGCGGCCGAGTCTTCCCTGGCTGTTTGGGTTTTTCGTGAAACCAGGGCCTGCCAGTCTCCGTCTGCGGCCACATTGGGCATGACCGCTGAACCGGATATACCCCGCTTTCTTAGACGTTCCAGGAGGACCTTCTCGTAAGCCGACCGGTCTTCTTCCAGTTCGGCTTTCAAATCTGAAAGCCTCTGTCGGATCGGTTCCGCATCTATCTTTAAGATCTCTTCCAGGGCCCTGAGCAATCCGTCATTTTCATTTTCCGGTTCAAGGCGTATAAACAGTTCCTCGCGGATCAAACGGTCGGCCGCTTCCTTGTCCCTTTCCTGTAAATGCGCCATCTCAACCTTGAGCCGTTCCAGGTCCAGAAGGCCGTCCCTGTAACGCTGCACCAGCCCTTTGATCCGCCCTGAAATTTCCCGTTCCCTCAAGGCCCTCTTTTCCTCATAACTCATGGTAAGGCCCTTGGTCTTTTCCATGATGATATCCAGTGTGCTCCTGATCTCTCCCATTTTGAATCCACCCCCTCCACTGAATCCCGACGAAACACTCGGGTTTCTCCAATTCTTCAGACCTTCAGGAGGCGACGCATTCCAAGGTATCGGGCTGATACCCCCCCTCGGCGGATACCAGATAGGTCTCTATGGAATCAGAAATGGTCCGGATCGTCCTTCGAAATCGGGCCTCATGGGGTTCCAGCAGGGTCATTCGAAATCCCTCCAGTTCCGTGCTGAAGGAAGTCAGGGGTACCACACAGATTCCGGTCGCTGCCAGCAGGTAGTATACAAACCGTTTGTCAGGCCGCATTTCAGGGTCTGACGTGAGTTGCTCCGCCAGACTTCTCACCTTGGGGTCGGCAATGGGAAGGGTCTGGCGGAGATTCAAACGGCCCTTTTGAAAGACCACCGTCACGTAAAAGGCGCCATTTGTCCTGTTGACAATCACGCCGGGAATTTTTCGGAAACCCTTCCATGCAATCTGAGAAAATTTCTCATAACGCCACCGCCTGCTGTCCACATAGCCCTGATATTCCGGGTGCTGAATAATTCTGGGGATGGCCCTTTGGGGAAGGGTCGTCGAACAGACCTCGACCATCTTTGCATTGAGTATGCTCTGGGCGTACTTGGCAAAATGAGGGTCCCTGTCCGCGTTGTAGATTTCGATCCATCCGCACCGCCCCCCCGGCCAGGGGAACTCCTTGGAAATGCCTTTCATGGAGAGCCCCGGCACATCGCCTATTACGGCGGCCAGTGGCTTCGTCTTTTCACCGTTGAAGACCAAATTCTGATAGATCTCGTCAGCGATGATAAAGAGATCGAATTCCCTGGCAATGGACACCATCTCCCGCACCACATCCTCCGGAAAGACGGCGCCCGTCGGGTTGTCGGGATTGATGATCAACAGCCCCGCCACCGAGGGATTGTATTTCACCCTTCTGCGCAATTCCCGGAGGTCCGGATGCCAGTGATCATTGGGATCGAGGGGATAGGTCACCGGGGGCAACCCGGCGTGGCTTGCCTCGGACGAGGAATGCGTCGTGTAGGTAGGGGACGGGGTGATGACCCGCGCCGTGGAACGCAGAAGTCCGTAGATCTTGGATATGGCCTCTCCCAGACCGTTGAAGAAAATGATATCATCCGGGGTGATCCGGACACCACCGACACCATTGGTCAGGGCCGCCAGGAACTCCCTTGTCTCAAGGATGCCCTGGGTGGGACAGTAACCGTATGTCTCATCCTCCAGCGCCAGGTCGGCCACTATTCCCTTCATCCATCCAGGCACAGCCTCACCCTTGGCCACGGGATCTCCGATATTCTCCTGGTTTATTTCGACACCCAGTTTTCGAAGTTCTCCGGCCACCCGAACGATATTTCTTATCTCATAACTGAGTTCGCCGGCCCCGATGTGCACGATGTTCGTTCGCATGATGTTTCACCCTCCCCCATTTTGTAGGCTGTAGTATCTAATAGAATTCTCTTCGAACATGCGGGATGTGAGAGATTTTCGCAGCCCGTACCAACA
>JBMNCO010000124.1:0-6557 GCA_049366815.1 Desulfatiglandales bacterium | reverse complement strand
CTCCTTATATCTTTCATTTAAAGCCTCCTTGCTGACAGTCGCTCTGTGCGGTTCACGCATGGGAGGCTTTTATGTATCCGCGTAATTGTCAAACGCTGAGAGTCTCCCCCCAAAAAACCGGGGGGTTACCGCGATTAATTAGTGCCCATCCGGAAATGAGCATTCCCGGATTCGGGCTAACAGCCCTCAGCGATCAGCTATCAGCAAAAGCTATGCAAAGACAAGGCATTAGGCTGAGCGCTGAATGCCGATAGCAGACCGCTCCATCCAGAAATCAGGTATTTCTGGATGGAAAGTGATTGTGGTTTGTGACCATGTATATTTTGTGAGCCGACAAGGGGTACTACCGGATGAATGACCCGACCACCCCAGCAGTTGCCGCCTTCGAGCACCATTTTGCTCGGTTGACCGCGCTTGTCCAGGAGCGTCTCGAAGTTGAATGGGAGTTCCACCGGCGTGAAGATCTCGAAGGGTTGCAGTCGGAATTGCTGGAGCTTGTGCGTGAATTCGGTGCCCTCCTACGGGTGGTTTACCACTACAACCTTACAGAGGCCCTTGGCCGAGAAGCCGCCTGGTACGCCTCGGCATTGAAGTCACGGGGCCCGGGAGAGGATGCCCTTTCCTTGCTCCTTGACAGTTGGATTGTCGCCGTCCAGGGACTTATCAAACCCCCGGAATGTAATATCCTGGCCAGACCTCTGCAGGAGCTGAGGGCAAACCTTGCAGGTATTTTTCAAGAGGCCGATAGCCGGCGCGGCACCCCCCCGGCACCTCATATCAGCGTGCTGGTCGACCGCCTGATCATGGGCGATCACCCGGGGGCACGTGACCTGTTGCGAACTCGTATGACTGCCGGGATGCCGGCTCACGAGGTCATCGTAGGCATGCTGCTTCCGGCCATGACGGAAGTCGGCCGGCGCTGGGAGTTGAATGAATTGGCCATCTTCGAAGAGCATCTGGCTACGGAAACGGTTCAAAGGTTGATCCTGGGCTTATCAGCGCTTTCGCCGCCGGTAGGCCCAAAGGACCGCACAGCGCTGGTCTCCTGCGTTCCTTTTGACGAGCACCAAACCCTGCCGCTGGCCCTCGGCACCTTTCTTGAATTGCGTGGCTGGCAGGTGCGTTCGCTGGGGCGCAGCTTGCCTGCCAAAGAGATCGGAAAGGCCGCCTCGGCACTCAGGCCCGACACGATATTTCTTTCCTTGGCCATGCTGTCACGCCTTGCCGTGGCGCTCGATTTGGTCCGGCTCCTGAAAGAGGTCCTCCCGCGCTCTCCGATTTTCATTGGGGGCCGGGGTGCCGAGCCGGGCCGAGCCTTGCTGGAAGAGGTCGGCGCCTGTGTGATTCAGGATTTTGATGAAGCCCATCGTCGGGCGGAACAAGGAGTTCTTTCCCGTGCGTAGTCTCACCGCTTTTCGTATGGTTGTGCACGATCGTTCCTCCACGGCCGGTGCCCTGCTGGGGGTGGTGGCCATTGTCTTTCTTGTGGGTCAACAACTTTCCATACTTTTCGGCCTTCTGAACTACATGTCCGTGCTGGTGGATCACAGTGGAGCGGACGCATGGATTACCAGTGCGAATTTGCGCAATGTTGACGCGGGAAACCTGATTTCAGGCCGCTACATTGACCGCGTCATCGGCCTCGGCGAGGTTGCCTGGGCGGAACCTATGCTGATCGGGAACGGTTTGTTTCGAACGCCGGATGGATCCTTTGAATCGGTGCGCGTGGTGGGAATCAAGCGGCCTCGCAATGCCGGCGGTCCTTGGGACTTTGAGGAGGCGGACGAACGTGCATTGCTCAATCTGGACTCCGTCACCATTGACCGCCTCGACCTTGCCTAGCTCGGCAACCCGGCGCTGGAAGCCGTCACCGAAATCGGAGGGCGTCGCGTCCGGGTGGGAGCCTTGACCGACGGTGCCCGCGGTTTTCAGGGGACTTTGGTTTTCGCATCACTGGACAAGGTCAAGGAAATCGCCCGAACGGCACCGGGGCGATACTCCGCCATCCTGGTTCGTTTCAGGCCCGGCATTGACCCGAGGGCCGCCCTTGATCGAATGCGCGCCATTCTCCCCGAGTGTTCGGTCTACAGTGCGGCTGAGCTTTCGCGCCTGACGCGCGCCTATTATTTCACCAACACGGGCATTGGCGGAAGTTTCGGCTTTTCCACCGCCATTGCCGTGCTGATCGGCGTCGTGATCATTTCGCTGACCATGTACACAAGTGTCTTGGGACGTTCGCGCGATTTCGCCGTCATGCGCGCTATGGGCGGACGGAGACGAGATATAGCCGTGGTCGTCATCAGTGAAGCCCTGATCATCGCCGGAATCGGTTTGTTCATCGGTTTTCTTTTACTGTCCGCCCTTCTGAACGCAACGGCCGGCTCCTCTATTCCAAGCTTCTTTCCTGTCCAGGTGCCGCCGATTCTGGCCGGTGTCACCCTTGCCGTAAGCCTCTTGGGATCGCTGATCGCCTTGCGCGTTGCGCTGAAAGCAGAGCCGGCTTCGGTTTTTCATTGACTACAGAGGGCAACCGCCATGGTCATGCTGAGACTTCAACGGATTGCGCGGGACTTCTCTGACGGACGTGAGATTCGCCGGGTGCTTTTTCCTACGGACCTGGAATGCGCGCCCGGAGAATTGATGGTGCTGGCAGGCCCATCGGGGAGCGGGAAAACCACCCTCCTTTCGATAATGGGCCTGGTCCTGCAACCCTCCGAAGGGCGCATGTTTCTGGAAGAAAGGGAAATCACCCCACTGTCCGACAATCGCTCGGCAGTCATACGTCTGAAGGAATATGGCTTCGTCTTTCAGCAACCTATGCTCATTGAGGGGTTGAATGTTTTGGAAAACATCCTGTTGGCATTCGGCGTCCAGGGTGTACGTCCGCCCGATGCACTCCGTGCAAGGGCTGAAGATATTTTGGCATCCCTCGGCCTTCAAGGCACTTCAGCAATGCAGCCGCGGCTGCTTTCCGGCGGCATGAAACAACGCGTTTCTATCGCGCGGGCACTCATCAAGAATCCTTCTATTCTGCTTTGCGATGAACCGACCTCGGCCCTGGATGCCGGGAGCGGTCAAGTGGTCATGGGCATCCTAAAACGCGTAGCGGTTGATGACCGACGAATCGTGGTGGTCGTTTCTCACGACGCGCGCGTTTTTCCCTATGCCGATCGTCTTATCAAGCTGGAAAACGGCAGGATAGTCTCCGACACCCGTGAGAGCTATCAATCAGGAAAGGAAAACCTCCAATGAAAGCTCGCACCCTTGTCGCGGCCCTCCTTGTATTGCTTGTCGTAATCGGGGGGAGCATGTACATTCTTGTTTCTTTGCGGAAAGCTGCCGCGCCTCCGGAATTCGGAAAGGCACCTTCCCTTGATGAGGCGCCCGTGCGTGTCTACGGCCTGATAGAGCCCTTGGAACGGGAAGTGTTTGTCGGCCCTTTGCAGGCCCGACGTGTCACAGCGGTCCTGGTCAAGGAGGGAGCCCCTGTGAAGGCGGGGCAAATCCTGTGCACTCTGGATGCCGACATTGAACGCCAGGCACTGCGGGTTGCGGAATCGAGACTTGAGGAAGCCCTTCGGCGACTGGAATTGACCCTGGACGATTTGCGTCGCAAGAAGAAGTTGGTGTCTGAAAGGGTCGCGCCGGAATTCGAACTGAGCCGCCTCGAATTGCAGGCAAAACTGGAAGAGCAACAGATTGCAACAAGCCGGGCGGAGGTCGAGTTGCATCGCGTCGAGATAATGAAGCTGACCTTGAGGTCTCCTATTGCCGGCATGGTTTACAAGATGGACGTGCGCGTTGGTGAACTCCTGACCCCTCAAGATTTCACCCGTTTGGTTTTGGGTTGCTCGGAAAAACAAGTGCGCCTTTTTCTTGAGACCTTCTGGCTGGGGCGGGTTCGAATCGGGGACCGCTTCACGGTGCGCGAAGCAGAGACATTGCGGGATGTGGGATCAGGGATTGTCGAGGCCATATCGCCCTATGTCGGTGCCCGCGACTTCAGAACAGAGGACAGCCTTGAGCGGCTCGACACCAAATATGCGCAGGCCATCCTGCGCTTTGAGACCCCTGCCACGGCGTTGATCGGCATGCAGGTTATCTGCGAACGCCACATGCCTGGGGAAAAAGCAGATCCTTAGAATAAGTAATGCGTGTGTGTATAAAGTCGAGGATCCAGAGCAGCCCGGGAAAGTCAGCGAAGAGGGTCTCAAGAACTGCATCGATACCGATGATGCTTCCAGGGCGATAAAGATCGGCGACCGGCAGCCAAAGGAAATTTTCAGCTCATCTTTCTCCAAGTGGCGGGCTGATTTCCGGCACATTTCACATTATCACGCCCTGGGATCAAAGTGGCAGACGTGGTGGCGTCTGGGAGCGAAGCGCTCCGGCCCCTCCAAAATAGGTTTTTCCACCGCCCCGGCGATACCCTTGAGCATCCCCCGGTAAACCCATTCATGAAAGGGATATAGAACATACCAGTAGAGGAGCCCCAAGAGACCCTTGGGCACGTATCGCGACAACTGCTGGAGCTCTGTTCGGCCCTCCTTCATGGCGTGGAGTGTAAATTCAAGTGAGGCTTCACCGGGAAATTTCATCTCAGCCAGAAGAAGCAGATGGTGAGGCTCGTCCACCTCGAGGACCCGGAAAAAGTCCACCGCGTCTCCGGCACGGAGCCCAACAGGGTCACGGCGCCCCCTTCGCATACCAATCCCCCCTACCAAGCGATCGATCGCACCTCTTAGGAACCACAGAGCCTTTGCCGAGTACCAGCCCGTTTCGCCTCCGATCCTAGAAATGGGGTTCCACACCTCCTCAGGAGAGGCGTCCAAAACAATCCGGTAACCGGATTCCATAATGTCCCCTCCGCTGTAGGAAGCATCCCCACAGTGGATCCATTCAGGAAAGGGAGTTTGTCCCGCATCCGTCCAGCAGGTCTCCACGCACTGGTTGTGGATACGCCCCAGAGCGAGACGAATGGTTTCACGGCAGCTGATCAAGTCTTGAGGAATGAGCGATCTGATGCTGTTTTCACGGCACACGACGGGATTTCGGAGTCCCTCTGTGAGAGGCCTGGCAATGTAGGCGGGGACAGGTGTTATCAGATGGATCCAGAGGGAACTCAGTCGAGGTGTGAGCACAGGGACCGGGATGATCCATCGTCTTGCAAGACCGGCCTCTTCCGCATAGATTTCCATAAGACGCCGGTAGGTCAGCACGTCGGGACCACCGATGTCGAAAGTCTTGCCGACGGTTTCCTTGTTCTCGAGGCAGTCCTGGAGATAATTCAGCACATTGCGAATGGCAATGGGCTGCACGGGGTTTCCGACCCACCGGGGTGTAATCATGACCGGAAGACGCTCCGCCAGGTAGCGAAGGATCTCGAATGAGGCGCTGCCTGAGCCCAGTATCATAGCGGCTCTCAGAAAAGTGGTGGGAACCTTCCCGGCCTGCAGAATCCGGGCTACCTCGGTGCGGGACTTGAGGTGCTCGCTCAGGACGTCGGTCTCCTCGCCGAGCCCGCCCAGGTAGATGATCCGCGCCATCCCTGCTTCGCCTGCGGCCCTGGCCATATTGATCGCCGCCTTACGGTCGGCCTCGGCAAAGTCCCTGTGGCGGGAGTTCATGGAGTGAACGAGGTAGAAAACGGCCCAGCATCCTTGGCAGGCCTTTTTCAGGGATTCCAGGTCCAGCACATCGGCCTGAGCCATTTCCAGCAGAGAGTGAGAGGCCCAGGAACGGGACCGGAGCTTGTCAAGAGACCGGCCCAAAACACGCACCCTGTGCCCCGAAGACAGAAGCTGCGGCACCAATCTACCGCCCACATACCCCGTAGAACCTGTGACGAGAACCGGCTGCATGCGCATATTATGCTTGCTCCTTCCCGCCCATCTGTAAATTTCCAAACATGAGAATAATACCGGGGCAACTCAAACCCCTATCCGTTGCCAAAAACGTACCACAACGATGTGGCTTCTTCGTTTTCCTGTTTTAAGAAAGACCCCACGGTCGGGGCCGCCGGCTTCGGCATTTCAGACAGCTGAATTGTTACGGTTGAAGATGAAATGAGATTCATAATTCACCTTTGTTTTTCAGCGCATGGATGACCAGAAAGCTGTGCCATTCAGGCTGCGCCCGGCTCCAGGTGCCGTCATTTCGCTTTCATGATTGGTGAAAGCCTCCTTATACACCTTTTACGAAAACCGCAATAATTTAGCAAGCAAGGAATAGGTGGAGAGGACAGGGAACAGGGCCGGATTCATATAGGATTGCTTCCGGCCGATCCTGCCTGCTTGGGGAACCATTCAGATGATATTTGAATTTTTATTCCGAAGGGCTTAAACTTCATTATCGTTCATTGTACGCCTTTCTCTCTGTACCCAATCCGAATTCTGAGGGTTCGAAGAAATGAACAAACTAACGATAGTGGGTGGTGTCTTTTTAGTGTTTCTGCTGGCAGCAGGCACTGGATACACCACGGACAGAGTAACCATCAGCGGTCAGGTCCTTTTTGAGGAGACGCCCTTGTGCGCTATGGTGCTGGCCAATGGCCGGTA
>JBMNCO010000123.1:0-2860 GCA_049366815.1 Desulfatiglandales bacterium | reverse complement strand
TGTCCCAGGCAGAAAATCCCCCAAGAGGAATCATGACCTCCACTTTTCCTTTGGCCTTATTCAGTTTTTCCGCAATAGTCCTGGCTATAATTTCCATTTCCTCCTTTTCCATGCGCATCGTCGTGGCCTGCGGGGTGTGCCAATGGAGGTTTCTATTCCGGTACTTTTCAGGAACCGTATCCCAGGCGAGAAAGTTTATGAAATCAACGGCACCGAGTGTAACGATCTGGGGAATCCCCAACCTCCCTGCGGCTTCAAGTCTCTCCTTGCCTGCTGAAGCCATACCGCCAAACAGTTCGTTGCCGATTTCTTCCAGTGAGAGTTCTATGACGCATGCAATATCGGGGCTGATATCGTCTATCCACTTCTCCAACGCCTTTCCGCCGCCGATTGTATGAAAAACAATCACTTCGTATCCGTCTTTCTCAAGCAGCTGTTTGACACGCAGGCAACAATTGTTGACAGTGCCGTTCATGGTGAGGACTACTGCAGGTCTATCCGGATATGGCGGGAGATCAATGTTGACCATGCCGATAACAGCACCAACAGCATTGGCCAGGATCTTTCGGGTGATCCTGTTCAGGCCTGCAATGTCACACACCGACGGTATGATGGCGACATCTTTGGACCCGGTAAATCCTTTAATGCCGGCCTGCACGGCCTTGGTGGAGACAAGTGCCTTCGGAAACCCCACGGGCAACGTTTTCAAGCCGGCGGAGGCTATTGCCGATCCCTGGGCACCGCCTATTGCTACAGCACCGTCTATCTGACCTTCATCGTAGAGCTTTTGAACCATGGCCTCGACGGCCGGAGACATGAATTGAATGATCTTTCCGCCGTCCTGCAGAGCCGTCAATTCCTCCATATTCTTTCCGCTGTGTCTCAGTATCTCTTCCGTCGTAATATCCGGCTTGAATTTTGACTCACCAACCCCTGTGTCCATGATGATCGGACGATGATGGGCCTTCTCCACGAGATCTTTTATAAAGAAAAGCTCATCCCCTTTGGTATCAAGGGTGCCTATGAGTAGAATATTCTTCATTTTTGTATCCTCAATGAAATGGGATAAAGGGGCAAGGGCTTCAAACCTCTCCTCTCGGCCGTGAGGCTCTTACCCCATTTTTACCCAAGGGCCTCTGTCAAGGCTTAAACTGCAGATGTCTCCGTATTCCCTCACTTGGCAAAGAGCTTTCCGAACTTCTTCATGACCCTTTCTCTTGTCTCATCTGAAGCCTTGTTGGTCCGAGGAAATTCATCAATCCAGTGATAGGGCTTACAGGCATTTATAAAGACCTTAGCGGCGGTGAAATCACCTCTTTCCCTCTTTTCAGGCCGCAGCATGGGCTCGAGCGGACTCGTAAGGAACCCCGGAACGATATCGATCGCTGTTTCGGGATCGCATCTCGTAGTTACTGCCCACAAGACCTCATCCAGATTCGAAGCGTCGATATCTTCGTCAACGGTGATGATGTATCTGCCTGTGCATGCACCTCCTATGAGAAGAGCGCCTGCGATAGAAGCAACCTGCTTTGCATGGCCGAGAAAGCGCTGCTTCATGGAGATAGCACAGATAACCCTGTTGCCCGGCCCGTGGACATATACGCCGGTTATGCCCTGCATGCCAAGTTTATCAAGCTCTGTCCACAGCGTAGTGGCGGTATGGAGAGGAAGCGGATACCAGGTATTGACCGGTGGTTTGACCGGCGGCTGACCGTGGATTATCGGGTCATTCCTGAAATAAATCGCCTTGATCTGAACGACAGGTTCGTCCCTTCTCCCTGATGCATAGTAGCCTGTCCATTCCCCAAAGGGTCCCTCCGGTCTCCCGTCAACCGATGGCGGAGGAGAGAAACCCTCCACAACAAGCTCGCAGTTTGCTGGGATCGGGAGACCCGTATGTTTGCCGATGATGACGTCCACCGGCTTACCCTGCATATAGCCGACCATATCCAGCTCAGACTCCCCCCAGGGCAGGGCCATGGATGCGGCCCCGAAGATCATAGGCTGGGAACCGTAACACATCACGACCGGGCAATCCTTCCCTTGGGCCCAGTACTTTTCCCTCATGATCGCCCCATGCTTGCCATGGGATGAATAGTAGGCGACTGTTTTTTTATCCTGAATCATCACACGGTAGGTGCCGACGTTTACCCAGCCTTCATCAGGATCCCTCGTGATTGAAGAAACCCCGGTCCCGATATATCTCCCCCCATCGTGTTCATGCCATTTTGGTGTGGGAAACCTAAAAATATCTATATCCTCACCCTCTAACACATTTTCGAGAATAGGTCCTTTTTCCACCACCTTGGGAGGAACTGGTTTGAATTCATTCCACTTATCCTTCCAAAATTTGACCGCATCGAGGTTGCTCAAGTTTTCAGGGATGCCGAAGGCTATCCGCTGGAAGTCATCCCGGTGGAGTATGTTCGTTGCGACCCGGTAGCCTTTCGGATAATCTTTGACTTTATCGAACAATAAAGCAGGCCCTTTCCTTTCGGCCATCATTTCGTTTATTGTCCCGATCTCCAGATTCCAGTCCGCTCCCTCCACAACCCTCAGATCCCCTCTGCTTTCGATAATGTCTAGGAATTCCCTCAAATCCTGAGGTATTTCGGCATTTTTTTTCATTCTGATCCTCCATTCTATGTTATTTTGTATTAGGGTCAGGTTTCACCCCCAAGCAGGGTGGACCACAACGACCTTCCCCACCTCAGGTGGGTTTTAAAAACTCACTCAGATCGCCATCATTCATTCTCCTTCCTGTATGGTCTCATGTCTCCATTAGACGGCTCTATCTGCTTCATTATTACCGTTTTCGTATGAATTTAGCCCTTTCCAATAACTGTGTGGAAATCATGCT
>JBMNCO010000122.1:2345-3953 GCA_049366815.1 Desulfatiglandales bacterium | reverse complement strand
AGGGCCAAAATACGCCCGCTGCGAGAAAATCCCGGTCCCTGCTCTCCGCTGCGTGGGTGGAAACCTCAATGCGAAGAAGACTGTTTTGCATTTCCAACTGCCTGATTGAACACTGTCCCGTGCAAAAAATAGACGTAACACGTTAGCCCTTTGAAAAATTCGAAAGGAAATCATGCACCCTTTCTGAAGTGACTAGCGGGAGGACGCCGTCTTTTTGCGATTTATCCGTGGGGGAAACCCCAGCTCGACAAAGTCGAGAATGGGGAGGGGGCAGAACTCCCCCATGGATAAATCGCAAAAAAGACCAGTCCGGGAGCTTCGGAACGTAAGAAAGGGTGCATGATTTCCACACAGTTATTGGAAAGGGCTAAATTCATACAAATAGACTTGTTTTGGACACCAATGACCTGCAATCAAAGGGAATTGCTTATAAAGAGGCAAGGACCAGGCCGACCCCTAGGGGTACTGTCCGGGGCGCATGAGCCCGGCGGTTTCCTCGATGCCGAACATGATGTTCATGTTTTGCACGGCACTGCCCGCCTGACCCTTGACCAGGTTGTCGATCATGCTGACAACAATGAGTTTGCCTGTCCTTTCGTCCACGTTGAGCGAGAGGTTGCAGAAGTTGCTCCCCCGGACGTCCGATGTGGCCAGGAGCCTGCCCGGTTCATATACCCTGATAAAGGCACTTCCCTCATAGAAGGTTTGATAGGCCTCCATAACGGAATGGATCCCCTGCCCTTCATCGAGGTCTGCATAAATCGTAGTGAGTATGCCCCGGCACAGGGGCACGACATGGGGTGTAAAGGTGACCTTGATGTCCTTACCCGCCACCAGTCCGAGTTCCCTTTCGACTTCGTAAACGTGCTGATGACCCGAAATCCGATAGGCATTCATGGCGTCATACCGGGCCGGGTAGTGAAAGGTGGGGGAAGGGGTCTTCCCGGCGCCGGAAACACCCGTTTTGGCATCACAGATGATGGTTTCCATGTCAATGCATCCCGCATGGACGGCGGGCGCAAGACCGAGGATGCAACTGACGGCGAAACACCCGGGATTGCCGACCAGGCCGGCCTTGGAGATTTCGTCACGGTGGAGTTCCGCAAGGCCGTAGACCGACCTGGGCAGGAGTTCAGGAGAGGCGTGTTCCCCGGACTTCCCGATCCTGACGGCATAACCCCTGTAGGTCTCGGGATCATTGAAGCGAAAATCGCCGCTGTAATCGACCACCTTGACCCCTTTGTTCAGCCAGGACGAGGCCTCTTTCTGGCCCACGCCGTCAGGGGTCGCGAAAAAGACGACATCGAAATCATCGGGTCTATCGGGGTCTTGCGGATCGATGAAGGGGAGGTCGCAGAATCCCTTGAGATGAGGATAAATGTCGCTGATGGGCCTCCCCACATCCTGCTTGTCAATAAGGGCGACGATCCGGGCATCCGGGTGTCCGATGATAAGCTCTACGGCCCCACAGCCGCCGTACCCGCCTGCACCGATTATTCCTACTTTTATCTTGTTCATCAAATATCTCCTTGTTCCAAAAAAGAATCATTAATCTATACATTAAACCTGAAATTGATGATGTCTCCATCCTGGATCCTGTACTCCCTG
>JBMNCO010000122.1:0-2245 GCA_049366815.1 Desulfatiglandales bacterium | reverse complement strand
CTATACATTAAACCTGAAATTGATGATGTCTCCATCCTGGATCCTGTACTCCCTGCCCTCGAGGCGGACCTGTCCGGCCTTTTTGGCCTCTGGAAAGGTGCCGTATTGTTTCAGGTGCTCAAAGGAAAGGACCTCGGCCCTTATGAAACCCTTCCGGATATCCGAGTGAACGGCCCCGGCCCCCTCCAGTGCGGAACAGTTTTCCTCCACGGTCCAGGCCCGCACCTCGTCATTGAGGACCGTGAAAAAAGATATCAGCTTGAGGAGACGATGGGAGGCCATAATGACCCGGTCCAGCACGGATGTTTCTATGTGAAACTCGGCGCGGAATTCGCGGGCCTCCTCGGGGGGCATGGAGGCGATATCCATTTCCAGCCTGCCTCTGACGACCATGGTCTCGAGCCGATCGGGCGGGCTTTCCCATTCCGGGGCGGATTCGTCGTCCTCTTCATTGTTGATCAGGACGAGTTGAGGCTTGGCGGAGAGAAAGGTGAACCCTCTCAGGACCTGGGCCGATGCAAGTTCAGGATTCAGGCGAATGGGCTGACCGTTTTCCAGCAGTTCCCGGCAAGTCCTGATGAGGACGTATTCCTCTTCATTGGGCCTGTTCCCCCTTTTGCTGTCCAGCTCGATCCGTTCAATCCTCTTTTCAGCAACGATGAGGTCGCTCAGGATCATTTCCTCTTCGAGTCGCCGGAAATCGGCCTCCGGTGTGGGTGCAACCCCCCCGGGGCCTTCGAAGTTCCTGAGGACATGGATCAATGCATCACAGGTACGGATCTGATTCCAGAGCGCACCTTCCGTTTTTGAAGGTGTCGCCCCGCCCGGGCTCGAAGGGAGCAGGTATTCCACTTGGGCGTACGTCGTCTTTTTGGGCCTATAGACCTGCGTAAGGAGGTCGACCCGTTCATCCGCCACCCTGACCGTCCCGATGCTCTGGTCGGACCGGGAGGCGTGTTGCGCCGCCTGCTCACCCCTGGCACCGGTGAGGGCGGCAAAAAGGGTTCTTTTCCCCGCCTGGGGGAGACCGATGATTCCAAGTTTCATAGGGCTTTCACCTCGTTTCCCATGCCGCCGGGGATTATACAGGAGAACGGCGGATTTTTCATTTCAAATCACCGTGGAATGAGGGGCCTCCGCGCCCCTGTTATCGGCCCCTGCGAGGCAGCAAAAAAGACCGGGGGCCGGGTCTGTGGTCAGCGTTTACGCAGCAGGACATAAATGGCCCCGGTCCCCCCGTCATAGGGCCTGGCCGTTGCAAAGGCAAGCACGATTTTTCTGACAGATCCCCGACCGAGCCAGCGGGGCAGACCCTCCTTCAGGACAGGGAAGCTGTCAGGAGAGTTGAGACCACGTCCGTGTATGATGAGTACACAGGTCAATCCGAACTTGTGGCTTTCAGTAAGAAAATCCGCGACGGCCTTTTCCGCCTCCTGTTTGCTCATTCCGTGGAGGTCGATGTAATCCTGGACAGGGAATTCCCCTCTTTTCAGTCTCTTCATGTATCGCCGACTCAGCCCCTTCACGGAACCCTCCATATATTCGTCCGTGAAGGTCATGTCCATTTCCACGGAACCCCGGACCAGTCCATAGAGGCGGGACATGGTCTCCTGTTCATCGTCGGGCGCGGGATGGCGGGGACTGACATGGAGACCCCTGGTTCGAACCCTTCTCATTTTTCCAGGGGGGAGGGGTTGGACACCGGACATGGCCTGCATAAAGGCATGGCTGTCATCCGGTTTCGTCTCTTGCCGGGAGGGTTTCTCAGGGGCGGGCTCATCATCCGTCCTTTTTTTCCCCTTCTCTAATCTGGAACGGAGATTTCTGAATGCCGGATTGAAGGTTTCCTTTTCCTTGCTCATGATTCCCCTCCGAGGAAGAGGCACGATCCCCATGATGAAGCGGGCAGGATTTTTTATACCCACAACGCGTGAGGGGGAAGAGTCCACGAAAAAAGTGAAGATTTAATTGCTTGAATTCATACCTATCTATTTACTATAAGGGTTGATACAAGTAAAGTAACGGGTCATGCAGGCTTTAATCCAAAGTAACACTTCAGCCGGTTGAAAGAGCCCGGCAATTCGGGGCATGGTCCCTCCGTAATGGGATAGTTTTCGAAATCCTGTCCATGTCTCATGTCCACAAGGAGGGTAACTACTCAGCTATATAGACTGTAGGCATTTAGGCTGTGAGGTGTCGCAGGAAGGGAACATGCGTGATCATAGGAACCTGAGAGCTCTTGAAT
>JBMNCO010000121.1:0-8819 GCA_049366815.1 Desulfatiglandales bacterium | reverse complement strand
TTTTCGCTTCCTTGACCGCGCAATAAAGGACGGGCACAACGAGCATCGTGACGATCTCCAGACACATGCCCCCGAAACAGGGAATGGCCATGGGCACCATGATATCGGATCCGCGTCCCGTCGAGGTCAGTACCGGGATGAGGGCGAGAATGGTGGTGGCCGTGGTCATCAGACAGGGGCGCACCCGACGGAGGCTCGCCTCGATCGTGGCCTTGCGGACCTCCGGCACCGTTTCGGGGCGGCGCTCGGAAAAAGTGCCGTCGAGATAGGTCGCCATGACCACACCGTCGTCCGACGCGATGCCGAACAGGGCCAGAAAACCTACCCAGACCGCCACGCTCAGATTGATCGTGTGTATCTGGAACAGTTCCCGCATGGATGTTCCAAACAGATAAAAATCCAGGAACCAGGGCTGGGCATAGAGCCAGAGCATCACAAAGCCTCCGGACCAGGCCACTGCAATGCCTGAGAAGACCAGAAAGCTTGTGGCCGCTGATTTGAACTGAAGGTACAGAATGACGAATATGATCATCAGGGCGACCGGCAAAATGACCTTGAGTTTCTTTTCCGATCTGACCTGATTCTCATAGGTTCCGGTGAAGGAATAGGACACACCCGCGGGCACACGAAATTCGCCGTATTCGATCTTTTCCTTCAGATAGTCACGGACCTGTTCCACCACATCCACTTCGGCGCGGTCAGGTCTCTTGTCGAAAAGCACATACCCTACCAAGAAGGTGTCTTCACCCTTTATGACGCTCGGGCCGCGGACATAGGTGATATCGGCCAGCTGCAGCAGGGGTATCTGGTTCCCTTCCGGGGCCGGGACCAGTATCCGGCCCAGGCTTTCCAGTTCGTCTCGCAGTTCTCTGATATAGCGAACGCGAACCGGATAACGCTCCCGGCCCTCCACCGTTGTCGTAATACGTTTTCCTCCGATGGCGAATTCGACCACCTCCAGCATCTGCTGAATACTGATGCCGTACTGAGCGATGGCCTGTTTGTCGATGATGATCTCGATGTAAGGTTTTCCGATCACCCGGTCCGCGATAACCGTGGCAGGTTCCACATCCGGGATCTCCCGGAGGTACCCCTCGATTTTGAGAGAAACCTTCTGGATCGTTTCCAGGTCCGGCCCGAAGACCCTGATCCCCATACTCGCGCGAATCCCGCTTTGCAGCATCACCAGGCGTGCTGAAATGGGCTGAAGTCTTGCCGGTGAGGTCGTTCCGGGGATCTGAGCGGCCTTGACAACGGCGTCCCATATATCGTCCGGCCGGCGGATCCCAGGCCATTGGTCCCGGCCCGGATTGAGTGCCGGATCCAGGGCGACCCGCCATAGACGAAAGAGTTTTCCCGACGGATCCGTGATCAATCGGCCGCGCCCGTCCCGTGCGTACCGCCCCCTGACCAGATAGGGTTTGCCGTCCGGCCCGGGGAGCGGCGTGCCGTCCTCGTCGCGAAATACATCCAGGCCCTGCGGAATGAACTGAAACCGCCGCAGCCTCCCCTCCGGATCCTTGAGGTATTCCTCTTTATAGGCGATGAGGGTCTCGATCATGGATACCGGGGCGGGATCCAGGGGGCTCCGAACGCGTCCCAGCTTTCCGACCACGGTTTCCACCTCAGGGACGGCCTGGATGGCGATATCCTGCTTCTGCAGGATATCCATGACTTCGCCGATGGAGGCATGGGGCATGGTCGTGGGCATGAAGAGATAGGCCCCCTCGTCCAGGGGCGGGATGAATTCCTGTCCCAGCCCTTCGAAATGGCGGGCGACCACGCTCATGGGGGCGCTGCCGGTTATGAACCGCGGAAGCCAGCCGAAAACGCCGTCGAAGCCCTGCCAGATGAGAGCCCCAAACAGGAGAAAAATCAAAGGCAGAGTGAGAAAGGCGAGCTTATGGTCCAGGCACCAGCCTAGAATACGGGTGTAGGAACGATAGAAAAGATAGAACAGACCGAGTAGCCCGCCCGTGATGACAAGAATGAAAAGAACGTTTTTGAACATCCCCTTTTCCGGGCCGAGCGGGAGCCAGTATTCCGCAAGGACCAGGAGAACGCCCGCTGCGCAAAGCAGATTAACGGCAACGCGCCCCCGGCTCTCGACCCTCTCGGACATCCAGGGCAGGGCCAGGTTATAGGCGCCTATCAGGACGAGCACAAGACCCGGCCTCCAGTCGATCAGCAGGGAAACGATCACCCCCAGATAGATGATCCCTTCATAGAGGAGAGCACCGTACCGACGTTCCCGGATCCTTTCCGCAAAGAGTAGATGGGCGAGGGGAGGGATGGCGGCCAGGGCCACGATCAGGGAGGCGACAAGCGCAAAGGTCTTGGTGAAGGCAAGGGGTCTGAAGAGTTTCCCGGCCGAGCCCTCCATGGCAAAGACAGGCAGAAAACTGACCACCGTAGTGGAGACGGCCGTGAGCACGGCTCCGCCCACCTCGCGGGTGGCCCGGAACACGATCTCCCGTCGATTCTCGCTTCCACCGGCCTCCCTGAGCGATCTGAGAATGTTCTCGGTGACGATGATCCCCATATCGACCATGGTGCCGATGGCGATTGCAATGCCTGAAAGGGCGACGATATTGGCGTCCACGCCGAAGACCTTCATGGCGATGAAACACAGGAGAACCGCCAGAGGCAGCAGCCCCGCAATGATCAGAGAACTGGTCACATGCATGACGGCCACAACGATCACAATGATCGTGAGCAGAATCTCATTGGTAAGGGCGGTTCGAAGGGTGCCCAGGGTCTCATGGATAAGTTCCGTGCGGTCGTAGAAAGGTATGATCCTTACTTGACTGACCCGCCCGTCGGGCAGGGTCTTTTTAGGCAGACCGGGTGAGATCTGGGCGATCTTTTCCTTGACGTTCTCGATCACCTTGAGAGGGTTTTCACCGTAACGAACGACCACCACCGCCCCGACCGTCTCGGCCCCGCCCTTGTCCAGCGCACCCTGCCTCGATGCAGGTCCTAGAGTCACATTGGCCACGTTGCGCACAAAAACGGGTACCCCGTCCCTCAGTTTGATGACCGTGTTTTCGAGATCCCCCAACTCCTTGATGAACCCGATGCCCCGGACAAGATACTCGACACGGTTCACCTCGATGGTCTGCGCGCCCACATCACGGTTGGCGCCTCTGACGGCCGCCACCACCTCGCTCAGGGTCACATCGTTGACCCGCATCCGGTCCGGATCCAGATCCACCTGGTACTCCTGGACGAACCCCCCCACAGCGGCGACCTCACTCACGCCCTCCACGGACAAGAGCCCGAAACGGACATACCAGTCCTGGATACTCCTGAGTTCATGAAGGTCCCAGCCGCCGGTAGGCAGCCCGTCTTCGTCGCGACCTTCCAGGGTGTACCAGAACACCTGCCCCATGGCCGTGGCGTCCGGACCCAGGGCCGGCTGAACATCCTCGGGCAAGGTCCCCTCGGGAAGGCTGTTCAGCTTTTCCAGGATGCGGGAGCGGGACCAATAAAAATCTACGTCATCGTGGAAGATCAAATAGATGGAGGAAAAACCGAACATGGAAAAGCTGCGGATGGACTTGATCCGGGGTACGCCCAGCAAAGAGGCCGTCAGGGGGTAGGTGATCTGATCCTCAACGTCCTGGGGGGACCGGCCCGCCCACTCGGTAAAGACAATCTGCTGGTTGTCACCGATATCCGGAATGGCGTCCACGGGAACGGGATCTCTCAACGGGCCCCCGATACGCCAGTCAAAGGGGGAGACCAGAATTCCCCAGCCCAGGACCAGGAGCATGGCGAGAAAAACGAGGACCTTCCGGGCCAGGCAGAAGCGGATGACCCCCTCGATTCTTGACGACGGTGCGGACTTGCTCGATTTTGTCTCTTTTTCCATTCAGTCTTGTATGAGAGGGCGCGTGTTTCTCGTGGTATCCCCATAAAACCCGGGCTTTCTGCGAATAATGGTGGAACGCTGGTGCGAGCCGGCGGAGCCGGAATGCTCAGCCGGCCGACTCAGATCAAGGGTTCGCCGGGCCTCTCCGGTTTCGTCGGCATGGGACCTCTCCCGACTTCTCATGCGCTCTTGGGCATAATCTTCGTGCATCACCCGGGACCCGCCGTGCTGCGAATGAGATACGGCGGGATGCCTCCCTTCCAGGGACATCATGCTTGATTTGGCCAGGATCTGAATGGCGCTGTCGATCTTGAAATTGCCGTTCACGACCACCTGTTCTCCCTCCTCGAGGCCTTCCAGAACGACATAGTGATCCTTGGCCTTCGGACCCAACACAATTTCTTTTCCCTCGAACAGCCCTTCTTCCTCGGGATCGGCCACGTATACCACGGCACGTTTGCCGGTGATCAGGGGGGCGGAGGCGGGAATGACGAGGGGGGCGTTTTCCAACGCGTCATCTTCATTGGCGAGCCTTCCGTCTGCGGTCAGTCTTGCGTGGATCTTGGCCCGTATGAGCATCCCGGCCTTGAGGCGGGATCCGATGTCCGGAGAGATAGCCCCTATCGTGAAGGTGCGCGTCTTGGCGTCGAATACGGGATCGATGTACACGAGCTTGGCGATAAAGGTCTCTCCGGGGTATGCGTCGGTGACGAAGGAAATCTCCTGGCCCTTCCGGATCCACGGAAAATCGGCCTCGTAGACGTCCAGTCTAGCCCAGACATATTGTGGATCGGCGATGGTGATGACCGGTGTGCCGACATTTACGTAGGTCCCCTCGAACGAGTTCTGCTCGATGACCTGACCGTACATGGAGGCATACACGGTGGCGATGCCCGTGGCTTCTCCCACCTTCATGAACTCGTCGATGTCCCGCTTGGGCATTCCCAGAATACTGAGTTTGTGACGGAGGGAGGCTATGGTGTCCATAGCGGCCTTCTCTTCCGGTGATCGCTTCTCGGTCTCTTCCCGCTCCGGGCGCTCCATGACCGGGACATCCCTCGCCACATGGGGTCTCCCCCCTTGAAAGGCCAGGAAACTCGGCACGAATTTGAGGGCCGCCAACAACTGCTGCTGCGTTGCAAGTAGATCGGGAGAGTAAAGGTCGAAAAGGGGGTCCCCCCAGCGAACGAACTGCCCGGCACGCTTGACATAGATCCGGTCTATGACCCCGGGCATGAAGGCGGCGATCTGGGCCATGTGCGCCGGATCGTAATCGACAGCGCCGAACATCCTGATCTCGGCCGAGACGAATTCCCGTTTCACCGGCGCAAGTTGAACCCTGGCCAGAGCCGCCGTCTCCGGGGACAGGCGGATTCTCGGCCGATCCCGATCGGCATCGGCTATGGGCACCAGGTCCATGCCGCAGACCGGACATTGCCCGGGCTTTTCCATGGGCGGGACGCAGGACATCGGACACAGATAGCTGACCCCCTCCAGGGCCTGGACGGCATCGAGGAGGCCCGTGCGGGTGTCGTCCTCGCTCCCAGGCCGCGACCCTCCCCCTCGAATCCAGTATCCAAGCAGGAAACTCAATACCACCACGCCGAAAAGGATCAGGAAACGTCTTTTCCATCGGTCATGGGTCATATCCATACCCAATACTCCTTTGCATTCCGGGTCAAAGCCAAGAAGGGATGCTCAGATACCCTCCAGGATAAAATCCGAAAATATCATGGGATAGATTGAAATCATGATAAAAATAATATAGCTCGCCATGGAGACGAGACAAAGTTTTTTCTCAAAGCGCCGTATCCGATCACGGTGATCCGACCTTCCCTGCAGCCGGTCGATGACCCCCACGCCCACGCCGGTCGTCCCCGCGACCAGGAGAGAGAGGTACAGGGGATAGCCGACATAATGGTATTCGCTCTGCAACAGACAGAAAGGACAGTGATGGGTTGGGAGTTCATAGAAGTAGAGTGAAATAAAGGAGATCACGGATGCAAAGGAGAGGATCAACGCGCAGGCGGCAAACCCGGAAAATACCCGTGCGGCCCGGCCCGTGACGAGAAAGTGGATGCCGGCCCTGACGGTCAGAAGCAGGCTCACCAGGAGCAGAATGAGGGTGCCCAAAGGGGGCAGGGCCGCCAGTTCTCCTGAGATGGTTTCCGTCTCTTCGCTGAAGAGCGTGCCGCAGCAGGAGGTGATGACGTCCGCTTTCAGTCTGAGAAAATAGTTGGTTTGTACAAGTGTCTCGAAGGCAAGTGCTCCCGTTACCCAGAGCATCAGTTTATACTTGCTCCTGATAAAGGGGTAGTCTTCTCCTTTGTTGTCGGCGTGGTTGAGCAGCAGCCAGATGCCGCAGAGAATGAAGGAGAGCAGTTTGGCGATAAGCGTTGGGTATCCGAATTCATTGACGTTCAGGCTCCCCGCCGCGCACATGGCCCCCACGAAAAGAAGGTGGATCTGATCCGCTGTATGCACAAAGAGAAAGAGAGACAGAAATTCAAAGCCGAGAAAATAGGAAAAGATCGTACTGACCAGATAGGTCTTTTTCTCGAGCATCAGTTGTCTCTCGCTGCCGCTCCGTATGTCCCACCACCGAATGATCTGGATGCCGATCGAGGCGGCATAGAGAGAGAAGGCCGTGACGAGCACCGATCCAATCAGCATGGCGATGATGGCGGGGTTCAATATCAAGAGGCCCCCTCCTCACTGATGATCATACCGTCTCGAAGAGAGACGAGACGGTCCACCGACGGGAAATCACAGACCAGGGGGTCATGGCTCGCCATGAGCACGGTTTTGGCCCCATGCTTGAGCTCTGAGACGATGTTCATAAATGCCACGGATAACTCCGTATCGAGATGCGCCGTGGGTTCGTCCGCGATGATCACGGGTGGATCATTGATCAGGGCCCTGGCGATGGCGGTTCGCTGTTGTTCCCCTCCGGAAAGGTGTTCCATCTTCTCGAAGGCCTTTGACCCGAGCCGGAACCTGTCGAGAAGGGTCATGGCCCTTTCCCGCATGTGATGGTGCCTCATGCCGGTGGGGTAGGCGGGAAGCATCACGTTTTCAAGCACGGTGATCCCCTTGATCAGGTTGTAGTTCTGAAAGATGAAACCGAAGGTCTCCCGCCTGGTTATCGCCGCAAAACGCTCGGGGAGACTGGTCATCTCGCGACCGTTCAACCAGATCCTTCCGGAGGTGGGTCTCGCCATGCCGCCGATAATGCTGAGCAGGGTGGTCTTGCCCGAGCCGCTGGGGCCTCTGAAGACCGTAATCAGGCGGGATTCGATGTTCAGATCGATCCCCTTCAGGGCACTGAAGACGTTTGATTTCCCCTCATTAAAGGTTTTCGCTACCCGGACCAGCTCAATCATTGCAGGTTCTCTTTCCCCCTTCTTTCATTTCGGCTTCATGGGTGCTTCATCCCTGCCGCATCACGATATCAGGGTCCATGCTGGAAACCCTCCAGGTGGGAACCACCGTGATAAAGGTATAGGGGATGACGGTCAGAGAGAAAAGGACGACCAGGTGGAAGGCATCCACGACCGGCGTCAGTTCGAAATCCGGATACAGCACGGCCCATCCCTTGAGGGCGTGTTCAAACAGGGTCGCGGAGGTGAAAAAGACGTGCACATAGGCAGAAAGCACGCCGATGATGAATGCGGTCAGGGAAAGGGCCATGCCCTCCCAGAATTTCATGATCAGGATATCCGAGGTGTCCCATCCAACGGCCTTGAGAATCCCGATCTCGCTCTTTTCTTCGGCACTCAGGCCTGTGGCCTTGTCCCAGGCGAAGATGAAGAAGGCCAGCACGGCCCCGGCCAGGAGCACGATGATATACCCGCTCCGCCAGTCGAAAAGTGACGTATAGGTCCTCAGGATCTCTTCTTTGAGCAGGGGCCGGGTGTCGGGCAGCATGAGGACGATCTTTTCGGCGATGGTCTGGCATTCCTTCTGGTTTCGAATCTCGAGGGCGAGATCCGTGACGAACCCCTCCGGGTAACCGAATATTTTATGGAAGGTATTCTCCGAAACCAGGATCAGGTCCGAACTGACCAGTTCCGTGGAGGCACTGAAGGTCTTGACGACCCGGAGGATCACATTGTCCCCGTCGTAGGTCTTGAAGTAGAGACGGTTGCCCTGAGACGTCCCCCAGGTTCTCAAGACGCCTTGTCCGATCTCTGCGGCGTCGTCCTCGTGGGGGAAATCTCTCGGGACCATAAGCGTGTAGTTGGAACGGGACGCGGGGTGGTAGTAGTAGCCCCAGAGACGCCTCTCCGAGGCCTGAATGCCTCGAATGGTCCTGATCTTCTCCAGATAATCTACAGGCATCAGCGCGTATCTGCCGGCCACCGTCCTCTGAACCACCATCTCGGGCGCGTCGTCGAGAAGGGCTACGGCCTCATAGCGGATCGCCCCGGCAAAAAAGATGACCGACGAGACAAGAAAGACCACGAAGGTGTAGACGAGGAGGAGAGAAAGATTACGCCCCTTTCGCCTCCAAAGGGATGAAAGGGTGAAGTCCAGGAAATGTCTCTGGCGTTCAATCCACTTCATGAGCGCCTGACCTCACGACGGCGGGTGGGAACACGATGGAGCCTGAAGGGAAGTGCTCCAGGGACACAGGATGATCCTGGAATGCGGAGTGCAGGTCCGCCTGGGAGGGATGCCTCGTGTACCTGGCCTCGGTGAACAGGCACAGATCCGTGATGTCGAGGGCTCTGACAAGCCCTTTCTTTTCCATCAGGTCTCCTTGAAGCCGGTCGGCCGTCAAAAGGGGATGAAGGAAAAGGAAAAAAGCAAGCAGTATGCCGCCGAAGGCCGTGAATAACAGATAGGCGGTCGATTTCCTCATTTCCTTTCACGTGGCATGCAACGTTGGATCAATCGCACGCGTTCAGCCGTTTGAAAAGGCCCGGCAATTGGGGCCATGGGA
>JBMNCO010000120.1:0-1420 GCA_049366815.1 Desulfatiglandales bacterium | reverse complement strand
TCTGATCTGAACTTTGCCATGTCAAAGTGCTCATAATGGACGATTTCATCCAGGTCCCTGCGAAGTGGGGCCCTTTTCAGGACAGGGGCAAGGGAGGCGGTGGATTTTTCTTTCTCTTCATCGGGAAATCCCAACGGAATGATGTGATCAATGACATAGGGATCCGGAATTCCCAGAAGTTTTTTTATGGCCGTTTCCCGAGCCCCCTTTTGAATGGTCGCCCAGGCGGTGGCCAGACCCAGGCTTGCAGCGGCCAGTTGCATGGCGTACACGCAGATCGCAAGGCTCTGGCGCACCAGGATGTCGCCGTCCAGCCAGACAGGAAATGCGCGTTTGAGCCGTGTATCGCCGCAGACCACAATCAGGACCGGGGCGGTGTGCAGATGGGGCTGCACCGCGACCTCGATGTACAGGGTGGGGTCTTTATCCAGCTTGCGAGCGCTGTCACCGGTGATGCAAAGCGTGATATCCTTCTTCACCGCCTTGTCCTCGACCACAAGGAATTCCCACGGCTGGGCGTTCCCGGCTGAAGGAACGTGTCTTCCCGCCTCCAGGATTTTTAGGATGCTCTCCCGAGGTATGGGTTCCGGTCTGAATCTGCGGAAGCTCCGCCTTCCTTTGATCAAATCCAAAAGATCCTGATATTCCATGGCTTCTCCTTTCTGCGTGAAGAGGATGAATGACGGGTAACGGATTGTTATTCTATTCCGTTCAAGTCTATTTTGTTGTATCTCAAAAATCAACAGGATAGA
This sequence comes from Desulfatiglandales bacterium, assembly GCA_049366815.1. Taxonomy (GTDB): domain Bacteria; phylum Desulfobacterota; class DSM-4660; order Desulfatiglandales; family HGW-15; genus CAYNYM01. Next base: position 668 of record JBMNCO010000120.1, on the reverse strand, counting down.
AAAGGAGAAGTTTTTCCGGGCCGAAAATGGTCAAAGACCGAAAATTCAGCAACCGTGAGGAGTGTTATGGATGCGGTTAAAATACACAGGATCAGATTAGGGACATGCAATGCCTATGTGATCGAGTGCGGGGACTCCTGTATCCTCTTTGACGGAGGAAACCGTCACCGGGAGGCCGGATTTTTCCGCGGCCTGGACAGGCTCGGGATTTCACCCGGCCGTATCAGGTTGATCATTGTCTCCCATGTGCATTTTGACCATGTGGGTTCACTTGCAAAGATCAGAGAGGTTTGCACGTGCCCGGTCCTCGTCCATAAGCTGGAGAGCCGTTTACTGGCGTCGGGAAAGGTGGTTGTGCCTCCGGGTGCGACCCCTTTTGGTCGCCTTGTTTCAGGGGTTGGAACGGTCCTTCAGAGGCGTGGAGCCCTCGGTTTCGAGCCGGTCCAAGCCGACATTCTTTTTGAAGATCCCTTGGAATTAAGCGCCTTTCATGTCCCGGGTCGCCTGATTCACACGCCCGGCCACACCGGTGGATCGATTTCTCTGGTCCTGGAAAACGGCATGGCGGTTGTGGGTGACCTGGTCATGAATTATCTGCCGTTGGGCCTGGGACCGGTTTTTCCCCCGTTCGCCGAGGATGTTGGCCTGGTCCTGAAAAATTGGAAGTT
>JBMNCO010000119.1:0-18039 GCA_049366815.1 Desulfatiglandales bacterium | reverse complement strand
AAGAAAGGGTGCATGATTTCCACACAGTTATTGGAAAGGGCTAAATTCATACAAAAAATCCTATTAGGTTGAGCCGATTGAAAAACAAACTGATCATTCCCCCCTCGGAGCCGCAGATCCGGTCATGCCCGCATCCCTCCGAATCGGCCGGGTTCCCAGTCTAACGGATGCTGATGCCTCTGGTCATGTCAAAGATGGGCAAAAGAATAGAAATGACCAGGAAGAAGACGATTGCCCCCATAAAAAGGACCACAACAATTTCAGCGACTGAAGTCAGACCGGCGACAACCGATTCCACTTCATCTTCATAGATATCGGCCGCCTTTGCAAGCATCTCCTCCAGCTCGCCGCTCTGCTCGCCGGCCCTGACCAACTGCACAACCAAAGGAGGAAAAAGCCCCGTCTTTTTTAGAGGTATGCTAAAGGCTTCCCCCTCTCCCACCAAACGGGTCGCATCCTTGACGGCATCCTGCATGATCCGGTTGCCCATGGACAGCCTTGCAATTTCCAACGCATCCACCAAAGGGATGCCGCTCCTCAGCAGGATGGAAAGGGTCCTGGCAAATCGCGCAATGATTGCCTTGTGATGAAGACGACCGAGAATGGGCACAGAAAGGCGTATCCTGTCCCAGACCCTTGCACCGGATTCAGTCTTGATCCACAACATGACCATCATAATCAGCCCCACCACGCCCAGGACAAACAGCCACCAGAACTGCGTCATCATATGGGTCGTCCAGATCAAGGCCCTGGTCGACCAGGGAAGTGTCAAGGACATACCTTCGAATACGCCGATGATCTTCGGCATGACAAAGGACATGAGAAAGATAAGAATGACGGTGCTTATGATGAGAAGGAGAAGGGGATAGGCCATCGCGGCCTCGATCTTCTTTTTCAGCTTCAACCTCTTCTCTGAGAAATCGGCCAGCCGCATCAGGACGGCGTCAAGGGCACCCCCCGCCTCTCCGGCCCGGATCAGATTCACGGAAATGGTGTTGAAAATCGTCGGGTGTTCTCCCATGGCCCTGCTAAGTGAACTGCCCTCCAGTACCTTTTCCCTGGTTTGGGCGAATATCCTTTTCAGCCGGGGCTGTTCCGTCTGGTCGATCAGACCGTTCAGGCATTCAAGGATGGGGAGGCCGGCCGAGACGAGCGTGGACAACTGCCGCAGGGCCGTCGTGATTTCAAGAGGGTTGATCCTCTTAAATGCAGGCGGTTTGAAAAAGCCCGTTGCGGCGGAGGACTTTTTCCCTCCGGATCCTATCTCTCTGAGTTCGATGGGAAAGATAAGGTCCTGGCTCAATTTGCTCCTGGCGGCAGCGGGACCGTCGGCGGTGATGATGCCGCCGATTTTTCTTCCCTTTCTATTGAGGGCCTTATATTCAAATACCGGCATGGGGATTTACTGTTGTGTGACTCTCATGACTTCGTTCAAGGTTGTGTGGCCCGATAACACCTTCAAGATGCCGTCCTGGAAAAGGGTGGACATGCCGTGTTTAACGGCTGTCTCTTTGATCTTGATTGCATCGGCACCGGAGGTCACAAGACCCCTGATCTCGTTGTCCATCCCCAGGAGTTCGAAGATTCCTGTTCTGCCCTTATACCCGCTCTGCATGCAGGTCGGGCACCCCTCACCCCTCCAAAAGGGTTTGTCTGCAGGTATTCCCAGCTCCTCGAGTGTGGAGACATCAGGGTGATAGGGCGTCCTGCAATCCGGGCATATCCTTCTCACCAGACGCTGGGCCACGACGGCCAGAAGAGATGAAGCGATCAAAAAGGGTTCGACACCCATCTCGACCAATCTCGTGAGTGCCCCAGCTGCATCGTTGGTATGCAGGGTGCTGAAAACGAGGTGTCCTGTAAGGGAGGCCTGAATAGCAATTTCTACCGTTTCCAAATCACGAATTTCGCCCACCATGATGATGTCAGGATCGTGCCGCAGGATAGATCGAAGGCCTCTGGAAAAGGTCAGGTCGGTTTTGGGATTGACCTGGATCTGGCCCACGCCCTTCAGTTCGTATTCGATGGGGTCTTCGATCGTGATGATATTTTTTTCCGCGGAATTTATCCTGTTGAGCGCTGCATAGAGTGTGGTACTCTTTCCGCTTCCCGTAGGTCCGGTTACAAGAAGGATGCCGCTGTTTTTTTGGATCAGCCCCTTAAAAATATGAAGCTTTTCTCGTGTCAAGCCCATGTCTTCAAGGCCCAGCAGAGAGACCGTCTTGTCCAATAAGCGCATGACGATCCTCTCACCGTGGGCCATGGGGATGACCGATATCCTGATGTCCACGGTCTTGCTGGCCGCTTTGATCTTCATCCTTCCATCCTGAGGAATCCGCTTCTCGGCGATGTCCAGGTTCGCCATGACCTTGACCCTTGAGACGATGTGGGCGTGGAATCTCTTGTGCAGGGAAAAGACCTCGTAGAGGATCCCGTCGATCCTGAACCGGATCTTGATCTCTTTTTGGTAGGGCTCAATATGGATATCGCTGGCCTGCCTTTTGAGGGCCTGGGTCAATACGACGTTCACGAGCCTGATGATAGGTGCCTCATGGGTCACATCCATGAGGTCCTCCAATTCATCAAGCTCGCTGAAGACCTGGCTGTCCGACTGATAGTCTTCCAGGTCCTGGACCATCTTTTCGGCATCGTCACTGGATTGGTCAAAGAGGAGATTGATGGCCGCTTGGATTTCCTTTGAGGGGCACAAAACGAGTCTCACGGATTCACATCCGGCCTGCACAGCAAGATCGTCGGCCATCTGAAAGAGAAGGGGATCGCTGAGTGCCACAGTCAGGACGCTGTCCTTCGAAGACAGAGGGACCAGGCCGCTTCGTTTGAAATAGTGGATGGGGATGTTCAAGGTATCCCTGAAATCAAGGTCTTCGAGAATATGTTTTTTGAAGGGAATTCCCAGTTGTTGCGACCATGCCCTGAGCCGTTCCTCCTCGGATATCTCCGATGTCAGTGCATCCTCCCGGACATCCTCCGGCTGTCTGCTCAGCACCGCGTCTTGGGCGGTGTTCTGATTGTTTCTTTTCTTTTCCATCAGAGCCAAGTCAGTCACCTTTATACCACAGGAGTCAAGGGACACCGTGCCCTATTCGAAGGCCTTTCTTCTCAATAGTTCCGGTATAATCAGCTCGGTGTTCTTTTCCACTTCTTCATCGATATAAGCCTTCTTTTTCCCGTAGAGCTCCCGGCCCTCTTCGGGATTTTCAATGATATGCGGGGTAAGAAAGACAAGAAGATTGGTCTTGGAATCCTCATCACCAACCTGTTTAAAGGCCCAACCCAGTACAGGAAGGCCTCCCAGACAAGGTGTCTGGGTCTTTACGCGGCTCATCTTTTTGTCGATAAGCCCGCCTATGACGGCCGTTTCTCCGTCCTTGATGGCAATACTCGTCTTGGTGGTCCTGAAGGTCGTGGTTGGGGCCAGGAACCCGCCGCTTGTTGTGGTCTGTATGACGTCCTTGACGCTCTGCTCCAGGTTCAGGCGTACATACCGATTGTCGTTGATCTGGGGCGTCACCTTTAGGTTGACCCCCACGTCCTTGTATTCGAAACTCTGAATGGCCCGGTCAATCTCGCTTGTGCCCTGATCCACGCGCGTCACGAAGGGAATATTCTGCCCCACCTCGATCGATGCTTCCTCGTTGTCCAGGGTCAGGAGTTGGGGGGTGGAGATCACATTGAAATCACTGTCCGTTCTCACGGCCCTGACAAAGGCTCCAATCGAAGGAAAGAGCGTGTCCCCCAGTGTAATGCCTCTCCCGATGACGCCGGCCGAGAATCCCGTGGGCAGGTTACCGGACTTGACAGTTCCCAGCCCCGAGTCCAGTCCGGTCGATCCTCCGAGCCAGACCCCTCCGCCGGTGCCTTCCGCCAGTCCGCCCTTGTATTCGTCTCCCACACGCCATTCGACACCGAGGTCCAGGGCCTTGCCGGTGGCCACCTCGATGATCAGTGCCTCGACGTAGACCATGGCGCGGCGTCTGTCCAACTTTTTGATGATATCCTCAAGGATCTGAAATTCTTCGGGTTCGGCCACAATGACCAGGGTGTTGGTGGCCTTGTCCGCTGAGATCTGGACATCTTTGGAAAGAGGAGGCCCTTTTCCTTTTTGCTTGTCCTGTTCCCCCTTCCCCGGAATCTCGCCCAGCACCTTGGCTACGTCCTCTGCTACGGCGTTCTGGAGAGAATAGAGATGGATATTTCCCCTGGGGCGGACCTGCTCGCGATCCAGCTCTTTCAGTATCCTCCCCATGTCCTCAAGTACCTGGGGCGCAGCAACAATGATCAGGGAATTGGTCCTTTCATCGGATACGATCTTGACATCCGTCAGAGTGGGTTTTTGCCGGCCTTTCGTGATGAACAATTCGCTCAGTACGGGATCAAGACTCTTGGCGCTCGCATTCTCAAGGGTGAAGACCCTGATATTTTCTTTTGACCCGGGGATATCCAGTTCGCGTACGATCCTGAGGAGCCGGTCAATGTTGGACATCGCATCAATAATAATCAGGGTATTGGTCTCGGAATAGGGAATCAAAAGCCCTGTCTTCGCCACCAGCGGCTTCATCAGTCTGGAAAACTCCGTGACATCCCCATATTGCAGAGGAACAAGCTGCGTAACAATATTGTCTCCCCCCCGCCCGGATTCCTTGAGGAAACGGCTTTCCACGCCCTTGGTCCGCGCCTCTGCGGCAGGAACGATTTTGATTATTTTCCCCGTGGGCACGGTCGAATACCCGTGGACGTCCAAGACCGACAAAAAGACCTTATAGGCCTCGTCCATCGTGACTTTTTCAGGTGAGAGGACGGTAATATTTCCTTTGACCGCCGGATCGACAAGGAAGTTCTTGCCGGTCAGTTCGCTGATGAATTTGATGAAAACCCCAATGTCCACATCCTTGAAATTCATCGTGATCAGCCCGGATTTTGTCGCAATTTCCTCCGACCCTTCGAGGCCCTTCCTCTGCCCCGAACTTCCATCCGGGAAGAAAAAAATGACGAGAAAGACGATTATTACAAACAAGTAAGCCGAATTTATCCGTCTTTTCACATGCATTCTCCACTCAAGGACAGCAAGAAAGTGTTTCTTCTAAAGCAGATCATTTGCGGATATGCGCCAGAAACCATTTATATCTTTGTCAGAAAGTTGTATCTGTAAGCACTTCACACTGATGAAGATCAGAGATAGAGCCAACATCTGAGGGAAAGGCGTGGGGTTTTCCAGCCCCGTTGTTTTTTCAGTCATTTGCCAAATCCGGTTTGACCGGCGGACTCATAGGCCTCGTCGACGTTTGAAAGGGAGTGGCCGGTGTCCGTTTTCTGGGAATCGGCGTCCTCCTCACCGTTCCATGTGTCGGCGAGATCACCCTCGGAGCAGGGCCCCTTTCCATGGTCATGACGAGAACCTCCTCAGTGCCGTTTCTGTCCAAGGACACCCGGTCCGGTCGGATTCCGGTGATTCTTGCATCGTCAACATAGTCATCCACGCCGTACATGTCCTGATCTCTTTTGCCCTTTTCCTGTATAATAGCAAATGAGTCGCCTCTGTCCCCGACAATGGTTCCCATCAATTCCAATGCCGTATTTTCCTTCGGCTTGACCGTCTCGCCCGTCTGGATGGTCTTTCCCGGCGCCCCCGAAGTCCGTGTCTTGGTTTTGAAAATATCACGCGTGGTGATCAGCCTGTAATCATAGCGGGTCTTCGCCTTGTGATTCTGTGACTCTCCCTCTCCCTCGTCACGTGAGGCCATCGTTACAGGGCTGCTTCCAAGCCCCTTGTGAGAGGCCCAAGTCTGATAAATATTGTAACCCAGCCACAGGACGAGTCCTGTCAGCAGGATATTGGCCAATATGAGGATTTTCTTCAATTCCATTTTTGATTACCGTCGGTGCCCTTCCGCAATAAGGATGCTGCGGCACTGTTTACAATATAGATAGTGCTCATCCGGAAATGAGCATTTCCGGATTCGTGCTAACAGGCCTCGGCTATCAGGTATCAGCAAAAGCTATGGAAAGACAAGGCATTAGGCTGAGCGCTGAATGCTGACAGCAGAGCGCTCCACCCAGAAATCATGTGTTTCTGGATGGAAACGAGATAGTTCAGACCCTTTGTCCGTATTCGTATCTCACCATGATAAGCCCGGCCTTTTCCCCTGAATTCGATTTATACCCATTTTCTGTCTTAAAATCAAATAGGACGATCTGCGGATGAATTTATAACACCTTTCCCGGGTCTTCGGAAAAATCGCGTAAAGTAAGGGCCTGTTTTGGAATTTGTTAAGATAGGATATCATGTTACACAGATTAAAACAGAGAATTTTAAGACGGGAATCAGATGAAAGACACAGCCATGACAAAGGATCAACTCATCGCGGAATTGAGAGAGCTGCGAAAAAATGCGGCTGCCATGAAGAAACTCGAAAGGTACAAGACTATCTGTGACCGGGCTGGTTATGGTGTCGTGATTAGAGACCTGAGGGGACATCTGGTGTATGTGAACGACGCCTTTGCCCGGATGCACGGCTATACCTCGGCAGAACTGGTCGGTCAGCACTACGCCATCATGCACACGCCGGAGCAGGTGAAGCATGTGGACAGCCTGGAAAAGACGCGGCGGCTGGAGGGCGGTTTCATAGCGGAGATCGGTCACAAAAGAAAGGATGGAACGATCTTCCCCACATTGATGAATGGGACCATGTTGGTGGATGAGCAGGGGAATCATATCTACAATACGGCAACTGCCATCGACATAACGGAGCTGAAGCGGGTTGAGGCCGAACTCCGCAGGCAGATTCAGCGGGTGGAACGCATCCTGGAAACCGCCATGGACGGATTTCTGATTATTGCCAAGAACGGAAAAGTTCTCGATATGAATAATTCGGCTTCCACGATTTTCGGATATGCAAGAGAGGAAATGCTGTCGGCCAATATCCATGACTTTGGAGACCCCGAAGACGCGAAGGGAAACGTAAGGCACTTCAGGACGATCATGAAACAGGGGTTCCATCGTTTCGAAGGAAAGTATCGCTCGCGTGAGGGGGTGGCGCTGTATCTCGAATGCAGTGCCAACTTTGTCGACATGGGTGAAGACAGCTTTTTCTTTGTCTTTTTTCGCGATATTACCAGCAAAAAAAAGACAGAGGAGGAACTGAAAAAACGGGATAAGGAATTGGAGCGTAAGAATATGGAACTCGAAGAGGCCAACACCGCCCTCAGGGTCCTCCTCAAAAGGAGGGATAGAGACAAGACGGAGCTTGAAGAAAAGGTGTTGCACAATGTCAATGAGCTGGTCGAGCCCGTGCTGGAGAGGCTCAGAGCCAGCACTCTGAACAGCAGGCAGCAGACCTATGTGAGCATTCTTGAATCCAATTTGAATGATATTGTCTCTCCGTTTGCCCGCAGGCTGTTACACACCTTTGTCAAGCTGACGCCGACAGAGATCCAGATCGCAAATTTTATCCGGGAAGGCAAGACCACGAAAGAGATAGGAAATCTTATGAATTCATCGATGCGGACCATTGAGTTTCACAGGAAAAATATACGGAAAAAGCTTGGCATCGCAAGCAAAAGGAAGAACCTGAGATCCCATCTGTTGGCCCTCCATTGATACGTGTTTTTACCCCCCATTATCCACCCAATAATCACGCGTTGCATTTTTTGAGGGGACTTGGCATCCTGCAAGGCAAAAGCGTAGAACAATCCACGTCATGTCGTTAACTCGACATGATCTTTCATTCACTTCATTCGGGAAAGGCCGTTAAGTCATGGGAGACAATCAGGTGAGGACAATGCCGATCCAAGAAGCCGACAGGGTGACAATCACAACTGTGATGGATAATTATACTGATGTTTTTCTCATCGGATCGGATTATGTAAAGAGATGGGGCCCTCCCGATATGATTCCGGGCAAAACGGCTGCCTTTGGTGATCCCCCGCCCTTGCTGGCGGAGCATGGGTTGTCTCTGCTCGTTGAGGTCTTTAAGGGCGAAGAGCGCTTGACCCTTCTCTTCGATACGGGATTTACAGATGTGGGAGTGCCTTATAACCTGCAAAAACTCGGTATCGAAACCGCCCACATCGATGCCATCGTTTTTTCCCATGGCCATCCGGATCATACCGCCGCCATTGGCAATATCCTGACATCCAGCGGCAGAAACATTCCCCTCATCACCCACCCGTTCGCTTTCCGAAAGCGGTATCTCGTTTTCCCTGACGGGAACCGAGTGCTGAGCAATACCCTTTCGGAGGAAAGTCTGATCAAGGCAGGAGCGGATATCAGGCTGAGTAGCGACCTGCTTCCACTGGCGCCGTTTGCCTTTGTGACCGGTGAGATCGACATGGTGAACGATTTTGAGCTGCATTTCCCACTCGCCCACTACGAAGAAAACGGAAAGCTGGAAAAGGACTTTTTCGAAGATGAGAAAAGCCTTGTCATCAATGTGAAAAACAAGGGCCTTATTGTGATTACGGGTTGCGGTCACCGTGGGGTCATGAATACCATTGCCTACGCAAAACGGCTGAGCGGTGTCGATCGAATCCACGCCGTGATCGGCGGTTTCCACTTGACCGGTACGACCACAATGGAAAAGATTTCCAGAACCGTGGAGGAAATGGAGCGCGTGGGGCCCGACTTCATCATTCCTACCCATTGCACAGGTTTGAGAGCCATGAAGCAATTTGCCGATGCCATGCCCGAAAGATTTATTCTTAATGCGGTCGGCACGAAATTCATGTTCGGTTCTTGAATAAGAATGGCAAAACCAGGGTTCGATATCGACACATTTTACAGATAAACCGGTGCAGAAAGACACCATCTGCCGGGTGTGGATTTGTTGATGTGGGCCGGATTTTTCTTTTTAACGTTTGCCGTCTTGTTTGCGAGGCAAGCTTTAAATCAAAATTCAACAGGAGGATAGGCAATGAAATTGAAAGACCAATGGCTCAGAATTATGGTGGCAGGGATGATTATGGCGATCATGCCCATTTCCGTCGCTTTTTCTGCCGACAAGAAAATTACTCTTAAATTCGCCAATATCTTTCCACCCCAGGCAAGCCAAAGCAAGTTGATTGATGAATTTATCAACGACTTGGAACAGCGCACCGACGGCCTGATCAAAGTTCAACATTTTCCGGGTGGTTCGCTGGCCAAACCCCCACAAGTCATCAAGGCCGTGGAGGCTGGGGTGGCAGACATCGGCTTTTCTCACATTTCCTATACCGCTGGACGATTTCCCGTGACCGAGGTCTGCGAACTGCCCCATGGGTATCCCACGGGTTGGGTGGCCAACCAAATCATGAATGATTTTTATGAAAAGTATAGACCCAAAGAGTGGGACTCTGTGGTCCCGCTGTGGTTTCATGCCAACACGCCTAGTATTTTAGGGACTACGAAGGCCATCAGGACCATGGAGGATTTTAAGGGAATGACCATTCGGGCGCCCGGACGTATGGCTGCGGTGATCGCTGCTCTGGGCGGTTCTCCGGCTTCAACCCCCATTATGGAGGCCTATGATTCGCTTGCCAAGAATGTGATCCAAGGTGTATTCGTCGGAGGGGAAGCGATCAAAACCTTCCGCTTTGGTGAAGTGGTCAAATTTGTGACCAATTCTTGGAATGTGGGTCCGAGCTATCCGATGTACGTGATCATGAACAAGAGAAGCTACTCCAAGATACCGGCGGAATACCTGCCTGTTTTCACCAAACTCTGCGGGGAGTATAAAGAAAAATTTGCTCTCGTATGGAATGCGGCTGATTTCCCGGGTCAGGAATTCGGCTTGAGCCGGGGTATTGAGTACATCGAGTTGAGTCAGGAACAGGTGGACCGTTGGATCGACGCGGTTCAACCGGTTTTCGAAGAATACGTCAAGGACATGGTGGGCAAGGGGTATCCAGAAGAGGAAGTCCGCGGCTGGATCAGCTATCTTCAGGAAAGGAAGAATGTCCTGCTTGAAAAGCAAAAAGTGCTAAAAATCAGATCCACCACCGGGCCATCCGAGGTTCGATAATATGCGGGTGCTTGGAGAGGATCGTAAGGCTGTGGCGATTTATTTCCAGTAAGACCCTTTTGGACAGCTACAGACTGTGATAAGGATTTATCATTAGACACGTTGAACCATTTGGTTTATCGCATCGCTGTATTCCATACCTTTAATGAACCTGATGTAAAGGCCGCATTATCTTCACAGATAGGGCGGCCTTTTTCTTTGTGCCGGCTTATGTAATCTTTCCCACCTTGAGCAGATCGGGCGTGTCTTTGACTTACCGGCCTTAAATCCATGGCTATATTCTACGATAATTATATTGTATCTTATTGGGTATAACATGTTGAAATTCTGCATGTTTTCAGTTTACAAGGGGGCGTGTATAAATTATAGTCTTGATGCGTACCATGTATGAAGGAATGTTACTGCGGAGCTGACCCTATAGGGAGGGATCAGGCCGGGGAAGAGAACTTGCCGGTCCCTGCTTGGAGCGGCAAATCCTAATTTTGTACAAGAGTGAGGTGGAATATCAGGTGACTGCAAAATGAACAGTGTTTGTTCGGCCTTTTGGAGAGTCATCCCGCAATAATACGAGGGGGATGAAGGAACATCTTATATGTATGATCCGTCCCAATGAATGCAGGTTTCCACTGCGGAAGGGGCAGGGAAGGCCACAGCACCGGGGAAGTTGAGCAAGAATTGGGGCCTGGAGAAAGGAGGGTTATCATAGATGTCCAGAAAAGTTGACATAAAAATGAGCAGACGGGGTTTTCTGAAGACTACGGGGGCGGCCGCTGCGATTCTGGCTGCAGGTCAGGGCTTGAATCTCACGGCACTGAGTCCCGCAAAAGCCGCCGTTACAGGACACGAGGAGTGGATCCACGGCATGTGTTCCTTTTGCATGTTCGGCTGCCCTATCAAGGCCAAGGTCGTGGATGGACGCATCGAGGCGATTGAAGGAGTCGAAGGATTGCCTGTTTTGGATGGAAAAATCTGTGCGAAAGGCATGTCCGCCGTGGATCGCCTCTACAGGCCCGACCGGCTGAAATACCCTCTCAAGAGAGTGGGAAAGCGAGGGGAAGGAAAGTTCAAAAGAATTACCTGGGAGGAGGCTATCGATACCATTACGGCTCGGATGAGTCAATACAGGAAAGAGGGGCATCCGGAGGCCGTTGCATTTCTGTGGGGCTGTCCCATGCAAACCCCGAGTATCGATTTTTTCGACTATTTTCGCCAGGTATACGGAACACCGAATTTCAGCCATTTCCATGGAGATTCCTGTTATTCTTCCGGCGCCATTGCCAACATGATGTCGGGCATTCCTCCCTTTACCTTTGTCTGTGATTTTTCCGAGGCCAAATATACGGTCCACATCGGATATAATCCCACCACGGGCTCGTGGACACCGGGCGGCACCTGGACCATGAGGGAGCTGTCCAAGGGGCTTGAAAAGGGGTTGGAACTTGAAATCGTGGATCCGCGTATGGAAGAGGACGGGGCCATGTTCAACTGGACGCCGATCAGACCGGACACGGATATCGCTCTTGCACTGGGGTTGATCCATGTTCTTTTGAGGGAGGATCTCTATGATTTTGACTTTGTCAGGCGATATACGAACGGTCCTTTCCTGATCCGCACCGACAACGGTCTTCCCCTCAAGGACGGCCAAGGACAATATCTGGTCTGGGACTTGAAGACCGATAAGGGGATGCCTCACGATACCCAGGGCATTACAGCGGCTCTGTATGGATCCTACGAGGTCAACGGCAAGCCATGCAAGACGGCCCTTCAATTGCTCCTTGAAAGGTGCGAAAAATACACCCCGGAAAAAGCAGCGGAGATCTGCCAGATCCCTCAAGGTGCAGCCAAGATAACCGAAATTGCGCGAAAGCTCGGGAAAAACAGGCCCCGGTCCAGCGTCCAGCTCAGTTCTGTGGCGTCCGCCAAGCAGGTCAACGTGATACAGAAGATCAGGGCATTCGGCGTCGTCAACATGCTCTTGGGAAATATGGATAAACCGGGAGGAATCTACTTTCTGCCGCCTCCCATTTCGGGCGGGCCGTACTATATGAGCTTTGGACAGCCCCCGGGCAAGGAGCCGCCCAAGATCGAGGTCCCTAATGTAGACTACGATGCCAAGAGATATCCCTTTGGATCCATCGATCTGCCTGTGGCCCCCAGATATTACTCGGCCGTGAGTGAGGGCAAGCCCTACCCGATCAAGATGCTCTTCATTACCTCCGTGAACATGTTCAACCACGCATCCCAACCAACGCGGAAAATGCTTACGGACGCCGAGTTCGTGGTCGTCTGTGAAAACTGGCCCACCATCACGGTCGACTGGGCGGACATTGTTCTGCCCGATGCCACCTACCTGGAAAGGGAGACGGTTCGACAGTCCACATGGAGCACATATCCCTTTATTTCCTCGAGAAAGATAGTCAAGCCACCGGCGGGCATTAAACCCCTGGGCGATGTGCTTCTTGAGGTAGGGAAGCGTCTGGGACTGGAAGAGTATTTCGATTTCACCCTTGAAGAATGGTACAATAAACAACTTAAACCTCTGGGCACTGACATCGCAACCCTCAAGAAAAACGGCCCCTATTACAAATACGAAAAGAACTACGAAAAATTCCCCTATCAATCAGAACCCTACAAGCCCACCAGCCGCTCGGGCAAGCTGGAGATCTACTCTATCTGGCTGGGTGAAGATTTTTATCATAATTCGGATTCCCCCTATCACAGCAACGAGGATGTGGATCCGTTGCCTCATGATTTTCGTACCATGACACGGGATCTTGCCCGGGATGAATTTTATCTGGTGACCGGGAAAAGTGCCATCAATGCCCACTCCAGTTCGGCGGGCAATCGATACCTCAATGAAAATTACATTGGAGACGGGATCGGCCTGCACAAGATCTGGATCGGCGCCGCAAGGGCCAAGACCCTGGGGATAAACGACAATGACAAGGTCTGGGTTGAGTCTCGGGTGACCGGGGTAAAAGCCCAGGCGATCGCGAAGGTGACCGGGGCCATACATCCAACAACCGCATTCGTCTACCACCAATTCGGCTCCTATTCCAAAGGGATTCGATCAGATGTGGGTCCTCTCGGCATTTTGGACAATGACTTCCAGCCTCACAATGAGGAACCCTTGAGCGGCGGCCTGGGAAGGTGTCAAATGATCATTAATATCCATAAATGAGGTGATTGAAAATGGCTAAATACGGGATGGTTATCGATCTCAATAAATGCATACGGTGCAGGACCTGCATGGTGGCCTGCAAAATCCAGAACAATATCCCGCCGCTTCAACGGGGAAGGGTGGAGCACTACCGGATACGGCCCGTACAGTGGGAAGAAGGGGACTACCCTGATTTGAGGAGACTGTTCATCCCGGTCCTTTGCATGCATTGTGATGACCCGGAGTGTCTTGCCTCCTGTCCGGCCGAGGCCATCGTCAAGCGGGAAGACGGCCTGGTTGTGGTGGACAAAAACAAGTGCGTGGCCTGCGGCACCTGTGCTGAGGCCTGCCCTTACGGCGTTCCATACCTCCTTGAAAAGGCGGACAAGTGTGATTTTTGTGCGGCCACAAGACTTGATCAGGGACAGAGCGAACCTTATTGCGCAAAATCCTGTGTGGGCGATGCCATAATTTTTGGTGATCTGGAGGAGCCCTCGAGCAGGGTGTCTCGGCTCGTTGGCGCGGGAAAGGCAAGACCCCTTTGCCCCGAATTCGGCACGAAACCCAATGTCTATTACATCCCGCCCACATGGTACGAAGCAAAATGGGCTCATTTGTCCAAGGACAAGGCCTTTCTGGAGGCCCTTGCGGCCAGAGCAAAAGACCTGGCCGCCCCCAAGAGTGCCGCGGCGGAATCCGTCAGGCAGGCCATGAAGATGACGGGTTTTTTGAACTTCCCCCTTGGGGCCGTGCTGGTCGGCGCAGTGGGCTTGGACCGCCTGGCCAAGAGAAAACAGCGGGTCGCGGCTGAAGAGAAGGAATGCAGTCAAGGTGATCCCAACTAAAACTTCCGCAAGAAACCGAGCCTTTCTTCCATGGGAAGGGGTTCGGTTTCTGAAGTGGTATCGTGCACTATCAAAAGAAAGGGCCCGTATTTATGACGACCGGGAATCCTGAAACATGGATAAGAAGCCAGGTTTACAGTCTTCTCTATCGTGCGTTGGATTATCCCAGCGAAGAGACAGGCCTTCCTTTGATCGCGCGTGACGGAAATGCCTTGTTTTCCGAGCCGGGCCTTTCTTCGATCAGTGAAAGGGCGGATGAGCTTTTTGATATGATTGAGACGACCGATATCGAGGATCTTCAGGTTGAATACGTGAGGCTTTTTGATTATCGACCACTCTGCCCCCCCTGTGAGTCCGCATACAGAAAGGACGGCAAGGGACAAGATCTTATGGCCGATCTGACGGCGTTTTACCGAAAGGCCGCCCTTGAGTGTGCAGACCACCTCATTCCGGACCATTTATCCGTGGAATTTGAATTCATGCATTTTCTTTCATACAAGGAAAGCCTTTCGACGGATATGCATACCGGCCCTTGGCGGGATCTGCAAAAAAGATTTCTGGATGATCATATCCTGACATGGGTCCCGGCCTTTTGCAGTCACCTGAAAGAAGAAGCCGCGGCCTCTTATCGCCTATTGGGGGACCTCATCATGGATTTCCTCGCAATGGAACAGGAACGCCTCTGCAGGGGGATGGCAAGGTCATAAGGCAGGGGATAGGAGGTTTTCCTGGGGTGCCCCCAATAAGAACCGGAAGTGGAACAATTTTGAGTCCGGTTCCATCCGCTATCTAAAGATAGACTCGAAATACCTGTCCTCACTCAGGAGAGATTTTTTCTGAAATCGATTGTACGCATCAAGAAGGGCCTTGCCCTCCTTTGTCAGATGGGATCCTCTGGTTCTGTCCTTTTCCACCAGGGTGACCCCTGCGGCCTCTTCTGTAGCCTTAATCTTGCTCCACAGCCCCTTGTAAGACATCCCCATGTTGCGTGCCGTTTGGTACATGGATCCGGTTTTTTCGATGCTCTCGAAGATCTCTTTTCTCCCATTGCCGAAGACGATTTTCCCGTTTTTGTTGACGATTATATGCCTGGATCTCAACGTCAATGAATTCATGAATGATCCCATGGTGCCCCCTCTCTCTCAAAGAAATATTACTCAAGGATAGCGACAATAATATCCGATAATAGGTTATATGTCCATAAAGAGCTTAGCTTAACAGGCATTATTGGAATGAATATATCGTCCAGCCCTATGTAAATCATCATCAACTGACATGGCCATGTAGAATGCGATCCAATGGGGCAAGGTTGGGGCACAAGGATTTTCAGTCTTGACAAGCCGTGTGAAGGAAATGTAAATATACCGCGACTGCAGTGATATGAAGTCGCTGTAAATCTTGTTTTTCCTGATCGTACCCTTTTTGAGAAAGCGAAGTGGGATGAGGAGGCTTTCGGGTCCGGCCGCCTGAACCAGTTTTCGCCTGTAATGAAAAGCCATGAAGGCTGCATCCACGGAAGTGGAGCACATTCATGGCTTTTTTTGTTTTCGGCGGTTGACCAAAACCAGCCTCTTCAGCCTGTCGCGCGATTCCTTGCGTCGGCTCAATCAGCACGGTTTGGGAAGACAAAGACTGTACCCTGGAGGCTTCAGAGGACAGCAACACCCCGGTCACGAAGGTAGTCCTTTAAGTCGCCGATTCCAATGATGCCAAAATGGAACACCGATGCAGCGAGCAGGATTGTGGCGCCTGCTTCCACTGCCTGAAGGAAATGATCCAATTCCCCTGCTCCACCGGAGGCCACCACTTCGGCCGAGACTGCCCCCTTGATCGCTCTGATCATAGGCAAATCATAACCGGTCTTCGCGCCGTCGCCCGCCTTGCTTGTCGGTAGAATAATCGAAACGCCGTAACCGTCGACGCGCTTTGCCCATTCGATCGCATCCGCCCCGGTTGCTGTCCGTCCCCCATCAATATATACTTCAAAGCCTGAGGGCATAGCTGCATTCTTATCGACGTCAATGGCCACCGTCACCTTTTCAGCACCCAGCTCTTTGACCATTTCTCCGGCCAGTTCAGGCTTCCGAAAGGCGGCACTGCTGGTCGATACTTTGTTTGCTCCTGCGCTCAGCACGAGTTCGGCCGATTTTACATCAGATATACCTCCGCCCACGGTAAATGGCACGGTTGTGACTTCGGCCACGCGCTTTACTACGTCGAGCATGGTGGCCCTATTTTCCAACGTAGCCGTGATATCCAGCAGCGCCAGTTCGTCTGCGCCATTCTCACAATAAGCTCGGGCGCATTCGACCGGATCCCCGGCGTCTCGTATATCCACAAAATGGACACCCTTAACCACGCGTCCGTTCTGCATGTCCAGGCAGGGCATGACTTTAATTTTTCGACCCAATGTCTTTCTCCTCTTTACTTTGTAGATCCATCCGCTCACAATTTTCCTATTTTCTCACCCCGTCTTTGTTCACATTGGCTTTAAGCATCGGCTCGGACCACATGATATGGCCGTAAAGGCCGCCCCATCCTCCCGATTGCTTATCCCTGGCAATATGCAGGGTGTGGAGAAAAACGCCTGAGCCATCTTTTGCCGCGACATGGGCGTTGATCATCCGAGTCGTGCGGATACGCCGGGCTGTCTTGGTCGTGTCGGTCCATTCCTCCACCGTTTCCTCCGCCCAGGCATCCTTGTAGAGCGAAATTCTCAGAATTTCACTGCCGGGTTTCTCTTTTTTGACAATGGATCCGGCCACATTTTTGAGTTCACCTGCATCCGAGTCCCTGTAGATATTGGGAAAGCACAGGGTTCGTTCTGCCCGGATTTTACGGTTTGCCGCGTCCTTTTCAACCAGATCCGCATACTTATCCTTCAGGGCCTGGGCCTTGGAATTCCGGCCGAGGGCTGTAGAGGCCTTTTCGACATTGCCAGCAATGGATTTCATTTGTCCGGCGTCCACAATGGGCGGCTTGATGGAGGGGTCCTTCTTCCAACCGTTGTCCCTCTCCAGCTGTGCCATGGCCGCATCGATCTCTTTTTCAGCATCACCGGAGACCGATGCCATGCGCTCTGAAAACCTCGACTCAAACAGGGTCAGTCTTTCAGGTGCTTCCCGATCCCCAAGATCTTCCAGTTCCCAGGTCTTCCCATTTGGGAATTCAGTTTTCCGGTATGTTTCATAAAACGACTTAAATTCAGTATATCGCTTCTGGGCATCGGCAAACTTTTCCGGTTCTGATGTGCCTGGGACAAAAACCAGTTTGTCCGGATTGTGGCCTGTTTGACCGGGATAGGAAAGATAGGCCCTGAATTTTTCAATCCATTGCGCCGACTGCTGTTCCTGCATTTTTTTGGATGCCTGTTCACCGGCCTTGGCTTTGTCTTCGGCGGCGGCCTGGGCAGTTGTCTGCTGTATCAATTGATCATACCTTTTCCGAATGTCGGCGTAATCCGAGTGGGCTGAATCAAACTGACCGGCATACATTTTATCGATCTCCCGGAACAGTTCGTCGGCCTGCTGCAGTATGTAAGCCGCCTGTTTTGAATCCTTGGCCGCATAGCTGTCTGCGCTGTCCAGATGGCGTCCGATATCTTTAAGCCGTTTTGTGACCCCGCCGGGCAACCGGGCCTCATCGGCTTTTTTGACTGCAGGCGGGGCAGCCTGGGGCGAGCCCATGGCGCCGGCCTTCTGTTTAAGCTTCTTATCCACCTGGGCTCTGGTTCTCGTATATTGACCTTCAAGGGCTTTTAGATTTTTATGATCGGCATCAGCCGCTCTTAACGCCTCAATGCCGGCGGCGGCCTCGTCAAGATTTTTGACCGCATCATCCATTTTGCCGTTGAACATATTTTTCTCAGCCGAGCGGATGAGGGCGCCTGTTTGTTTTGCGATGTCATCGCCGGTTCCGGCAAAGGCGAAACCGGCTCCGGCGAGGAAAAAGAAAACCATCAAAAAGTAAGCCAACATTGAGCGTTTCATCATTTTCTCCTTATCCATCTCTCGCGTAA
>JBMNCO010000118.1:0-2114 GCA_049366815.1 Desulfatiglandales bacterium | reverse complement strand
ACCCCTTCACTATCGGGTGAATATATCTACCGGTACACGGCTGAGCAATCGTCCGCCGTTTCCGGTGACCGTAAAAACACTTTCTATGCCGGCGGAAAAGCGGTTTTCAAAGACCATCTTGGGTTCGAACGCAAAGGTCATCCCCGGCTTCAGCAAGTCTTTTTTGCCCTTGGCAAGGAAAGGTGGCTCGACGACCTCAAGTCCTACACCGTGGCCGACAAATGACACCTTATTCCCAGTCGGCCCGAGAAATTCCTTTCCATAACCCAGGGATTCAGCCATATCAACGGCCTCCTGATACACCTCTTCCACGGTGATATTCGGTTTCACCTTTTCCAGAAGGGCATTATGGATCTCGATAACCGCGAGACAGGCGTTGCGCTCGGTATCCGGTAAGCTTCCGATGGAGAACATTCGGGTCTCGTCCAAATGATATCCATTAAATACCGTGGTCCAATCGACCATGATCGGTTCATTCGGCATGAGCTCTTTATAAGATGCACTGCATGGAAAGGCGGCTGAAGTGCCTCTGCCGGTAGCAGGAGCATCGATCAGGCCTACGATCCCTCCGCACTCTCCGCTGAGGATATGCCAGTTGCACACATCGGCCTGGTAATCTCTCACCCTCACGCCGGGGCTGTGCCCCAATTTTCGGGCATAGGCTTCATACATTCCGGAAAATTCCATTTCCGTCAGCCCCGGTCTGATTTCGGATCCAATATAATCAAAAATTTTCCGGGAAATCTGAGCGGTCTTTTCCATGCATCCGATCTCCCATTCGGATTTGATCATCCTCACCCCGAAGATCAGTGCTGAGCCATCCATGCATATTTTCGGATTAAGAAGTTTCCGGTAAAAGTAGAACTCCCTCACCGGCATTACGTCCCATTCAAAGGCGATCACATCGGGAAGCCCGCCGTACATTTCGGTGATCAGGTCCGGCACTTCCCTGGTGGAGTGTATTTTGACTTTTTGTTCAATCGCCGACTCGGCTTCCGCCCGGGGCATGTATTTGCGGATGAAAAGGGTTGGTTCCCCCTGTGCAGGGATGAAGAGATATCCATCTTGAGAGGTACCGGAAAAATAAAAAAGATCCACCCTCTGAACGATAAATATGGCCTCAAGGCCTTCCACTTGCATGGCCTGTTGCAGGGTTCTGATCCGACGGCTTATTTCATCTTTTGGAACCTTAAAGGTATTTGATTTCAAGGAATTCATCGGTTCAAAATCGTCGTTATTCACGGTGGCCTCGATTTGTGCCGGGTTGGGTCTCCCTGGGCACGTACAAGATTTAGGTATAATCAGCAAATAGGGCATTTGCCGATCATTGCATTGTTGATCATTGTGAGGATGACTATCACATTGAGGCAGAACGTGCAACCGTATGCACCTAATGATAAAATAAGGGCAGGGGGTTAAGGGTAGAGGGTGTGGGGGCTCGTCTCGGTTTGACTGTTCGGGAGGAAATCTCTCTCCTTCAGATATCCGCTCCGCGCGTCGTCGCCGATTCATGTCATGATACCAGACCGCTTCATCCTCTTCTAAATAGTCAACTCATTCTCTTCCCATATCTAATCCACCTTGGCGTGTCTTCCCTGAAACGCCGCTGCTCAGAGTCATTCCTGTGCCGTGTTTTTCCGCATTTTCCTGATGACCGCCCGTGCCTCGCTGAGGCTCTTGAAGGGTTCTCCATTCTTCAGGAACTTGTGCACTATGCATTCAATAAAGGCTCTGCAGTTCGGTGAGAGAGGTTGATCCCTGAGATGGGCGATGACCTGATCGATTGAATAGAAATGCCCCTCAACGGGAACGGCTATCAGGTTTTTCTCCTTGAGTTCATTGGACGTCGCTTCATTTGACAGGAATGTAATGCCCCTGCCCCGACTCACGACATTCTTGATAAAGTCGATGTTTTCGGATACCAGCAATATATTGGGTTTACAATGTCGGGAAGAAAAAATCTCGTCCACGAACCGTCTCGTTGCCGAACCCTTATCTCTCATAATAATGGGCTCACGGGCCATTTCCTCGAACGTCACGGTTTCCCTGTTCGCGAAATCATGGGACGGCCCTACAATCAGAAAAATGTCTTCCCGGCAAAAGGTCCGGAACTC
>JBMNCO010000117.1:0-5625 GCA_049366815.1 Desulfatiglandales bacterium | reverse complement strand
AAAGACATCGCCCACTATGTGAGGGCCCACCGCGCCCTGGTCATCCTGGCCCTTGTGCTCACGGCCGTATCTTCAATTTTTGTGGTGGTTCCCGCCTATCTCCTTCAACCCTTTGTAGACGAAGGCATGAAGAGGGGTTCCGATCCTGCGACCTGGAAGATCCCCTGGGTGGCCATCGACTGGGGTGCCGGATTTTCCTGGCATCGAACCGAATTGATCCTTGTGGAAAACATCTCCCCCAATGCCCTCCTCGCCCTTCTGACCCTTGTGGCCTTTTCATCGGTCCTCCTGAAGTCCATCACGGTCTATTTCAGCCGGCTCGCCGCCGCCGCCTTCTCAAACAGGGCGGTCCGGTCGATGAGAATCGACCTCTTTGACAAGTTCATGGCATTGTCCCTGGGATTTTATGACAAACAAAAGTCGGGGGAACTGGTTTCCCGTTCCACTGCGGATCTCACCGTCATGCAGGAAAGGATCTCCAATATCCTTATCGGCCTGGTTCAGCACCCGCTCACCGCCATGGTCTTCCTGATATATCTGGTCGTGATGAACTATCAACTGACCTTGTTTATTCTCGTAGTGACACCCGCTGTCGTCGGATTGATCCGTCTTTTCGGAAGAAAGGTCAAAAAACACGCGGCAAGGGTCCAGGATGCCACTTCCCATGTCACCTCGGCCTATCAGGAAAACCTCCTGTGCCTCAAGGTGGTCCAGGGGTTTGGCATGGGTCAAAGAGAATCGCGGAAATTCGCCGTCCTGTCCGATAAGCTCTATAAGAAGGTCATGCATTGGAACCGCTGGTCCCTGGGGCTCGGCCCCATGCTGGACGCCACCGTGTTTCTGGTCATCCCTGCGGTGTTGATCACAGGCAAGGTCTATTTCAATCACACCCTCGGTGAACTGATGTCCATGATCTACGCCTTTTCCAGGGTCTACAGCCCGGTCAAAAACCTGGCCAAGGTCAATAATGACCTGCGCACCCTTCAGGGTGCCACGGAAAGGGTCTTCGGCATCATGAGGACGGTCCCGGACATTCAGGAAAGACCGAAGGCCAAGACCCTCCCCAGGCATCGGGAGTCCGTCCGGTTTGACAGGGTGAGTTTTGCCTACGAACCGGGAACCCCGGTACTGAGGGACATCTCTTTTGATATCGAGGCCGGTCAAATGGTGGCCTTCGTGGGTTCGACAGGGGCGGGTAAGAGCACCCTTGTGGATCTCCTGCCGCGGTTTTACGATGTCACTGAAGGAAGCATCACCATAGACGGCACCGACATCCGGGACGTGACCCTCGACTCTCTTCGACGCCAGATCGGTTACGTCAGCCAGGAAGTCCTGCTCTTTCATGACACGATAGCCGATAACATACGATACGGACACCCTGAAAAGGACATGGAAGAGGTCATCGCAGCGGCCAGGGCCGCCTATGCGCATGATTTTATCCAGGCCCAGCGGGCGGGTTATGAATCGGTGGTCGGGGACCGCGGAACGCTCCTGTCCGGAGGGCAGAGACAGCGCATCGCCATCGCCAGGGCGATCCTGGCCGATCCCTCCATCTTGATTCTTGACGAAGCGGCCTCAGCCCTGGACGCGGAAAGCGAGCAGTTCGTTCAGGAGGCTATCGAGAGTCTGTGTGAGACGAGAACCATCCTCGTGGTGGCCCACCGGTTGAGCACCGTCAGGAAGGCCGACAGGGTCTATGTGCTCGAAGGGGGGCGGATCGTGGAGTCGGGCAGCCATGAGGAACTATTGGCCCGGGAGGGCCGTTTCCGAAAACTCCACGACCTGCAGTTCAGGGCATGATCCGGAGCGCCGGGTGGATACCCGCGGTGGGTTGAATCTTTCCACCGGCCCGTCGGCGCCCTGCTCTCCCGTGGGAAAGAGATTCTCGATCGGCTTGCGGGCAAGGGTTCATCCCGCCAGGAGGTCGTCGAGGGCCGAATCCTGGACCCCATAAATCCGGATCGTCTTGAGTTTCGAATGTTTTCCGGAAATGATCTCGATGTTTCCTTTGGCAACCCCCAGCCTTTTTGAGAAGAGTTCAACAAGGGCCTTGTTCGCTTGACCATCGACGGGCGGAGAGGTCAGCTTTACCCTGTAGACATCGCCCTCCCTGCCCAGGACCTGGTTCCGAGATGATCTGGGTACGACCTTGACTCTGATCTCAATCTGTTCCATTGCCGGGCCGTCTCTTGATGTGGTGTGCATGGAGAACCGTCCTTGTTCACACGCGGCGGAAACCGAGGATCCGGACCGGTACATTTGTGTTGAAAACCCCTGTGTGTTGAGATAGGCTGTCAGACTGCAATACCGAGCGCAACCGGAGGCACCCTGTGTATTTAATCAAATCCATCATAGATGTCTTTGTGGTCCTCTTACTGCTGAGGCTCCTGATTAGACCCAATGAGGCCTATTTTGACCCCATCTACAGCCTCATTTTCAAGATTACAGATCCGGTGCTGATTCCTGCCAGGACCGTTGTCCGCGAGGCCTCAAAAGGGATTTTGCTGACCCTGCTGGGACTGGTCGTGCTCAGGGGTTTTGTCTACCTTGCCGTCGGTCCTTCGTCCGTGGTGTCCGCCATAGCGATCAGTTTTCTGAATCTCTTTCAATTGCTCTTTCAGGCCTACATGGTGATGTGGTTCGTTTCCGTCTTGTCACAGAGATCCGCCTTCGGCACTTCCTTTGTCAACCTGATCCAGCGTGCCTTCACACCCCTGAACCAGGCAGCCGCCCGGTTCGGTATGCAGAGACGTCACTTCTATCCTTTTGCCTTTCTCTTCCTGTGGGTCATCTATGCGCTGTTGAGCGCGATGATCCGTTTTGTTACGGCGCCCCAGGCCGTCGTGCTTCCCATGATCATCCTGAACGGGTTTGTGGAGGGCCTGATACTGGTCCTCGGGCTTTTCCCTTTTCCGGGATTCTTTTCTTTGATCATCATCGTGGGTGCGCTTCTCTCATGGGTCAGTCCCGACCCCTCCAACCCGGTGGTCCAGGCCGTTTACGGCATCAGCGAACCCCTGTTGCGCCCTTTTCGTCGCTTTGTACCGCTTATCGGCGGGCTGGATCTCTCCCCAATCGTCGCCCTTTTCTGTTTTCAGATATTGGGGGGGGTTGGCCGACAGATCATCGCCCGGCTTCTGAGTAATCTTTGAGCGAAATTGTCGGCAGAACGGCCGGGTCCAATGAAGCTCGAGGGCCTTGAAGGTCCCATGACATCCCTGGTCCTTAGAAGATGCCATGGGGGGGCGCACGCAGCGAAGATGATGGATATGTTAGAGCAGGCCGGTAAGCCGGGTTCTGTTTCCCCGGGAGCGCGACCCGCGAACCCGGGGACAATGACCATTCATCTAGCCCCGACGTTGCCGTCGGGGTCGAGCGACCTACCCGGGAACTCGGGCGGACCACCCTCCAGCGTTCCCCTATTTGGTCTTGCTCCGGATGGGGTTTGCCTAGCTCCTGCCGTCACCGGCAGGACTGGTGAGCTCTTACCTCACCCTTTCACCCTTACCCGATAGGAGGCGTGAAGCCGACTTATCGGGCGGTTTCCTTTCTGTGGCACTTTCCTGCCCGTCGCCGGGACTGGGTGTTACCCAGCATCCTGTCCTGTGGAGCCCGGACTTTCCTCCCCTTTGCCGGACGGCAAAGCAGCGGTCATTTGGCCTACTCTAACATGTCTGTATCTTTGCATCGTTCCAGGCGGCTATGAATTGCTCATCTTCGCCCCAATAGATCATTCGGTTGCAGTGGGGGCAGGTCATCAGTGTGCTGCCCTTGAGCAGTTCATTGAACGTCTGCGGCGGGATGCCCATATGGCATGCCTGACACACCCCCGCGATCACGGCACAGACGGCCAGTCCACCTTTTCTTTCACGCAGCAATGCGTATCTTTTGAGGATGTCTTTGTCCGAGGCCTCGCTGAGGTGACCACTTCTTTTCTTGAGGCCTTCAAGCTCCCGGTCTAGAACACTCAGTTCATCTTCAATGACCCGCTTGTCCGTCTCATAGCCCTTCTGCAGTCTCAGCTGTTCCTCTTTGCCGGCCTCTTTCTTTTGTTCAAGCCGCTCAATCTCTTCCATAAACTGTAGCAGTTCGTCTTCCGATTGGGCCTTGGCCCCTTTCAGGTCTTCGATTTCCTTTAAGGCGGCGGTGTATTCCTTGTTGGATTTTATGTTGGAGAGTTTTGTGTTGCTTTTTTCAATCTTCCGGTCAAAATCCTGGATTTTCTGCTCAACCTGCCGCCTGTCCTTTATGAGCGACTCGAGGTTCTCAGTGTCCTCTCGCAACTGATCCTCACAGCGTTTCAGTGCATTGTGAAGTTTTTGAATCCTCAATGGTGCATCGTTCTTCTTGTCGTTAATTTCGGAGATCCTGCTGTCACAGGCCTGGAGCTGCAGCAGGATTTTTAATTTGTCCTTCACCCGTTTCCCCCCTGTTAAGTGTTGTCGAAGCATGCATGAGACGGAGCCGTTGGCTTATGGATCGTGCAGGACGCTCAGCGGATCGGCTCGAGATGGTCTATCCCGGCAGTGCTCATCCGGAAATGGGCACTCCCGGATGCGCGCGAGCAAGGTGATTCCCGCCTCCGGGCGAGTCCACCCTCATGTTGTAAAAATCGAGGCCACGTTGTGGGGCCCGCACATCGGGTGCTTGCCGATGAACAGGCCTTCTAGAGATATCGCTCGGGACATTTTTCGTTTTCGAAAAACGCAACAGCGACATCATAGCCCCTTTTCCTGAGGGCCGTTTCAAATGGTTCTGCAAAGAGAGACAACGCCCTTTTCTCGGTGTAAAAATGACCCGCGTCAATGAGTGCAAGTCCCCGTGCCACGGCTTCGAGGGCATGGTGATGCCCGATATCACCCGTTATAAGAAGTTCCGCGCCCGCCTTTGCAGCGGTGGAGACGAGGCCGCCACCGGACCCCCCGACTACGGCCACCCGGTTGATCAACCGATTCTTTTCCCCAACGACCTTGACGGTTCGAAGACCCCATGTGCCCTTGACATTCTCTGCAATCTCATCAAGTGTTTCGGATTGGGGAAGGAGGCCGATCCTCCCAAGACCCACGCCGCGATCGTCCAGATCAGTCCTCTCCTGTAGCGGGGCGATGTCTCGAAGAGAAAAGACTTGCGCCAACATGTCGTTGATGCCGCCCCGTGCCACGTCCAGATTGGTATGGGCCGCGACAATGGCTATCCCGGAATGCACGGCCTCCAGGATGATCTTTCCGGGCGCGGTCGTCAGATCGAGATGGCGAAGCGGTTTGAACAGCAGCGGGTGATGCGTGAGCAGGAGTTGGGCATTGACCTCGGAGGCCGCCTTGAGCGCCTCAATCGTCGGATCAAGAGCGATGAATATGTTGTGAATGACCTGTGACGGTTGCCCGACCTGTAAACCGGGGTTGTCCCATTCTTCAGCGTAAGCGATGGGCGCCAGTTCTTCCAGTACATTCGATACGTCACTCAGTTCGGGAAACATCTGTCATGCCCTGACACTCGGAACGGATAGTCGTCCCACCTGTGGAAATCGGAAAAGGCGCACCATTTATGGTGCGCCTTTTTTCAGCTTAGGACGAGTGGTTTAGAATATGGCGGCAAAAGAATTTTATTCGGGTCATTACACAAAAA
>JBMNCO010000116.1:0-1052 GCA_049366815.1 Desulfatiglandales bacterium | reverse complement strand
GAGGAGATGGTGACGGACCTTTTTGAACAGACGGTGCTCAACGGTATGAGCCTGGCCAATCGTTTCGTCAGGTCTGCAACCTGGGAAGGACTGGCTGCAGCAGAGGGTTTCGCGACCGAGAATCTTACAAGGCTGTTGGAGGATTTGGCGCGAGGGGGTGTGGGGCTTATCATTACCGGCCATGCCTATGTCAGTCCCGAGGGGAAGGCCGCTCCCGGTCAATTAGGCATCTACACGGACGGGCATGTGCCCTCTCTGAGGGAGATGGTCGGCAGGATCCACGATGCCGGGGGCAAGATAGCCGTCCAGATCTCACATGGAGGCCGCTATGCCCTGAAGTTTCCAGATCTTGTCCGCCTGGGCCCCTCGACCGTCGAGAGCAGGGGCAAGATGCAGTGCAGGGAGATGACCCAGGAGGATATCCAACGGATAACCGGAAGTTTCGCGGAAGCGGCGCGCAGGGCCAGGGCCGCCGGATTCGACGCCCTGCAGCTTCATGCGGCCCACGGCTACCTCTTGAGCGAATTCCTCTCACCCTATTTCAACAAACGGACCGACGCCTATGGCGGGCCGATCGGTAACCGTGCGCGCTTCCTCCTGGAGGTGGTAGACGCAGTGCGACGCGAGGTGGGAAGTGCATTCCCGCTCCTTGTAAAACTGAACGCCCAGGAGTTTCTTGAAGGCGGGTACACCGTTGAAGACATGCTCCATGTCGCATCCCAGCTCGAGAAGGCAGGAGTGGATGCGATAGAAATGAGCGGGGGTCACCACGTGGACGGCGTTTTTGGAGAGTTTTTCCCCGCTCGAAAGGGTAAGGCCAAAGGGGAAGATGTGCCTTACTATCTTAGTGAGGCGCGTCTTTACAGGGAGAAGATTCGTGTGCCCCTCATGCTGGTGGGCGGCATCCGCTCCTATGCGTGGGCCAGGCGCATCTTGGCGGAGGGGTATGCCGACTATGTTTCCCTTTCCAGGCCCCTTATCAGGGAGCCGGGGCTGATCAAGAGGTGGAAGTCAGGAGACAGGGCAAGGTCCGCCTGCATTTCGGACAACGG
>JBMNCO010000115.1:1924-8230 GCA_049366815.1 Desulfatiglandales bacterium | reverse complement strand
CCGCATTTCCTCACCAGATGGCTACGACCATGAGTACAGTTAAATGACATATATCGAATAGGATATTTTTTAGGGACGAGATTGTCAATTTTTTCGTTGTTTTTGTGTTTTGGACCTGAAATCCGTCAGGGGCAATGATTCCGCAATCGAGCTGAGCGATCTAATGGCCGTGGCGGCAAAAAAGGCCGCTGAGGACCCATTAAAGACCAAGGGGGTAGGACGTAATGGATAATAACCAAAAAATTTTCCCGCTGATTAGGCAAGCTTGTGCAAAGGATCGTTGTGAGTTTTACAACGGCATGATCAAGAGATGCGAGGTTTCCTCTCTCTCCTACAATGCCTATCGGTTGGTGGAAGCGCTGAAAGGAAAGACAGGCGCTCAAAAAGGGCAGGTATCGTCACCGGGCCCATTTCCGATCTAATTAGGTGATTTTTTTTCGGGCGATGAGCCATGAACCCTATTTGTCATCAAGCAGGTTTTTAATCATGGACTGGAGCTAAACGCCGTTAAAAATGATCCGGCCAAATAGATCCCTTACCTCAGCGAAAGGGAACATGAGAGGAATGAATTTCTCATGCCGGATGCATTACGAAAACTTATAGAGGCCAGGAGAAATTGGCGCGGTTCTATTCCAGTGATAACGGCGTCCTTACTCCGAGTGGGGAACACATAGGGAACACAGAGGGGTAAAATGGACTATTTTCCATAAAAAAGGGTAGGAGGGATAAACCCTAACCTACCCTTATTATTACCTTTTCTGGTCGGGACGCGGGGATTTGAACCCCGGGCCCCCTGAACCCCATTCAGGTGCGCTTCCAGACTGCGCCACGTCCCGATTGCAATGGGATTGATTTTATACACATCAACTTCTTTGTCAAGTCGAAAAATGGTGTCCTGTGATAAAAGCCGGGGCATTCCTGCAAAAAGATACAAAATATACTTTCATCTGACCAATTCAGTCCAATCCATGCTTGCATTTCCACGAAAAACATATAAAATCAGAGCATTTTGTGGACGGCAAGTTCCTTACCCATGTGTTTAGGAGCACCTTTTCGGCACACCCGGGGCCATCACCATGAGTCGTAACGATTGCGTCAGTAATCGCAACATCAAGGTCATTGCCGCTTACGTACAAAGCAAATTGGGTCACCACGATTTGCTTTTCGAGAATCTCCCCTATCCCACGGACCGCTATTCATGTCCGGAGGATTTTTTCCTCAACGAAGACGAATGGACGACCTTTGCCAATTTTCAAACGGTCTTCAGGAAGGCCGAGAAAATGGTTGGGGAACCCCACTTTTATTTCAAATGCGGGGCCTCTTCCGCAGCACTCCGATCCTGGGGCCGTTTTGACTATTTCGTCAGGGTCTTCCGAAGTCCGAGTGACGGCTACCGCCGAATCCCCTTTTTCAATGAGAATATTAACGATACGAAAGACATCGAAATCATTTTTCCGCCTCACCGTGACAGGCTTTCCGGAAAGACCCGAACCCTTATGAAGGTTGCCTATCACCCCGACATCGATGTGCAAAAAGACTATATCAGTGATCCCTATCGGAGGGGTATCATCTCCTCCATTCCCACCATCTGGGGACTGGAACCGGCCAGGATAAGACAACCTCTTTCCCCATTCGATCCTGAGATACTCTTCAACCATGAAGCGGAGTTTATGCCTTTCGGCCTGGATGCTGAAATGGAACAGGACCTCCTGACCATCACACACCCCCTGGACAGTAGGCGAAGGGTCATAGGCAAGAAAATCTATCTGGAGCCTGAGGCCGTCAACGGCCAGGAGGTCTTCCTCGGGAGATATTCCGAAGACCCGACAACCCATGACAAAGGGCATTCGGCCCCAGAGGCCGTTGTCATTACAGAAACGGTCGAAGTGGGCGGCCGAATCCTATGCAGGGCGAACGAGATTTTCAAGGCCCCCTATTTCATTCTTGATGTAACCTATGATGATCTTTCTTTCCTGGAACGCATAGCCCTTGTCTTCAAGACCCGGCAAAAATTTTTAGAACCTGGGAAGGGCCTCATTGAAACCATCAACAGCCTCAGGGAGACCATAGAGGCCAGAAACAGGGCCTACCGCGAGCTGGAAATGACCAATGCCATGCTCATTTCAGCCAAAAAGGAAGTGGAGGATTACGCCACGAATCTGAAACACATGGTGGCGGACCGAACCCGGGAACTCCGAATGGCCAAAGATGAACTGGTTCAATTCAACAGGGATCTGGAGGACAGAGTAAACGCCCAGGTCCAGGAACTCAAACGGTATGATGAACTCAGACGTTACTTTTCCCCGAAGCTCACCGAAAAGATCCTGACCGGTGGAGATACCCTGGGAGCCGATCCTCAACGCAAGATGATGACCGTGGTCTTTTCAGACATCAGAAACTTTTCAGCCTTTACGGACAGCCTGGAACCCGAGGAACTCTTTCATCTCATGGACCGGTATCTTTCTGAGATGACGCAGATCATCCACCGTTATGAGGGGACCCTCAACAAGATTATCGGCGACGGACTGCTGATCTTTTTCGGCGATCCGATTCCATTTGAAGATCATGCGCTCCGCGCGGTACACATGGCCGTGGACATGCAAAGGAGGGTTTCCGAATTAAGAAAAGAGTGGTTCCATTACGGCCATGAATTCGGAATCGGCATCGGCATCAACACGGGATTTATGACGGTGGGGAATATCGGCTCAGACATGCACAGGGACTATACGGTCATCGGCAACCAGGTCAATGTCGCAGCCCGTCTCGAAGCTGCTGCAGGCGCAGGGCAAATCCTGATCAGCCACAGGACTTACAGCCGCGTCAAGGACATCTTCCCTGCAGAGAAGTTGGGAGAAATCCAGGTAAAAGGCATTCACCAGCCGGTCGTCACATACAATGTCAAGGCATTACCAATTTAAGACCTGTCCTTTCATTTTGCCCCGGCCTACCATGAATGGGTGATGGCCTCGGCCGGACAGGCCTCCACACAAGGCAATGGGGCTCTGTCGCCGAGAGGCTTGCATGGATTGCATTCGCATTTTATCTTCCTCTTCTTCTCCGCGACCAAAACAACCACCGGGGCATCTCTCATGGGATCATTGGGATCCTCATCAAGGATTTCAAAGAGCCGCGAAGGGCAGGCACTCACGCAATTCCCGCAACCATCGCATTTATCCGTGTCAATGGTGATAAAGTAATCCCCGGAAGCATCGCTGTATCCATAATTGGCTAACATAGAATCATCTCTTTGTGCCCATTCTTGGCCATGGCATCCATCGTCTTGGTCTTGTATTCCGGGCGTTGGGAATGCTGACACTCGGGTTTGATCATGTGCCGGTCGGCCGGTGCTCGGCGGATTTTTTATGCCTCGGCCGGCACCTTTTCGGGTGCATGGTTCTTGAAACGAATTCGTTCTTTTGATCGCTCAATTACGCATATACCTTCCGGGCGGAAGGTATGGAGGGGATCTATGGCGTCCGTTCATTCCCTGACGGCAAGAATACGAAACTTAATCGATCCTGATGATTTTGACGTGATGACCCACCCAATCAGGTGGGAGATAGACCCTACCGCTGTTCCCGCTAAGTCTGACCTTTTTCTCGATCATCTCTTCGCCGTACACCTCAAATTTGACTTTGCCCTCGGCGATCACAACCCCTGGGTATTTCTCAATATTTTTTGTTTTTTTTTCATTAGCCATTTAAAAAGCCTTCATGATGATGACGAGAACGCTTCAAGTTCGGGCACGGCACGTGACCTTTCTCCTGGGCAGCACCAAACTGCCCTTTTTGCCGAATCAAACCATAACGGTGACAATCCTATCGCGTGTGACCTTCATTGCGGATACATCTGACTGCAAAATCCCAATTGACATCATAAATAGGGAACATTTTGTAGGCCTTTCAGATCATTTTAAATATGAAGACGGGCAGATCACCACCCCTGCCGATTTTTAGAAAATCGTGGCAATTCTTTGAAAGGAAGATCCTTTGTGCATTCGGTGAGAATTTCTTCGTCTCGTATTATCCTGAGTCTATCCATGAGTACCCGTAAAACTGTTCCCTGTCAACTCGACGAGGTCCGAGTCACGGGACCTCGTCGACCAAAATCATAAACACCCTGCAAACAGGCAAACTCATGTTCCTGTTCCTTCCTGGAGACGCATTCAACGTGGACTGTCCTTCAGAGACAAATTCCAATTAATTTCAAAATACTCATCCCTTTCCGTTCCTTCATTGATCTTTCTACATGAAACCGGCACAGAACCTTTTATCAATCTTTCTTACTCTTTCTGGCTATCGTTCGTTTTTCCTCAGGTATCGGGTCCGGGACAGGTTCCCCGGAGATCTTCCTAATCGATCCAAAGCGAGGCGGACAGGCTTCAAAGCAAGTTCCGCATTTGATGCATTTGTCCTGATCAATGACATGGATGCGGTTCTTCCCGCCGTCGATCGCTTCCACAGGACATCGCTTTGAGCAAATCATACAGGCCTGGCACTTCTCCGGATCGATATAGTACGAGACGACCTCACGAAACAGGCTGTCTATCTCCTCCTTGGTAAAATATCCCGCATATTCTTCTTCTTCAAGACGCGATTCCAGTTTTTCCCTCTCTGCCATTTTGATATAGGGAATTAGTTTTTCAACTTCCTCTATTCTGGTCCTTAATTCATCTTCACCTATGCCCTCGCTTTCGCCGATCGGCCCTAATGCCTTAACATCCTTCACGAAACTATTGGTCTCTTCGACAAAGATGTTCGCTTCGCTGCCGGACATAAATGCGAGCCTTAATCTTTCCGGATTCAGCCCGATATGTTCCATTATCTTCTTGAACAAGAGCACCATGTTAAGCGCCTGATAGTTTCCGTGGGTGATGTAATTACATTCACCGAGATGGCAGGCACCAATAAAAACGCCATCGATTCCCTTGGATAAGGCACTGAGTACAAATTTCATGTCCACTCTGCCGGAACACATGACACGAATAAGTCTCATTTCAGTCGTATATTGCAGTCTGGAAACTCCAGCCAGGTCAGCAGCGCCGTATGCTCACCAATGGCATACAAAACCTAATATTTTAGGGCTGAATTCAAGTTTCGCACTCATTCTTTCCCACCTCCCTTGTCAATGATCCCGGCCTTGTTCATCCGTATCCACCTAGACATCGCCAACCGCCGAATCCATTGGCTGTATGATCTCTTTTTCTTGAACCATCGCAGCGATTTCGCTCAAGATCTCTTCATCGGTAAAGTGCTTCAGTGAAATGGCTCCCGTGGGGCATTTTGTGTTACAGAGACCGTCCCCCTTACACAGAACAGGGTTGATCGTCACTTTGTCTCCCTGTTTTGTACTTCGAATCTCCAAGGCACCATACGTGCAAACTGCAGCACATGCGCCGCACCCGATACACTTCTGCTCATCCACCACGCAAATGGAGCCGGAGGCCACAACGATATCATTTGCCAGAAGCGTTAAGGCACGCCCTGCAGCTCCATAAGCCTGGTTAATCGTCTCCTGTATAAACTTGGGGTAATGCGCAAGTCCACACAGATAAACGCCGTCCGCGGCAAATTCAACAGGTCTTAATTTGACGTGGGCCTCTTTGAAAAAACCGTCCAGGCTCAAGGTCACCTTGAACAATCCGGCCACTTCCTGGGTTGTCGCCGAGGGAACAACAGCGGCCGCCAAAGCAATTCTATCAGCATCTATGGCGATTTTCTGGCCCAAAATCTGATCCGTAACGGTAACCCTTAAGACAGGCCGGCCCTCCTCCTCAACGGCTTCCACCTCAGGTGGATCATCCGGTTCCCAACGGATGAATTTCACATCTTTTTCAGATGCTTCCCGGTAATAATCCTCATAAAACCCATATGTCCTCATATCCCTGAACAAAATATGGATATCCATTTGAGGATTCAGCTCTTTCAGTTTCAATGCGTTCTTTATCGATTCGCTGCAACATATTCTGCTGCAATAATTTCTGTCCTCATTTCTGCAGCCCACGCATTGGATCATCACGAGGCTTTCGGCGTTAATGACCTTTTCGTCTCCTTTGCTGATCTGTTCCTCCAATTCAAGGTGGGTCATCACCCTGTCATCTTCGCCATAAAGGTATTCCGTTGGCGTGTAAACATCAGCGCCTGTGGCGATAACCGTGGCACCATGTTTTATCTCTGAAAATCCTCTTTCAGATTTTACCTTGGTCACGAAATTCCCAATATAACCTGTAGCCTCTGTGATGACAGCATCACGGTAGACATGGATTAGCCGGTGTCGGTAGATCTTTTTTACAAGATCGCGCAAATA
>JBMNCO010000115.1:0-1824 GCA_049366815.1 Desulfatiglandales bacterium | reverse complement strand
GCCTTTTCCTTTTCTCGAGCGTGGACCCAGGAGTTATGTTCCCTGATATTGGCCATCTCATAGTAATACTGATTAATGCCCGCCTCCCGAAGGGTATCGCGGAACAAGGGTTCAAGGGTCCTGGGGCTGCAGGCCGCGACAACCACGCGATTGAGCCCTTTTTCATTTGTTATGTCGGTTATTTCCTGTGCGGAATTCGTCGCACAGGAAAAAAGCTGCTCCTGGGCGTAGACAACATTGGGGAGCGTTAAGGCATATTCCACCGTGGAGGGAACATCGACTATCCTTCCGATATTTGCCCCGCAATGGCACACGAACACGCCTATCCGTGGCTCCTCCTCCGACACATCCTTTTCCGCAGGATATACCCTTTCCTTGGAAAGTTTCCCCCGCCTGTAGTCAAGGAGTTCACCCACCTGGGCGCCGGCACCGCTCGCGCTGAACACCGATTCAGGAATATCCAGAGGCCCCTGCAATCCTCCGCTTACAAAGATCCCAGGCCTCGTGGTCTCCATGGGATTGATAAGATCGATCTTACAAAAATTTTGAGAGTTCAGTTCAATGCCGAATTTTTCTGCAATGCCTTTCACGTCAGCAGGAGGATTCAATCCTACGGACAATACCACCATGTCAAACTCTTCTTCTTTTACGCCATCATCGGGCGTAGAATATCGGATAGTGACATTCTTGGTTTCAGGGTCCTCCCTCACTATCGACGCGTAGCTCCTGATAAATCGAATCCCGGGAAGCGCTTCAGTCCTCTGGTAATATCGTTCGAAATCCTTACCATGGGAACGAATGTCGTTATGAAATACCGTACACTGCGCCTCTGCGTCATGATCCTTTGTCAAAATCACCTGTTTCTGGGTATAGGTGCAGCATACGCCTGAACAATAGCTGTTGTCTCCCGGGGTGACCCTTCTCGAACCGACACATTGGATCCAGGCTATCTTATGGGGATGCCTTTTGTCGGAACCACGCAGGATCTCCCCCTGGTATGGGCCGGTGGAGCATAAGAGACGCTCATAGTCCATACTGGTCACGACATTCTGCATTTTTCCATAGCAGTATTCATCCTTCACTGCAGGATCAAACGGTTCAATGCCGGATGCCAGTATGATCGCCCCTACATTCACCTCAATTTCTTCCGGCACCTGCCTCAAATCTATGGCATTATTTTTACACACGGCCTCGCAAATGCGACATTTCTTCTCTTTAAGATAAAGGCAGCTTTCATCAATGTATGTGACAAGGGGAATCGCCTGAGCGAAGTATATATGAACGGCTTTGTTGTTCGATATTTCCTGATTATATTGATCCGGATATTGGGCTGGACAATATTCGACACAGGTCGTACAACCCGTGCATTTGTCCTCTAAAATGTATCTGGGTTTTTTTGTCAGTTTGACCTTAAAGTTTCCTGCTTGACCCCCTACACTGTTCACTTCAGTATAGGTCAGAACTTCGATATTGGGATGCCGGCCGACCTCGACCAGTTTAGGTGCAAGTATTCACATGGAGCAGTCGTTGGTCGGAAAGGTCTTGTCAAGCTGGGCCATATGGCCCCCAATGCTCGGCGATTTTTCAACCAGGTAAACTTTAAAACCGGCAGTGGCAAGATCAAGACAGGCCTGTATACCGCTGATCCCACCGCCGACAACCATCACGTCTCCAAAATTGCCGTCTCTCACACTTTTACGGAGTTGTTGAATTTTTTCATTCACCAAAACGTCTTCCATTTTCTATCACCTCATCAGGATAATTCGGTTCCCTAAATCACTTCTTGGATGATTTCCGTGATGTCTTTGACCTCGATTTTCTCCG
>JBMNCO010000114.1:0-2329 GCA_049366815.1 Desulfatiglandales bacterium | reverse complement strand
TTTTCCACTTCCTCCGCAATCAAATCAGGAACTTGGCGACGGAAAACGGCCGTCTCGGCATTGCATCTCAGCCCCATTCCGGCATTTCGGGAGCGTCTGTTTGCCCGAACAATCGACAGTTGAGCAAGGAGGAGACCTATGTTTGAACTCATACGAAAAAGCCTGCTCGCGAGTTTAGGGGCGGCCGTGGTCACAAAGGAAAAAGTCGAGGCCGCCACAAAGAAATGGGTCGACGACGGCAAGATTTCCACTGAAGAGGCCGAGAAGTTTGCCCAGGATCTCGTGGACAGCGGCCAGAAGCAGTGGGATGAATTCCAGGTCAAGATCGCGGACACTGTAAAGAAAACCCTGGAAAGCCTGAATGTCGCCACACACACGGATATCGAGGCCCTCTATGCAAGGATTGAAGCAATCGAAAAGAAGCTCTCACTTTCCCAAGACCCCGGAAAATCCGGCCTGGAAGAGTCTTGAAACCACATGATACCGGGAAGGCCTTTATTCGAGGCACGATTTCCTCTCCCGTCCTTTGACAGCAAAGTGAAAAAGGATCAATTTCTTTGTGCTCTGTCCCCTTATGGTGACAGAGGTTGCTTTCAGGGTATGGGCACAATATTGGTGTTTTAAAGTGCAACCACGCACTCTACAACCAGGGAGCCAAGCTTGGACATAAAGGCCATTACCCACCTGGGGCGATTCAAGGACATCATCGTAACCTTGTTCAAATACGGGCTGGACGATGTGGTCGAGCGGCTCGATTTGCCGGGGAAATTTCTCATCGAACGGATCCGTAGCGTTGACCGGGAGATGAGCACCCGGGAGAGAATCCGCCACGTCCTCGAAGACCTCGGTCCGACCTTTATCAAGTTCGGGCAGCTCATGAGTCTCCGACCCGACCTCGTCCCCTACCCGCTCATTCTGGAATTACGAAAGCTGCAGGATGAGGTGACGCCCGTCCCTTTTCCCGCGATCCGGATGCTGTTGGAAAAGAACTTTCAGCGCCCCATCGAAGAAGTCTTCTCCAGTTTCGATGAGGAGCCTTTGGCCGCGGCCTCACTGGCCCAGGTCCACAGGGCCGTGCTTCGAGAAGATGGACACCCGGTGGCCGTCAAGGTCCGGCGGCCCAGGATTCGTCGGATCATTGAGAACGACCTCTACATCATGGACATCATTGCCAGGCAACTGGACAAGAGGATGGACGGTCCGCAGGCCTACGACTTTCCGAATCTTGTCCAGGAAATCAAGATCGCCCTTCGACGTGAACTGGATTTCACCATCGAAGCCCGAAACATGAAAATATTTCGGGGCAACTTCGCCGGCACCTCCGAGGTGCGCATGCCGGAACTCTTCCAGAAATACTCTTCGGAACAGGTTCTCACCATGGAATTGATTCAGGGTCGAAAGCTGAAAGACCTCGATATGGGCGCCCTCGCGGATCGGGAGAACCTGGCAAGGCGTCTGCTTCTCTTTACAATTAAACAGATCATCGAGGACGGATTCTTTCACGCGGATCCCCACCCAGGCAATATCCTCATTCTGGAGAACAACGATATCTGTCTCCTGGATTGGGGCATGGTCGGCAGGCTTACCCGCCAGACCCGCCATGAACTCGTCGACCTCCTCAACGGCGTATTTGACAAGGATCCGGAGAGGGTCCTCCTGAGCCTCCTTCAGTTCTCCATCAGACGAGGCTCCGTGAACCAGAGAAAAATTGAGAGGGAGATAGCCGATATTCTGGACGCCTTTCATGGCCTCCCCCTGCAGGAGGTCAATATCGGTCACCTGATGCTGGACATCTCCAACCTGCTCAGGGAAAATCACCTCCAGGTCCTTGCTGACCCGGCTATCATGATCAAGACCATTGTAACCGCGGAAGGGACCGCCCGCCAGCTCTTTCCCGATCTCAATGTCATGGAGGAATTCAGGCCATATGTGAAGGGTATTGCGAGGGAGCGCTGGCACCCTGATTCCGTCTTCGACAACCTCCGCAGGATATTTTACAAGTTCCTCGTTTTTCAAAAAAATTTTCCGGCAAGACTGGACAGCATCATCGATGTGATCGATCGGGGTGAGCTCAATATCCGGTTCCAACACGAAAACCTTGGAGGATTAAGAAGAAGCCTGGAGGGCAGCACGAACCGCCTGACCTTCGGGATCATTATCGCCGCCCTCATCATCGGTTCATCCATGATTATCACCACGGGCGTCCGCCCCCTCCTGTTCGGCTTCCCCGCCCTTGGAATCATCGGCTATCTGGTGTCCGGGATTCTGGGCCTCTGGCTTGTCTTCAACATCATCCGCAAAAGAAAATACTGATCACCAAGGCCGGGAG
>JBMNCO010000113.1:8921-55749 GCA_049366815.1 Desulfatiglandales bacterium | reverse complement strand
CTGTTCAGGTTGGTTAGGCTGTAGCCTAAAGGCTATGAGTTTCCGGACCCTTCGCTATCCGCGCATGGATCGAAGCAGGGCGCCCAAAACCTTCCCGGCTCCCACAAATTTTGTTTCACAGGTAGAAAATTCACGTTCATAAGAATACCCCAGGCGCTTTGACAGGCCAAGCCGGTCGTGCAGCTCCCTTAAGGAGCCAAACGCGATTTCAAGAAATCGGAGATACTCGGCCTGACTCTCACGATAGGTCAGAAGGTCCCCTTCATCAGCCGATTCAAACGCTCTGAGTTTCCTATGATCACGCATGTTTCCTTCCTGCGACACCTCACAGCCTAAATGCCTACAGCCTATTTAGCTGAGTAGTTAGTTAAAATTAAATCCTTTTCCAAAAATCTTCAAGCCCCAACGGGATCTTTGTCCAAAGCCCGTCAATGACCAACAAGGAATGATTGACGACAAGCAGGCCCGCTTCAGAAAAGGAACGCCACATTGAAAGATGCACCAAAGATCAAAAAAATAACCACAATATGTTGTATTTTTTTCTTGACAAACAGCATGATATAGTGATATCTGACGAAAACATGAAAGATCCCGGCCGAAAAGGACCGGCGTTTTGGGCCAAGAGAGCAGGGAATATTCCTGTGCCTTGAAATCATACCGCGATTTTGGGAATCTTGATCATGTCAGGCCTGTTGCCTCAGTGTGAATGCGCGCCATGTTGTCTTCCCTGCCTTCAAAACCGGCCATGAAAGGGGGTGGGAAACGCTCTAAAGGGTCACTGTTCACATGAAGTTCATGGTGAGGCCGAGCTGTCCAGAAGCTTCACTGAAATTTGGATGGCCGAGAAATCTTTTCATTTAAAAACCCAACATTCAAATAGGCTGAAAGTCATAAAGGAAGAGATATAGTCGAAAAAACATTTCTAAGATCACGACCGGGTCAGCCCGTTGACACCATGCTCCCGTTGTGCGGCAAGCAAACCATTGTGTGGCGTTCATTTTCCGGATGTCCGGGCTGGCCTTATTTGCAGGATTCAAGGACCGTAAGCGTCCGGAAATCCGCGCTTTCTTATTTCCTCCAACGACCCTAATCACTTTGCGAGAGACGAAAAGGTCATCCCCCTCCAAAATCGGCGGCCCTGGTGTATTTTCCGGGCGGCTCCAGGATCGGGCCGGCACTGAGGGCCATCCGCGAGGACGGTACCTCGACTGCGGCCCATGTTTTGTGCA
Source organism: Desulfatiglandales bacterium (assembly GCA_049366815.1). GTDB lineage: Bacteria > Desulfobacterota > DSM-4660 > Desulfatiglandales > HGW-15 > CAYNYM01. The sequence continues at coordinate 54,520 of JBMNCO010000113.1, read as the reverse complement.
TGCCCTTAAGTACAAGTTTTGTAACTGTTCTGGTTGGTTAGGCTGTAGCCTAAAGGTTATGAGTTTCCGAACCCTTCGCTATCCGCGCATGGATCGAAGCAGGGCGCCCAAAACCTTCCCGGCTCCCACAAATTTTGTTTCACAGGTAGAAAATTCACGTTCATAAGAATACCCCAGGCGCTTTGACAGGCCAAGCCGGTCGTGCAGCTCCCTTAAGGAGCCAAACGCGATTTCAGGAAATCGGAGATACTCGGCCTGACTCCCACGATAGATCAGAAGGTCCACTCCATCAGCCGATTCAAACGCTCTGAGTTTCCTATGATCACGCATGTGCCCTTCCTACGAAACCTCACAGCCTAAATGCCTACGGCCTATCCAGCTGAGTAGTTACCAAGTTTTTTGCCATTGCCGTCTCGGCCTTTCCGGCGGGCCCGTTGTGATCGTTGAAAACGGTGACAAGATCAGCATAGATGTGATAAATAACATGATCCATTTGAATATCTCAGACGATGAAATAGAAAGGCGCCTCGAGAAGTGGAAAAAACCCGAACCGAAAATGAAAAGAGGGTATGTGAATCTCTATACAAAACTGGCATCTTTCGCGGACGAGGGCGCAATGCTAAGAAATCGATTATTGCCGTGCGGCGGAGAACAATTTAATGAAGGGAATCCTGATTAGATGGCTGGTGCTCACTGTGGGCATTCTACTCACCGCGTATCTGATGGACGGCATTGAAGTCCGGGGTTTTGCGAGCGCCTTCTCGGCGGCAGCCATTCTCGGAATCCTCAATGCCTTTTTCCGTCCTATCCTCCTTATCCTCACCCTCCCCATCAATGTGCTCAGTCTTGGGCTCTTCACTTTCATCATCAATGCCATACTCCTCATGATGGTCTCGGGGGTGATCTCCGGTTTCGTGGTGAGAGGTTTCTGGTCGGCTGTCTTCGGATCCCTTCTCATCAGCCTGGTGAGTTGGGTCCTTAATTCCTTTATCAACGACAAGGGCAGGGTGGGGCACTTCCGTTACATCGAGATGAAGAAGACCGGAAGGGACAAATGGGAATAGGGTCAGATCCCGTTCCCCGATATTGTTGACATCATGATCTGGCAGGATGGGGGCGGACTACTGCTCTCTTTCAAAGGGGATCCCCAGTGCCCCGGGAGCGCCCAGCCTTTTCCGGGCGGCCTCCCAGCGGGTGACGATCACCAGGACCCCGATAGTGAACAGATAGGGCAGCATCCGGAGGACATAGCTCGGGATCAGGGTCAGACCCGCTGCCTGGCAATAGAACTGAAAGGCATTGATAAAGCCGAAAAGAAGTGCCCCCGCTGCGGCCCTCATGGGATCCCACATGGCGAATATGACGAGCGCGATGGCGATCCAGCCCTGTCCGCCCGTCATCTGCTCCTTCCAGCCCGGTGTGTAACTCAGCGAGAGATAAGCCCCTCCGAGGCCTGCCAGGGCGCCTCCCAGGAAGGTGTATAAATAACGGAGTGAGGAAACGGGTATGCCGACCGTATCGGCGGCCTTGGGGTTCTCACCCACGGCCCGGAGCTGCAGTCCGTGTTTTGTCTTGTACAGGAAAAGATAGGCCAGGGGGACGAGGATATAGGCCGGATAGACCAGGGCGTTGTGGGTAAAGAGGATCTCGCCGATGAAGGGGATCCTGTCCAGGGGGAAGATGTTCAGGGGTTCAAAACGGAGGGCGACCTTTCCGATCAGGGGCCGACCCAGGAAGTTGCTCAGGCCGATACCAAAGAGCGTGAGGGCCAGGCCCGAAACCACCTGATTGACCCGAAGGGTGATGGCAAAGAAAGCGTGGAGCAGGGCGAGGCATCCGCCTACGAGCATGGCCGCCATGACCCCTGCCCACAGGGAATGAAAGAGCACGGTCGATGCAAAGGCCGTGAGCGCCCCCATGAGCATCATGCCTTCCACCCCAAGATTGAGCACGCCGGAACGTTCGGTGAATATTTCGCCTATTGTGGCGTAGAGAACGGCCATGGATGATGTGATGGTAATCTTTGCTATGAAGACGATCGCAGATTCCATGGCCTATCTTTCCTTTGAGCGGATGTGGAGTTCATAGTCCCGGAAGACCTGCCCGCCGAGAACACAAAACAGGATCGCTCCCTGGAGGACGAGGCTGATCGCCGAGGGGACGTGCATGGCGATCTGAACCTGATCTCCTCCCACCATGAGCGCACCGAGAAGGATGGAAATCATAACGATCGATCCCGGCTGGAGTCTCCCCAGCCAGGCCACCACGATCCCCACATACCCGTTCCCCATGGCCAATCCCTGCTGCAGGCGGTAGTGGATACCGGCCGTTTCACACACACCGGCCAACCCGGCCAGGCCACCGCTGATCACCATGACCCACAGGATATTTCGGGTGATATTCAGCCCCGCATACCGTGCGGCCCGGAGGTTTGCCCCGACCACCCTGATTTCATAGCCCCACCGGGTGCGGGCCAGAAGGAACCCTATCAAGAGCGCCGCAGCAAGACCTACGATGAGCCCCAGATGAATCCTGGTCCCGAAAAATCGTGGGAACCAGGCGGATTCGGGAAACATGGCGGTCCCGGGAAAACCCCTGCCCGCCGGGTCGCGCCATGGCCCGAAATAGAGATGTTCCACCCAGAAGATGGCCACGTAGTTGAGCATGAGGGAGGTAATGATCTCATTAACCTGGAAACGCGCCTTGAGAAGGCCGGGTATCATGCCCCACAGTGCACCACCGATGAAACCTGCAAGGATCATGGATGGTATCGTCAAAAAGCCGGGGATAAGGGGGGCGGCAAACAGGGCCACACCCGCCCCTGCAACACCCCCCATGACCAGTTGCCCCTCGGCCCCGATATTCCAGATCAACATCTTGCCTGCCAGGCCGACGGAAAGCCCACAGAGGATCAGTGGGGTTGCACGGACAAGAACCTCGGAAAAATTGTATAAATTTCCAAAGGCCCCTTTAATCATCTCCAAATAGGCCTGGGCCGGGTTTGCACCCACCCAGAGGAACAGAAAGGCCCCGAGAAGCAGGGCCGAGAGTATGGACAGGGGCGTGAGGGTATACTTCGTCCAGGTCAAGGGCCTCAGCCGCTTTTTGAGGTGGACTGTCATGATTGCCCCTTTAACCCGGCCATGAGGGGGCCGATCCGCTCGAGGGCTGATTCATCCCCACAGGAGAGGATGTCCATGATCTGTCCCCGAAACATGACGAGGACGTTGTCCGCAAGGGAGAGCACCTCTTTCAGATCACCTGAGACGAGCAGAACCGCTCCTTCCTCCCTCTGGCGTAGCAAGGCCTGCCAGATCTCTTGGGTGGCACCGATATCCAGACCTCGGGTCGGCTGCTCTGCGATGAGGAGCAGAGGGCGCTGGGAAAAACTCCTGGCGAGAATCAGCTTCTGAAGGTTTCCTCCGGAAAGCTGTCCGGCCGTCATGGAAAGGTTCGGGGCGGCGATATTGTATCGGGCGATGAGCATACGCGCGTCTTCTTCCACTGCGTTCCAGTTCATGAGGGGGCCGCTGGAAAAACGGGTCCGGTTGGTGAGTGCCAGGTTTTCCAGCAAAGACATGTCGGGGACACTTCCTCTTCCCGACCTGTCTTCTGGGACATAGGCCGTTTTGCCAAGATTTTCGGCCATGTCCTCACCCTCCAGCAGGATGCGCCCCCGGTTCCTGGGGCGAAGACCCATAAGGGATTCCACGAGTTCCCGCTGGCCGTTGCCGGCCACACCCAGGACGGCGAAGATTTCACCGTAGCGGACCGAGAAGGTCATATCCCGCACCGCGAGCTCTCCCCGATCGGCTTTGACCGAAAGGTTTTCCACCCGGAGAAGGACCTTATCGGTCTTCCGGGATTCCCTGCCCACCTCCAGAATCACCTCACGGCCCACCATCATACGGGCCAGTTCCGTACTAACGGAACCGTCCTTGCCCAGGACCTTTTCGGGCCTCACCGTACTCATGACCTTACCCCTTCTGAGCACCGTGATATAATCCGAGATCTCCAGGACCTCTTCGAGCTTGTGGGTGATGAACACGACAGACCCGCCCTCCTTGCGGATCCGTCGCATGACGGTGAAGAGACGTTCGATTTCATGGGGTGCGAGCACGGCTGTGGGTTCATCCATGATCAGGATCTTGACCTTGCGGAAAAGCATACGGAGGATTTCGACACGCTGCTGTTCCCCCACGGAAAGCTCCCAGATCCGCGCCCTGCTGTCTACTGCCAATCCATAATGTTCTGTGAGTTCGGCGACGGTTTTCTCCAACTCGGCCATGTTGAGATGGACCGGCCCGGGCGTGCCGAGAATGATATTTTCGGTAACGGTGAAGTTATCCACGAGCTGGAAATGCTGGTGAATCATGCCGATGCCGTGGTCAAGGGCGTCCCTGGGCGAGCGGAAGGATACCTTCCGGTCCTCAACAAAGATCTCGCCCGCATCAGGCCTGTAAACGCCGGAGAGGATCTTCATGAGGGTCGTCTTGCCGGCACCGTTTTCCCCCAGGAGACTGTGGATCTCGCCCTTCTTTATCCGGAAATTGACCCCTTGATTGGCCTTCACTTCAGGAAAATTCTTGACAATTCCCTTCATATGGACGGCCGTGGTCCGTTTGGTGGGTGCGTCCGGCATGGTCAGCCATGTGCCCTTTCAGGTATAAAATGGGGAGGAGGGAGCTTACCCAGCCAGTGAATCTTATAGGAAAGGCCTTTGTAGAGGGGTTTCATCTCGCCTTCCCGGGCCACACAGAAGATGCCCAGGATTTTCAGTGCCTCTTTGCTCAAGGATTCTCTTTCGGTGATTTCATCGAGAATTGTGGCCAGTGCGGCGGCGGTCCCGCCCGTGCTGACCACGTCATCAATAAGGATTACACCCCGTTTGGCTGCGAGGAGAAGATTATAGTCCCGCTCGTAAATCAAAAGATATTTATCGCCACTGGTCACAGAGCCTCCACCCACCTGAATATAGGGTCTTTTTCGACCAGTTTCGATTTCCATGTGGGGTTTGCGCTTGTTGTAGGCAACAGCCATGATCGGGACACCCAGCTCCTGGCATATGACCTGGCTGAGTTGAAGGGATTTTTCAACCGCAGTGAAAAACACGACACCGTCGAGGTCAGGGACCTGGGCCCGGATCTTTTCGGCCAGGGCCTGGCCGAAAATGCCGTTCCATTCGGTCATGCCAACCAGATTGAGGGAGACGATCCTCACATGCCCGCCCTTCCCGGGAAGAAGGACATAGGGCAACTCGACCTTGAAGTTGATTTCGGGAATCTCGAAAAGATATTTTTCCCCCGTTTCAAGGGGGCTTAGAGGGATCTCCATAGACGATGTTCTCCTCTGCATGATTGAAATCCATCAGGCTGCAAACAGAGCAAAAAGGGTGCCGTTCCTGCTCAAAAGGGCACCGGGAGCGGTGGTTCTCCCCGGTGCCCTCGATACAGACCTCGCGAAGGGATCGGCCGGAAGACTAATCGGGGATCTTTCCGGAAACGCCCTCTACGAGCCATCTCATGGTGAGGAGATCCGGGTCCGTCGCCTTCTGCCCCGCCGGGATGATTTCTTTGCCTGACTGGTCTTTGAGGGGACCGGCAAAGATATTGTCATCGCCCTTCTCAAGGAGGGCCTTTTCAGCCATGACCTTCTGCCTTACTGCGTCCGGGACCGAAGCGTTGAAGGGGGACAGTTTTATGCCGTCTTTCTCAAAACCCCACCAGATTTCGGCGGGACGCCAGGTCCCCGCCATGGCCCGTTTGACCGCATCCACATAGTAGACGCCCCAGTTCCACTCTGAGGAGACCAGTGCACAGGGGGCCTGGGGGCTGACATCGACCCCGTACCCGACCGCAGGCACCCCTTTGCGGCAGGCCGCTTGTGCGGACTCGGGCGTATCCGCCATCTGCCTGATCAGATCATGCCCGCGTCCTGTAAGGGTCTCGGCCAGGAGGGTCTCGTTTGTCGCATCCCGCCAGCTCTTGAGCCAAACCACGGTGTTCACATTTTTCGGGTCATGGTCAATCCGGGCTTCCGTCAGCCCCTTGAGGAGCCCGATGGTGAAGGCATTGATTCCACGGATCGGCTCCGGGATCGGCTGGGTGGCCACGGTTCCCACCTTCTTATATCCCATGAGTCCGGCCATGTAACCGGTGAGATACTCGCCCTGATACATTCGCATGAAGTAGTTGCCCATGTTCTTGTCGTTTTTTTTGTAACCCGAGCAGTGTTCAAAGATCACATCGGGAAAGTCCTTTGCCACGATAAGGCATGGGTCCATGTGCTCGAAGGTGGTCGCGAAGATGATATCGTAGCCCGCCTTGGCGTAGCCCCGCAGGACCTGTTCGGCATTGGCCGCCAGGACCTTTTCCGTGTAAGAGACCTCGATCTGATCCCCCAGTTCCTTCTGCAGGTGTTCTATTCCGCGGTAATGGGCCGTTGTCCAGCCCATATCGTCAATAGTCCACAACAGCGCAAAAGCGACCTTTGTCTTGGCAAAGGCCGGCGCCGACAGGATCAATCCGATCCCCAACAATACTCCAAGAAATAAACCGACTTTTTTGAACATGATCATCCCCCTTGTTATAGAAATTTAAACATCAGCGCCACCTGTACATCGTCAAAAGGCGGGCACGTTGCCCTGCCCTGGACCAGGAAGTTTCTTGAGGATAGAGGTGCCCGGGAGCACCTTTTCGGGTCCGGTGTGGGAATCCAGCCTCCCTCAGCCCTGTGACTGGGCCGGAATCTGCGATGGCGGGCTCATGGATGCCTTTTAAGCGGCGAGTATAGGGATAAAGGGGCGTGACAGTCAAGACGAAAAAGGGTGTGGAAAAGAAGCTCGTGGCCTGAAGGCGTGAGAGGGCAGGAGCATACAAAATAATCTGTTGGACGACGCAATGGCCGTTAAGGTGGGACAGCCTTGCACAGCCCGTACCAGAGGTGTCTGTATCTAGGATTTTCCCCGTCTCAGATGGTTGGCCAAGAGCGTGGCGGATGCCACACAGGAGGCCAGGTTCTCCACCATGTTTTTGAAAGTCCTTGAAAGGCCCTCATACTCCATTTTGAGCCTTTCAATATCAAAGACATCCTTTTCAGAGTTTGTTGGAGGGAAACCAGAGGCGCGATCCTTGGAAGGGTATGACTGCTCCCGCATAAGTGTTTTTAAAAAATCTTCCTCATTGAGCGGAACCAGCGGTGAAGTCCCGTTTCCTGTGCCCGATGGAAGGGCGTTGTTTATGCCGTCATAATAACGGTTCGGTCTTTCCGATAAGGTCCGGCGTGCAGGAGTAAAACGCTTGTCTTCGCCCTCCCCGCGGGATGAGGTGCCCAGGGTGAGGAGATCGACCGTCATGTCGGATATCTCTGTCAACCTGAAGGAGATTCCGAGGAGAAATTTCCGAAGACCGGACGAAAGACAGGCAAATTCTCCTGCCAGTCTCTGGGTGTCCAGCAGACCCAAATGGACTTCCCCCAGGGCAGTCGCCGATGCCGTTCGCAGGAAGTCTTGAAAGAGAAAGGATGTGAAGTGGCCGATGAAGGCCCCTCTGCCAAGCTGGGCCAGTGTCATCGGTCCTCGCAGGGTCTCCCTGGTAACCTGCACATCACCCCCGAGGATAACCCAAACCCAGTGGCCGTAAGTCCCCTCCGTGACGATTCTTCCACCGTCGCTGATGATCTCCTCCTTGACTACATACATGAAATCCACCTGGGGGCCTTTGATGATTGAAAGCGCCCCCTCATTCGTATCGGTGGGATTTCGAAGGATGGAATCAGCAGGATCCACAAAACTGGGAGGACCAACCCTTTTTATCATGCCGTCATCAAACATGCGCAGGGCATCAAGGACAATTTGCATGCGGCTCTGGCCTATGGCCTGTTCGACGTCTATTCCTCCAGGATAAAATTCAAAATGACCTTCAGTCCATCCAAAAAGGGCGTAGATCGCTTCAATTCCCGCAAGGGACCCAAAAGTGGCATTTACAGGACTCCCATTTACAAAATAGACGTATCCCGATTTATCGCTATAGGGGGTTGTCAACTGCAAGACACCTGTGCTTTGGTTGCCCCCCAGGATTTGAAACACGTCGGCAAGGCCCATAAAGGCCAGGCGGCCTTCAAGAAAGGTTGGACAAGGCCCGTCTTGACGATCCGTCATTGCGTCCATTTCAATTCTTTCTGCAACCGGCGTAAGGTTAAGAGTAGACACTGTTTCAAGGTCGTGCCGACCCCCGTACCCTTTAGTGCACTGGCAGGAAAAGACGGCACTTTGAGTTTGGTGTTCATGTCCCGCTCCAGCACTTCGAGTGGCAAGAGTGGAATTCCCTCTTTGCTCAGATCACGCTTGTTGTATTGAATAACGAGGGGGATCTTGAATATGTTCATGTTCTGTTCAGCCAGGTTCTGCTGGAGGTCCTTCAGGGACAGCAGGTTGGCCTTCCTCCGGATCTGCAGCGAGTCCGCCACAAATACCACACCATCCACCCCCTTGAGGACCAGCTTACGTGTCGAGCTGTATCTGGCCTGACCCGGGACCGTGTAGAGCTGAATCTTGACGTCACAACCCCGGACCTTTCCGATGCCCATAGGAAGAAAATCGAAATACAGGGTCCGGTCCCCCTTGGTGTTTATCGAGACCATCTCCGCGGTGGTGTTCTTATTGAATGCCCTGTAAATATATTCCAGGTTGGTGGTCTTGCCTCCCCGGCCCGGACCATAGTAGACGATCTTGCACTCTATCACCCTGTCTTTTGGATTGAATTCCGCCACTATACTTTGCCCACACCCTTTCTTTTGGAAGTATTTTTTTGTTTGTGCTCATCCGGGAGCATTCCAGGATGAGCGCCTGCAGCCGTCAGCGATCTCAGCAGAAGCTGTGCAAAGACAAGGCATGAGGCTGACCGCTGAATGCTGAAAGCGGAGTCCCCATCCGGAAATCACGTGTTTCCGGACGGAAACAAGTTCCCGAGAAAGGACCCCCTCACCTTGGAATCCGTCCTGTGCATGCACCGCCCATGGCCTATGAGGCGTAGACGATGATATCCAGCATAAAATCTCCCTTATTGGGCCCGCTTTTCACATCGGTCTTCCCCAGTACCTTCCCGCTCGCATCAAAGACCGTCATGGGCGAGGTGACCTGGATATGTGGAAGTTCGGTCTCCGCACCAAAATAACGTAAGAGGGGTCTCTTCTTCGAGGGGATGATCACACTCACCACATTGCCCACCTGAAACGTGACCTTGAGTTCCAAGAACTTTCCCTGCAGGTGTCCACTGTGAAAACGGATCTTGATAGAGGAAATATCGAGTATATCGTCCAGGTCACTCTTTCCATCCTCTTCCGAATCAGTGCCTTCTCCAAGGAGATCGTATTCTTCCTCCAGGGAGGCAGGCTCGATGAGATCCCGTCCAGATCCCTGCCGGTCTTCCTCATCCGTTGCAGCGGCATCATCCTCCGTAGACCGGGTTTCAGCCCCGTAGGTTGACGCCCCCTCTAACTCCTCCCTCATGGTTTCTTCTTCGGAAAAGTCAGGTTGCGATGTCGAATCCTCGGATATCTCTGGAATTTTAGGGCAATCCTCCAAGTTTTCCACAAGATTTATGAGAAATGACCTGATTTTGGTCAACTCGGTTCTTTGGAAAGGGCCTTCGCCCCTGACCCATTGAGAAAACTGGTCAACGGCGGCCTCGGGAGTCGATAATGAGAGGTGACACCGAAGGATATTCTTGCCTGCAACCAGGGCCAAAGTCTTGTGGTCGAGCAATTGGTTGAATTCGACGAGGGCCTGCTCATACTGCCCGAATTTTGCCAGGGCCACAGCACCGGCCAGTGCGGCTGTCTCCTCTGTCTTTGAAAAGGAAAATAATTTTTTTATAAGGGTTTGAACCTCATGGGACAGTTTCGGCGCTTGAACATCAGCGCTGACCTCCTCAAGTTCCCTTTTCACGGTTTGAAGCTTTTCAGACACTGCATCGATGACTTTTTGACGCTTCGAAGACGGCCTGCTCTTTTCGGCAAGGGCCAAGACCTTGAGGTATTTTTCTTTGGACTGGGCAAGCAGGCCCTGGATGCGGTACAGTTCCGCTTCTCTTATGAGAGATTTGAGCAACGGTTGGCTCGATTGGCTAGACATGACGATCCTCTCATTTTCAATTTTTGCCGGCTGGATTTTGAAGATACGGCATAGTGCATTATTTTTATGCAAATTGTGTGCCTCCTTCCTGAGGCCACCGACCTTTGGATGTGGGCTCAAAGCCATGAGGAATTCCATATTCCGCAAGTGAAGGAGAAAAGGCATAGAATGGTACTGTATCTGAATGGATACACGGAAGAATAATCTTATGGATAAATGTAACTCCGGGTTTAGTAAAGGGATTTCCATCTGAAATAAACAAAAAAGTATACATGGCGTATGTTCTTTGATATATTCCGACCGAAAACAAGGGAGTCAAAATATCCATACGGTGTTTGCATGAATACCAAATATAACGACCCTGAATCAACCATCGAGCGACTCAAGGAGATCTCGGCTTGGGTATCTTCGGTGCTCGATCTTGATCGTCTCCTGGAACGCATCATTTATACTGCAACGCGCATGATGCATGCCAAGGCCAGTTCACTCCTGCTGCTGGACCAGAAAAGCAAGAAGCTCTTTTTTAAGGTGGCCACCGGAGAGCGCAGGGAAGAGGTGCGTCAATATGAGTTGGAGGTGGGACAGGGGATAGCCGGGTTTGTCGCGGAAAGGGGTGAACCCCTGCTTATTTCCGATGTATCCAGTGATCCCAGATGGTTTAAGGAAATCAGCCACTCCATTGGTTTCAAGACCCGTTCGATTGCCTGCGTGCCCATGAAGCTTGACGGTGATATCATCGGTGTAATGGAGATCATCGACAAGGAGGACGGGACCGCCCTTCAGCAGGAGGATATGCAGCTTTTGAATGTGTTTGCCGAATTGGCTGCCAAGGCCATCGGCAATGCCAGGAAAATCAACCAGGTCAGGAAGGAGAACGAAAACCTCCGCGAGGAACTCGGAAAGAAATATCAACTCATCGGGGAGAGTCCCATCCTGCATAAGGTCATTTCAGACGCCTTCAAGGTCGCCAACTCAAAGACAAGCACCCTGATCCTGGGTGAGAGCGGCACAGGAAAGGAACTCCTCGCCCGATTGATTCATCAGGCCGGCCCGAGAAAAGACAAGGCCATGATTATCCTCAATTGCGCCGCCCTCCCGGAGACCCTTTTGGAGGCGGAACTCTTCGGCTATGAGAGGGGCGCCTTTACCGGGGCTATGGCCAGAAAGATCGGCAAGTTTGAGCTGGCGGACGAGGGGACGCTCTTTTTGGATGAGATCGGAGAGATGTCCCTCGGCATGCAGGCAAAACTGCTTCGTGTCTTACAGGAAGGCATTTTTTACCGTGTGGGCGGCAGTTCCCCCATCGCGGTGGACGTAAGGGTCATATCAGCCACTAACAGAGATATCATAAAGGAAGTGACCGAGGGCAGATTCCGGGAAGACCTCTTCTACAGGTTGAACGTGGTTCAGATTCGTATGCCCACCCTGAAAGAGCGAAAAGAGGACATCCCCCTTCTGGCCCATTATTTCATTGACATCTTCAAGCAGGAACGGGGCGTTCAAGACCTGAGTGCATCTGAAAGGGCCATGGACAAGATGCTTGCCTATGACTGGCCCGGAAACGTCAGAGAACTGCGGAATGCGGTGGAGCGGGCCGTCGTGATGGGTAACGGCCACGAAATACTGCCGGAGGATCTCCCGATTTTCAGTCAGGGTAAAAATGATCGGGCAATGGAGGTGGGATTGACCCTCAAGGAGGCCCTGGACAGGTTTAAAAAAGAGTTTATATTGATTAATCTGGACCACACCAGGGGAAATAGAAGCAAGGCGGCCAAGATACTCGGGATACAGCGAACCTATCTCTCACGTCTCATTTCAAAATATAATATACAAAGGGCATAAAAAACGGGAAGATCCCCTGTTCGGCTCATCAGGACATTCGAGTCCGGTCCGTGTGAGTGCCCTGCGTTTTGCCGGACTCGGAAAAAGGTCAATGCGATGTCGGAAAAAGAGGACGGAGGAACAGTTCACAAACCTCCACCAAGAAAAAAGATGGGCTGGTGGCGCACCTTTCTTGAAAGGCTCATGGAAAGCCGTGCCTCCGCGGCCTGCAACACGTGAGGGGTCAGATCATCGGTTGCCGGCGGCAGACCCTCTGGAAAAGGATCAAAAGACACAATCTAGCTTGGCCACATACTTTTTGATGCGCTGCCAGGTCTCGATGTCACAGATTTCATGGCCCTCAAAGGCGTTCGAACCTGCCTTGATCTCGATTGTCTCCTTTACAATAAGTATTTCCCGCCCCTGACCATCCTGAAAAGAGATCGACAGATCGCATGCGTCGTAATGTTTTTCAGAAACCACAGAGACATCCCACACAAAAGTCATCAGAAGGTCATGCTCTCTGACTTTTTTGACTTCGCATGAGACCACGGGGCCGGCGTGAACGGAAACGGTCATGGAAAGGACCAAAAGGACCCAGAGAACGGCCGAAATTCTTGTTTTCGCCATAGGACATCCCCTCATTGATATCTTATGCCGACATCCTTTTCCTCGCGAATTAACCGAGTGGCAAGAGTTGGTCCACAAGGCGGCTGGAGGTCTGGCGTAGATTTTGACTCAAGAGGCGCGCAATGCCCTTGAGGATTTTGACACCGATCTGTGGTGAGTTTTGCAGGATCACATCAAAACCCTTGCGCGTGAGGATTACGAGTGTCGCCTTATCGCGCGCTCTGACGGTCGCTGAACGCGGGAAGTCGTCAATGGCGGCCATCTCTCCGATCGAGCGCCCCTTCGGCAGAGAGGCAAGGACGACATATTCACCGCTTCCCTTCGCCTTAAGAACGTCCAGAGAACCTTCCACAACGAAACAGACGTAATCCCCTGTCTCCCCTTCCTTGAACAGGATCTCATTTTTGGTGAGATCGATGAAATTCATGTGTTTGGCGACGATTTTCAGTTCGTCGGCCTTGAGGGAATCGAACATGGGAACATTGATCAACAAGTCGATGATCGCCTTGGTCATCCTGGTACTCGAAGGTGCCTTTGTGGTGACCATTCGAACCTCCTTCCTTGACACGCATCATGAACGGTTCGCGATGCTGAAGATTTTTATTGCATGCCTTCGACAGGGCTGATTCACTTCGGTGACATTTTTTGTCCTCATTGGATCCAAGAGATCGGCACACCTTATGGAGACAGAAGCCGGGTCGCAAAACGCCCTGGAATCATTGATATCGCTTGAGCTGAAAGAGTTTCTTGTTGTGGGTGGACGAGATGAAGTAGAATCTGTCTTGAGGAATATATATGTAGGGGACGTCTTCCCGCCGACGGTAGAGAAAGTGGGAAAGAATCATGCGATTTACGGCCCTGTGACCGATGATCATGATATTGTCGGTGGGTTTGCTGAGGTAGAGCGCCTTTTTAATGCCCCTATGGATCCTGTCCTGCATGGTGACATAACCCTCGCCACCGGGGTAGACATAATTGAACTTGTCTTTCTTTCGTTCCCGATAGACCTGCGGAAGGCCTTTCTTTATTTCCTCATAGCTCATTCTTTCACAGATGCCGCTGTCGATTTCATTAAATTCCTCCAGCGGGATAATCTCGCACCTCTTCTGCAGGGCCTTTATAGGCTCCGCCGTCTGGATCGTCCTCTTCTTCCGACTGGTGAAGATCAGTGGGATTTCCTTGTTCTTGAAATAGGCTGCAAGGGCCTCGCCCTGTTTCATGCCCGCCTCGCTGAGACTGGAATCCCCCCCGATCCGGTCCTCGATGTTGAAGTGGGTTTCGCCGTGGCGAATGAGATAGAGGTTCTTGACCATATCCGTCAAAAGAAAATCTCTCAGTTGTTCCAGAAAGGGAATGTCGGAACCCAATTCCTCCACAATGATCCGGTTATTGAGGGAATCCAGCTTGATAAAACTGGTCTCCTTTTCGAGGGGATCGTAAATGGAGCGGTAATAGGCGATGCGTTGTCTGAAACTCCTTATCGCCTCCTCCTGACTCAGATGCCCGAATTCTTCCAGATCAATTTTCTGAAGGATGCTGGCTGATAGGATTTCATCGTCCTCGTTGACGCATTCCAAGAACAGGATGGGATAGTCCCCAAGCAGGGCCTGAATCTTCTTTCTCCTTTCCCGGCTTGCATTCGTGGCATCCAATATGGCAATGTTTCCCTCTTGATTGATGTATTTCCTGGCCCTCTGCAGATTTGTTAATCCGATCTTTTCCCGAAGGGCAACCCCTGCCTTGTTTTTCGGATCAAAAAAATCGGCATAGGACGTGTTTTCAGGGATCATCTTTCGTCTGAGCTTTCCATTGTTGAAGATCCTGACCTTCAAGGAATCATGGCCCAGGCTTTCTCTCAATTTCGTCGCTACAGTGGATTTGCCGCGGGCGGGAAGGCCGACCATTACAATAAATAATTTGCCTTTTCTCATTGATCGTTTCTCATGAACAGTGTCCGGAACGGATGTGAAATTGTCGCGCGACACCAGCGGTGCCTGATATGCGTTGTGTGGGGTATGATAAGATAGAAAAATGATATCGATCAACATAATTTTGGGTGGCTATCTCATCTTGTACCTCCTTGCGTCTTTGGCCGATTTGGGGATCGGTCTCCTCAATATGCATTATTTGCGAAAGTTCGGTCAAGAGGTGCCGGAGATCCTTGCCGCGGATCTCAAAAAAGAGCACCTGAGCAAGAGCAGCGCCTACAGCATCGACAATAACCGGTTCGCCACGGTCAGGGCCGTTGTCGGCAAAATTCTGTTTCTTTCTATTATTCTTTCGGGCCTGCTGCCCTGGTTCGCAGAATCCCTGAAAGGGTTGGGTGTCGTCGCCTCGGGGTTGATTTTCTTCGGTGCCTTAAGTCTCATCATGGCGGTTATCGAAATCCCTTTTGACTACTATCGTATTTTTGTTATCGAAGAGAATCATGGTTTCAATACCCGAACCCTGAAGACCTGGTTTCTCGATCTGATCAAGGGCGGGGTCATCGGCCTCATCCTGGGAGGCCTGTTTCTGTCCGGAATCCTCTGTGTGGCCCTTTACGGGGGACGCGCATGGTGGTTTCTGGCATGGACTGTCTACCTGTTCTTTCAGATGATGGTCACAATCCTCTATCCCTCTGTCATCGCTCCCCTGTTCAATACGTTCAGTACGATCGAGGATGTCGATTTGAGAGAAAAGATCGAGCACCTGGCAAAAAAGGAAGGCATCCCTCTCAGCGGGATCTACCAGATCGATGCGTCAAGGAGGAGCCGGCATACCAACGCCTGTTTCTGCGGTCTGGGAAAGGCCAAAAGGATCGTGCTTTTTGACAGCCTTCTCGAATCTCATGGCGCAGATGAAATAATGGCCGTGCTGTCACACGAGATCGGTCACATGAAGAAACACCACCTCTGGAAACAGCTTGCCCTGACGGGAATGACCTCATGTCTGCTCCTGTTTCTCGCCTCCAAAATCATGGCCTGGGAGGGGTTGTACCAAAGTTTCGGCTTCTCCGGCATGCCGCTATACGCCGGACTTTTTCTTGTGGGAATCCTGTGGGAACCCGTCAGCTTCTTTGTTTCGCCCATGGCCATGTTTGTTTCGAGAAGATTCGAACGACAGGCGGATGCCTACGCCCGTGAGATTCTTGGCACCCCGACACCCCTTATCCAGGCACTCAAGAGGCTGGCCCGTGAAAATCTCTCAAATCTGTTCCCCCATCCCCTGCATGTCCTGTTCAAGGCCTCTCATCCTCCGAGCATTCAGAGAATCCGAGATCTCGAGACTGGGCTGGCGTCTTCAGACAATAGAATTAAAATGAGGGTTATTTGACTGCCTTGAAATAATTCTTAAAATAACCTATACAGGAGCGGCATGGCCGTGCTCATTCTGAAATGAACACTGCCGGATTCGCGCCGAGCCGCGTCGATCCAGTAGCGGCAAAAACCATGCAAGGCCAAGGCATGAGGTTGCGCGTTGAACGCTGATCGCAGACGGCACGCTAAGGTGTTGTGAAAGTCGAACAATCAAAACAAGGAGGTTTATATCAGCATGCAAACCATTCCCCTCCCACAGAGCCGGACTCAGGAACTGGTCAATGATTTCGTCCGAAGCGTTTACAACTGGATGTGTATCGGACTTGCGTTGACGGCTTTTGTTGCCTTTTATGTATCCAACAGTCAGGCGCTTTTCCAGTTGATTTTTCAGAACAGACTTATTTTTTACGGCCTCATTCTGGGTGAGCTGGTGCTGGTGTTTTCTATCAGCGGGCTTGTCAACAGGATGAGTGCCGGCACGGCCACCGGCCTCTTTGTCCTTTATTCCGCCCTGAACGGCGCGACACTCTCGATTATCTTCAGGCTTTACACGAGTGAATCCATCACGAGCACCTTTCTTATCTGTTCGGCGACTTTCCTTGCCTGCAGTGTCTATGGATGGGTGACCAAAAGGGATCTGACATCCCTCGGGGGTTTTCTCATGATGGGGCTCATCGGCATCATCATCGCCTCCCTTGTCAATATGTTCATTCTGAGCAGTGCCGTGAGCAGGATCGTCAGTTATATCGGCGTGATCGTATTTGTGGGGCTGACCGCCTATGATACCCAGAAGATCAAAAACATGGCCCTGACCCAGCCCGCCGATCTTGATGGGGCGGTGAAGAGAAAAGGGGCCATTCTCGGGGCACTTTCCCTTTACCTTGACTTCATCAATCTCTTTCTCATGCTCCTGAGGATCTTCGGCTCCAGCCGGGATTGATGCCGTAAAAGGGGGTAAGTCGGCCGATGGGCAAAAGGGGCCCTGTCAGGAACTCCCACAAAACGCCGGCCGGGTACAGTCTTGAGACTATGGAACCGTCCTATATCAGGCTTCATCAAGAAGGGAAAATCCAGGAGAGGATAGGGGCTGCCTTGGCGCTGATGGAATCCTGTCACCTCTGTCCGAGAGGTTGCGGCGTGAACCGCATCCAGGGCGAAAGAGGTTTTTGCAGGACGGGGAGAAAGGCGCGGGTTGCCGGCTACAACGCCCATTTCGGTGAGGAGGCGCCCCTGGTTGGAAGGTTCGGATCGGGGACCATTTTCATCAGTTCCTGTAATCTGCTCTGCAGTTTCTGTCAGAACTTCGAAATCAGCCATCAGAGGGAAGGGGTGGACGTCACGCCTGACCAACTGGCCGCCATGATGCTCGACCTCGCCGCAAGAGGGTGCCATAATATCAATTTTGTGACACCAACCCATGTCATCCCTCAGATTCTGGAGGCCCTGCCCGGTGCCGTCGAGGGGGGGCTGCGTGTGCCCCTGGTCTACAATTCCAGCGGATACGACGCTGTGGAGACCCTGAAATTACTGGACGGTGTGTTTGATATCTATATGCCGGATTTTAAATTCTGGGACCCGGGTTGGGCCGGTAGATTTTGCAGCGCGCCTGATTACAGGGAAGCGGCCGTTGCGGCCATAAAGGAGATGCATCGACAGGTGGGTGATTTGATCCTGGATGATGAGGGTGTAGGGGTCAGGGGATTGCTCGTGAGGCACCTGGTCATGCCCAACAACCTGGCTGGAACGGAAGAGGCCATGGCGTTTCTTGCTGAGGAAATTTCCACCAATACCTATGTGAACGTGATGGATCAGTATCGACCTTGTGGAGAGGCCCACCGGGATCCCTTGATAAACCGGAGAGTCGAACCGGGTGAATTCAGGGATGCGGTGGATGCAGCAAAGCGGGCGGGGCTGAAACGTCTCGACAAGAGGGATCGCATCAGACTGGTCTTCGGCTTATGAAAAATGCGGGCAGGATATTCATCATAGGTGACATTCACGGATGTCTTGACCCGTTGACGCGGATGCTGGACCGGATCAAATGGCGCCCGGAGAGGGACGGGCTGATCTTTCTGGGTGACTACGTTGACCGGGGAGAAAACTCCAAGGGGGTCATTGATCTTGTCATGAAAATCTCCCGGCTTTCCCCCTCGGTGCAGTGTCTGATGGGCAATCATGAAAGCATCTTTCTTGAATACCTGGATACCGGAAATATGACCACATTCCTTTTCAACGGCGGTGAGGCTACCCTGAGGAGTTATCGCCGAGGGCAATCAATTCGGGACGGGATAGAGATCCCAGAGGATCATGTGGTTTTTATGAGGGCCCTTAAGCATTGGATTGAGCTGGATGACTACTATGTGGTCCACGCCGGTTTCCGACCCGGTGTACCTCTCGATAAACAGGCCTTTGAAGATCTTGTGTGGATCAGAGATCCCTTTATCTTTTCCGATTATGATTTTGGGAAAAGAGTGATTTTCGGCCATACCCCCTTCCCGGAACCCCTCGTGATGGAGAACAAGATCGGCCTGGATACCGGTGCCGTGTACGGCAACAAATTGACCTGTCTCGAACTGCCCGCGCTTCAGTTTCATTTTGTGGAGGCATAAATCTTGTCTGATATTCCAAGGCACGCGTCAGTGGTCGGTCTGACATCAACCATTCCAGTGGAAATTCTCCTGGCCGCCGACATCAAACCCATCGATTTGAACAACGTTTTTATCAATTCGTCCTCACCCGAAAAACTCATCAATCAAGCGGAGGCCGCTGGATTTGCCCACAACATCTGTTCATGGATCAAGGGGATCTACGCCACGACGCTGAATCAGGGGGTCAAACAGGTGATTGCCGTGACCGGAGGAGACTGCAGCAACACCATTGCCTTGGGTGCCATCCTGGCCCGAAGGGGCGTGGAGGTCATCCATTTTGATTATCCCCTGAACAGGGATAGACATGCCCTATCCCTGCAGATGGAAAGATTGATGCGCCTTTTTTCAGTAACATGGTCCGACGTGGAGCGGACGAGGAAACGACTCGGTCCGATCAGGGAAAAGCTGAGGAGACTGGACAGACTGACTCATGTAGATAATGTTGTGACCGGGTTTGAGAATCACCTCTTTCTTGTGAGCAGTTCCGACTTCAATGGGGATGTGGACGCCTATGAGCAGGAATTGGATCGATTCCTCACCGAGGCGACAACCCGCCGGTCCCGATCCGCGGAAATAAGACTGGGTTTTCTGGGGGTGCCCCCGATATTCAGCGGATTTTACGAGCTGATCGAAAAAATGGGAGCGAGGGTCGTTTTCAATGAGACCCAGAGACAGTTCAGCATGCCCTTTGATGAGGGCGACATTGTGGACCAGTACCTTGCCTATACCTACCCCTATGACATCCAGGGGAGGATAGAAGATATCACTGCGGCCGTGAAGGAGCGGGCGCTCGACGGGCTGATTCACTATACGCAGACATTCTGTTTCCGGCAGCTGTATGACGTCATCCTGCGGGAAAGCCTCCACATTCCTATGCTCACAATCGAGGGCGATCGAACGGGCCGGGTTGACAGTCGAACGGCCCTGCGCATTGAGACCTTTATCCAGATAGTGCAGGACAGAAAATCGGGTTTGTAAGAGAAATGCCTTTTCAGCCCATTCGACCTGTATTTTCACGCGACGTCGGTATCGATTACGACCCGCTTAGGATGCTTTCCGCCATTTTCACGTCTTCCTTGCTCCCGATGTAGAGCGGCACCCTCTGATGTAAGGCCTCGGGCTGGATTTCCAGGATAGGCCCATGGCCGTCGCTGGCATATCCCCCGGCCTGTTGCACCACCATGGCCAGGGGATTCGCCTCAACCATGAGCCGCAGCTTTCCGGTGGGTTTCTTGGGATCCTTGAGATCGGCAGGATACATAAAGATCCCGCCCTTTAAAAGGTTACGGTGAAAATCGGCGACCAGACTGCCCACGTATCTGGACGTGTAGGGCCGGCCGGTCGCCTTGTCGTTTGACTTAAAGTAGTCGACAACGGCGCGGTTCTTTTCGTCCCAGTGGTTGTAGTTTCCCTCGTTGACGCTGTAAATCCTGCCCTTTTCAGGTATGCGGATGTTTTCGTGGGAGAGGAGAAATTCCCCCACGCTCGGGTAAAGCGTGAATCCGTGCACCCCGTTTCCCGTGGTGTAGACCATGATGGTGCTTGAACCGTAAATAAAGTAGCCTGCCGCCACCTGTCTCATGCCGGGCTGAAGAACGTCACTCATCTGAACATCGCCGTCTTCCGGACTCAGCCTCTTATAGATGCCGAAAATGGTTCCGATGCTTACGTTCACATCGATATTGGAAGAGCCGTCAAGCGGATCAAAGAGCAGGACATAGCTGCCCTTTGGATACTCAGGCGGAATCTCGATAAGATCCGCAAGTTCCTCTGATCCCATGCAGCAGAGCTGTCCGATATGTCGCATGCGCTGGATGATGACACGATTGGAAAGGATGTCCAGCTTCTGAACCTTCTCGTCCTGCACATTAATTTCACCTGTCGCTCCGAGGATATCAGTCAATCCGGCCTTATTGACTTCCCGGGATATGACCTTTGCCGCAACGATGAGTTCGCTGAGCAGATGGGTGAAGGCGCCGGTGGCCTCCGGTTTCTCGCGCTGCTGCCTCAGGATGTGTTCGATGACCGTTGTTCCTACACGTTTTGCCATTTTAGAAACTCCTTGAATAGAAATCTCACTTTGCTGCCATGGCCGACAGATCCGACGATAGTGAGATACACACTGCTTCGAAAAGAGCCGTAAAGTTGCATTCAAGACGATTGGGGAAACGCCTGATCGCCCTAATATTTGATCATGGCATCCCAGAATTCCCGATCCTGCTCCCGCCAGTTGGGCCCGAACCTCTTGTCGCAAAACCCCGAAAGTCTCTCATACCACTTGGCCCACACGTTTTTGTTCTTCTCCTTGGCCTCCAGGACATCAGCCACATACATCTCGATATTGTTGATCTCGTCCTTGGGGGCATAAAAAGAGGCACCTTCCTCAGCGGATTTTTTGAGGTCTTCCTTGCTGAGGGCATGGGCTGTAAGCATGAGTGCGGGAACCTCTCTCTCCCTGGCGATTTTCAGGAGATCATATCCCCGGACGCCCATGATGTCCAATATGGCAATGTCATAATAATTGGTTTCAAGCAGTTCCTTAGCCCGTTCAAATGAAGATGCCGTGTCGATTTTGCACATTTCAAGAAGATCAATGATCATGTAAAGTACATCCTGTTCATCATCAACCACGAGAACTCTTTTCCCTTTGAGAATTTTGTTGGGTTCCATGTCTCATTCTCCTTTGAAATGAATTCAGATGCTGAGCCATTCTAATTTCACCGTGAAAATAGTCAAGCCATAAGAAAGATAGACGAGGTTGTTTTTTATAAAGCTTCTTTATATTCCATTTTGTAAATTTCAGCTAATGTAAGAAAAATGGTCATGATTAAAGGACCATAAACGATGCCGAGAATGCCGAAAAGTTTGAGCCCCCCGAGTATGCCGATAAAAACGAGCAGCGGGTTCATTTGCATCCCTTTACCGATCAATCTGGGTTTGATCATGTATTCTATGATCGAACTGTAAAACAGATTGTAGGCCAGGTAACCCAGCCCGATGAGTCCCTTACCCTGGATGAGCAGTATCAGCGTGGCCGGAACAAAGACGATGGATGCACCGATAACAGGCAGGAAGGCCATGATGGCGATCACGGTACCCCACAACAAGGGGGAGCCGAGGGGAAAGAAATAAAAGCCCAACCCCCCGAATACGCCCTGGATGATGCCTGACAGTCCGTTGCCCAGGATAACGGCTTTGCCGACTTCCCGAAACTTGTTTACAACAAGTTCCTGCTGCTCGGGAGGGAAGGGGAGGAGTTCGGAAATATAGTTTTTGAGCCGTACCCCGTCCTTTAGGATATAATAGATGACCAGCAACATGAGAAAAAAATGCACCAGAAAGCTGAGAAGGTTGGACGCAATAGCACTCAGTTGCCTGGAAAGGAACAGCCCCACGGACTTTCCGACGGCATTTGCCAGATCGTGAATGGTCTCGGGGTTCAATTCAAGCCCCACCAGTTGCCCCGCCTTTCTGATGCGCTGGGCCCAGGGGGAGTCGCCCTGAAGACCCTCCTGTATCTCCTTCAGAGAGACTGAACTCCGGGTGCGGCTGTAAAAATCGAAGGCCTCGTTGGAAAGGGTGCCGACGAAGCCTCCGACCGGCACAATGAGGATGACCAGAATAATCATGGTCATGAGGAGGGCGGCAAGCTGGTCTCTGCCTTTTAACAGGCCCTTTATCCATGCATAGAGGGGATAAAAGGCACTTGCAATGAGAAGGGCCAGGACGATGGCCGCAAGATAGGACCAGAAAAGCCAGAAGAGGAGGATAAGGAATCCCAGGAGGACGACGAGAAACAATTTTGAAATAAAGGTTCTATCCGACATGGGCGACGCACTCGCGAAAGATATGGGCCGGAGACCGGCCGACGCTCCGAATGATCTATCCTTTGGCCTTGAGATTTTACCCTACTATAAATAAATAGGCATTGATTCGTCAAAACAATAATACGGACCATGCAAGGAAGGCGCCTGCACCGGCGGAGCCCTTGTCTCAAAACCGGTCGAGGGGGCGAACGGCTTCTCAGAGGCCGCTTGCAGCGGCATCCCTCGGACCGGCGATTTGCCGATCGCCCTACACAAGAAGCCGTTCGACCTTGCCCGGAGGATGGTCGGATCGGCGCCGGCCCGACAGATCAAGTCAACCCCGCGCGCACGGGCGTCTGCGGTGCCCTGATCGGGATGCCCTGGGCGGATAGGAGGGGGTACAGAATTACGGCTTTCCGGCCGGTATTTTTATCGATTTCCCTTGACTTGCATGGCCCCGTCGGCTTGAAATATATGACAGTATCCCTTGTGACCAGTGAACCTCCACTTGGGCGGATTCCAATGGAGACCCACCTCAAGATGTGCTTACCCCCCCCTTGACGGAGTTGGATTTATCCTGTCAGGACGTGTTGTCATGGTCTAAGAATCGTTATGAACCCATTTTACAGTGTACTTTGCATGGAAGGAGGTCTTTATGAAAAAAGGGATTGTTGTCTTGATGTTCGTAATCCTAAACGTATCCTTGTCTTCAGCGGACGGTTGGGAAAATATCAACGGACAAGTGACCTATAACGGCGCGCCGGTCTGCGTCATGGTCCTTGCAAACGGCCAACACATGTTCACAAGCCCGGATGACGGGTACTTCAATCTTGACGTCCCCCTGGACGACCAGGGCCGGATCAGGGTCTTTACCTTTTGCAGCGGCCTTGCCCCTTTTGAACGGCTCATTTACCCCGTCGAAGGCCAGAACATGCAGATCGCTATGCAGGAGGCCGCCCCGGGGCAGGGAATGGACGTGACCACGACGCTCCAGGCCATCAACACGACCTGGGTTCGTTTACAGGGCACGATGTCCTACAATGGGCTGCCCATTTGCGCCATGGTCCTCGCCAACGGGCAATACATGTTCACAAGCCCGGATGACGGGTACTTCAGCCTCGATGTGCCCCTGGACCCTACTACGGGCGCCATCACGCAGTATGGGTTCTGCAGCGGTCTGCCCCCGTATCTGACGACCCACACCTCGGATCAGATCAGCCTTGTCGATGATGCGGACGGGGACGGATACACCATCGCGGAAGGGGACTGTAACGATCTGGATGCCTCTATCCATCCCGGGGCCGTCGAGATCTGTGGGGACGGCATTGATCAGGACTGTGACGGCGAAGACAAACCGTGCCCGACCTATGAAATCCTGGGCACCGCGAGCGGCACCTATACCTATCAGGGTAATATCCTTACGGCCACTTTCACCTATTCAACCTATCCGCCAGGGAATGATGGACCTTTTCCCGGGCTCGTTATCCATCTGCAGGTCCTGGACGTTTCCGAAACCAGTATGACCTGGGTCCACGTGGAAGAGGGAGATCTGGAAACCTGGCACAGAGACCAGGGACAGGCAGGAGACATTGTGGGCACCTGGACAACAACCGAAGACGATGACGGCATGCAGGTCCTGTCAGAGGTCGTCATCAGGGCCGACATGACCTTCTCTTCCACGGAAAAACGGATCCACTAAACTTGACGTTTCTGTCTCGCTTTTGGGAAGAGTTCTTGAATCACACAAAACCGCCCGCAGGGTCGTGACCCTGCGGGCGGAGGTTTAACCGATCCCGAATTAAAGCAGGACGGCGGTCGGGTGCGCTCAACGGTTGTCCACGTCGATCAGCGTCAGGCCCATGAGGTCGACGTTACCGGTGTGCGACACCGCACCCAGGTGCCACTGACCGGTCGTTGCGCCCGTCCAGGAGATGTCGACGGTCCCGACCGCACCGATCGTCGCCGAGCTCGGCGCCGAGTCGATGGTCAGATTGCCGCCGGGGGTTGCCGAGACGGCCCAGGTATAGAGGTCATAGTCCGAGTCCCCGCCGGGCGTTGACCATCCGTGCACGTAAACGTCCCATGTTCCGTCGGCGGGAAGCAGGATGTCGATCAGCTCGTTCGTCCCGCCGGACGTACTGGAGAACTGTTCACCCCCGGGGCCGAAGACGAAAATATCCAGGTCCGCATCCTCCTCGGTGGCCTCGGGCGGCATAGCGATGCGGAAAAAGGCCGCACCGGACAGGTTGAACTGGTGGAGATTGCTGTAACCGTCGCCCTTGTCAAAGGTCTGGTCCGGGTCCTGCAATACATTGTCCGACGTGACTGTTGCAGGCTCGAGACCGTGGGCCGCCGCCTGGTAAGCGCCGCTGTATCCGAAGCGCACATCAAAGGAGGCCGAGCCGCTCTCACCGCTCCCGCTGATCTCCTTTGGTGCAGTGAACAGGGCTGCTCTTACCGCGATGGGGCTGTAGACCTCGTAGAGGCTTTTCTTGTCCATGCACTGCCAGGTCAGGGAGCCGAAGCGCCACGCACCGATCGGGGCCTCGACGTTGGCAATCGTGACCTCGTAGGTTGCACTCTGGCCGCTTTTCAGCCGGAGCATGGCGGGTGTTACCGTTACCTCGTAACCGGGCGGGGCGTCCACCGACACGGCATATTCCCTCCAGCCCTTCTCTTTCGCCACACTGGTCACTGTGCGGAGCACGGTCCGGCTGCCGGGCAGTTCACCAATGCCGATGGAGGGCAGGTTGAGGTTATAGGGTTCCATGGGGACGCCGATCGATTCCAGGAACACGCAGCTCCCCGGGGTGAAGACACCCCATTCCATGCCGCAGGTAAAGGCCGCGTACTCATACAGGCCGGCGTCATAGGCCAGCCCGGGCTCAAAGGCGGAGTTCATGATCGCCTTGCCGCCCACATTGAGGTGGCCGCTGCCCATGTCAAAGGGGTCGGCCGGTGTGGACCCGTCTTCCTTCATTACGTCCTGGTAGGCGGTGGTCATGATCGCGGACTTGGCCATGGCGGCACTCCAGTCCGGGCGGGCCTGCTTGATCAGGGCGAAGGCGCCCGCCACATGCGGGCTGGACATGGAGGTCCCGCTGATGGCCTGGAACAGCTCGCCGGGCAAAAACCCGGGGTCAGGAAAGGGCGATGCACCGGCAAGGATGTTTACGCCCGGGGCCGTGATGTCGGGCTTGATGATGTCCGGAGCGACAGGGTTGGGTCCGCGGGATGAAAAGGACGCCATCCAGGGGGCCGGGATCTCGGTGAACACGCCGCCCTCGATCTGAGCGACTGGATTATCATCGGCGGCGATATAGGCTTTGATGGCCAGACCGTCGGTGTTGTCGATGTGGACCGTCGGGGTCCAGTGGTTGTCCGTGTTCAGGGCCTGGCTGTCGTCGGTGTTGTACAAGATCGTGCCCGCCCCGCCGGCCAGATACACGGCATAGCTCTTGGCTACACGCGCATAAATGCCGCGGCTGCAGAGCACGATCTTGCCGCTGATATCGCCGGTGAAGGGGGCATCGGGATTACAGAGCTCATTGCCGTAGTCCGCGGCGTCCACCAGGGGCAATTCTTCTGTCCCGGCGGTGATCGAGGCGCCGAAGAACTCCCAGTCGTCGCTTGAGAAGACCGAACCCTGGAAGGTGCGGTCCTGGGTGCCGCCACCCACGGTCGTGATCCAGGGCATGTTGCCCGGGTTGCCCAGGGTGCTCACTCCAGGCCCGGAGTTGCCGGCCGAGGTGGCCGCAAAGACACCGGCATTGGCCGCAAACAGGAAGGCGATCTCATCGGCACCGGGCCCGGAAGCGCCGCCGCCGATGGAATAATTGATCACGTCCACGCCGTCGGCCACGGCCTGATCGATGGCGGCGGCCAGGTCCGATGTGAAACCGCCCAGGTTGCCTAAGGCTTTATAGGCGATGATGCGGGCCCGTGGGGCGATGCCGGAAATGGTCCCTAACGGGATCCCGTAGATGCTTGCCTCAACGCCCCCGTTGCCGGCCGCTGTCGAGGCCGTGTGCGTGCCGTGTCCGTCGTCATCCCGGGCCGAGTCAAACTCATCCGGGTCGGCGCCGATGTAATAACGGTAGGTATCCGTCATCTGGTAGGCGCCGAGGAGTTTGTTGTTGCAGGTGAAGGGGGCGTCGTCCGGGTTGTGGGCGGTGTTGCCGAACTCGCAGGACAAGCCCGCAAAGTCCGGGAGGGGCGCGTAGGTGGCATCATCGGCAAAGCTCGGGTGCTCCGGCCAGATGCCGGTGTCAATGACGCCCACGACCACACCTTCCCCCACGTATTCCTTTTTCCAGGGACCGGCCGGGTCTGTCAGACCCAGGAAGGCAGGGCTGTTGTCCGTTGTCTTGTACCGCATCTCATCCTGCAGCACCAGGGCCACGCCGGGCTGTTTGGCCATTTGCGCGGCCTGGACCTTGGTCATTGGTGCGGCAAAACCATTGAGCGAGATCGTGTAGTCGTGGATCTTTGCGGCCGGGCGGACGCCGACCGCCTCCAGGGCCTTGTTATGCTCCTTTTCCAGGAATTTCTGATACTTTTTGACGAGGGCGCTATGGGGGTTGATCTTTCGGCCCTTGCCTGGCTTGGTCGGGGGCAACCCTTCAATGCCGCCCTTGTAGGCGACCGCCGGGTCGGCGGCCATGATGACGATGTAGACATCGTTGGCTGCCTTGGCAGCTTTTGCTGCCACAGGCATGATCATGACCAAGGCCATGATCAACACGAGTAAAGTGGCTGACCTTTTCATCCTCTCCCTCCTTTGTGAAAAAGTGATTGAGAGCACGTTTCTCCAAAACGGGAATTTCCGCTTAAAGCAGAGGCCGGTATGTCCTCATCGTGGACCCGTTTTGGACACCAATGACCTGAATCATCTCTTAAATTGCCTGCAAGGCCGAATTACATGCCGGGCAGACCGTCCAGCATCATCCCGTCGGAAGACCCATTGAGCTGGAATCCGACTACCTTTGCGCTCGCTGAAAAGGTGATATAGGTAGCCGTGTCGATATCATCCGAGAAGAGGCTGCCAGCCATGCCGACGACCTTTTCATAGGGTGCGAGACCCAGGGATTCCGAGGCGATCAGCGTACCGCTGTCATCATAGGCTGCGATGTCAACCGCGGCGGTGACATTGCCGGTGTTGACAAAGGCGATGCCGGTCCATCCGTCTTTTTCTATCTTGGCGAACACGCCTTCCGTCTTTTGAATGCCCACCCCGACATAACCCCCGAGCTGTTTGTCGTTGGTGGTGCCGAACAGCTCAAATCCGGTGATGGGGACGCCGGCGTGTATGCTGAACCAGGCGGTTTCGGCGGGGAACTCGAGCTCTGAGGCAAGGCCGAGGTATTTTCCGCCGGCGGGGAGGGGAAGATTACTCATATCCAGGATATTGCCTGCCTGGTCATAGGTCGTGATGTCCAGGATGGTCGAGGTGTCGGCCGGGTTATAGGCCGCGATGCCCGTCCACCAGTCCGTGTCGCTCGCTACGTGCGGGTAGTAGATATCCGTAGCCGTATCATCCGTGAGCAGGATGCCGCTCAGATAATTCCTGGTGCTGGTTTCGGTGCTGCCGAACAGTTCGAGGCCGACGATGCCGTCGGCATTTCTGATCACGGCGGATTCAATGCCCGCCGGGGTTGTGCCGTTGAACAGGTCTCTGACATAAAAGGCCTGATGTTCGAAGGCGGCCAGAGTGCGGCTCACCGTCGCCCCGGTGTTGAATTCGATGACGATCTCCTTCGCCTCGGCGTTGGTGTTCAACAGGCTGACCCCGGTCCACCACTCATGGTCCGAGGCAATATGGGATACATATATTTCCTCCATATTGATGGTGGAGACCGCAGGCACCGCCACGCGATATTTTCCGTCTATATAGAACTTGGTGTATCCCTTGCGGACATACTTGTCAGACTGGAAAATGAGATAGCCGATCTGGCTCGGGTTGCTGAATGCATCACCGATGATGACGGAACGGCGGCCATTGGGCATGAGAGAGACGTTCATGCGGGAGACCTCCGCACCGCTGTTGCTGTAGGCGACCAGCTCGCCGTTGATCGTCTGGGTGTCACTGTCGTTGATCATCCCGATCTCGGTCTCCCATACCCCGTCGCTCGCGACATGGGGAAAGTAGAGGTAAGGGGATTCCTTGAGAAAATGCCAGAGCCCCATGCCGCCGCTGCCGCTCAGTAAAACGCCCGTGAGGCTCGACCGGTTCAGGTCCAGTTTCGCAGACTGACCGATGGCCATATCCCCGTCAATTTGAAGAGTGCCGGTCCAGACCCCGTCACTGTCCAGTGCCGTCGATCCCTTCGCCCGCATGCTTTGACCCGTCGGCGCGATCATGGCGCCGTTCATGTAGCCCGAAGCATCCATGACGGACCTGCCTCGGAGCCAGAAAACCGCGGGAATGGAGGGTTCGATGTTCAGACCGTAGGCATACCAGGATCCCTGCCCTTCATCCGGCTCGAAAGTGCCGCCGGCCTTGTGCAGGTACCCGATCCTCATGGACTGATCCATACCGGCACTCACATAGGCGCCGAAGGTCTTTCCCTGGTCCAGCTTTCCCTGGACAGTTGCCGTATCGCCAGTCGAAAGGGTGGTGCTCCCGGTGAGGATGCCGTTCTCGTCCAATGACAACGTCCCGCCCGTCACAGAAACAGTCGACCCGTCCGGGGCATTGAGCGTGCCGGTCACGTTTCCCGCATTGTCGACGTCCAGGGTGCCATAGACCCAATACGCGGCCCCCGTCGCCGTATCGAGGGCCGTCACATAGGCGTACCACTGCCCCTCCATGTCGGCGGGGGTGAATGTCCCTCCGGCCTTTATCATTGTCGTGATGTCCATGGTGTTGTCGGAGCCGACCATGACCGCGGTGCCGAAGGTCTTGCTTTGATCCAGCTTCCCGTCGACGAGGGTGACCGTGTCGCCGGTTTCAGCCAAAAGCGTTCCCTTGAGCGTGCCGTTGCGTGCCACGACCATCTGCCCGCCGGTAATGGCCACGGCGGAGCCGTCCGGCGCGACATAGACGCCCCCTAGATTTCCGGAGGCATCCATTTCTCCGGTTCCTGTCAGCCAGTAGACTCCAGGCAGGGTGGGGTTGACTTCCGTCACAAAATACCACCACTCGCCTTCAAGGTCGGACGTGCTGAAATCCTGGGCAAAACCCGGGACACCCGCCCCCAGCAGAAAAACCAGTGCCATTACACCGATGATGCCCTTTTTCATTTTCTCCCTCCTTCTGTGATTGTTGAAATTTTGAAGAAAAGGTTCTCGGCCTTAAGGATCCCCTAACGCACAGGGCGTCGAGAAAGATCCGAATATCCATCAACGGCTGTTTTGGTTCTTTTTGGGTTGGATCAGTGCACTGATTCCATGCAAAAATCAGGATTGAGTCTGATAGTGGTTTTCGCAAGAGATTGGTGGTGTCAGTAAAAATCTAAATGATCAGGAGTTGGCTGAGGGATGGAATCGATACTTGATGATAAACACGCGCCCTTTGAAAGCGGGGGCATCAATAAATAATGGTCATGTATGGAACTGATTTGACACAGTCACCATGCCTCGGCAGGGCCTGAGGCGTGGTGACTTGATCCTGCAGCATACACTGTTGGAGCACCGCCCTGGCGGCCGACGGATCCAGGAATCAGTGCCGTCGGCGTATGTGCCGTGCATCTGACACTGTGGGACCTCATCGAACCGTTACTCGATCCTGTCAATGGTCGTGCCTTGCCTCATCACGATGTCCATAACCAGATGTCGCGGTCTCCACACCGATCACCGTTAAAGTCCGCATAAATCGGTTTCCTCATCAAGTCATTGAAGACGCAGAAAGGGAAACAACCTCGCCTATTCTTCCTTGTGAGAAGGGAAGTAGCTGTGAATGATCCGTAAAGGATCAACGAGCCGTCACAAATCGTGGCATTGTATTTTGTTACAGCTTGTTTTTTGTGTCGCCGATCGGATAAACTGGGAAAGTCTCAAATGTAAGAATATCCACCCAGTCGGCCCGGCTTGCAATCAGGCCCTTCTCATCCGTATCGATCACATTGATGACGCGGCATCCCTGAAGGTCAAGAAACTCAAACACGACTTTCGCCTTGCTCGGCCAGTGCCATTTTTTTCTTCTTTCAACCACTTCCTTTTCATCTTTTGGATCCCAGGTACAAATATTCATGAAATACATGATACCACCTCCGTGTTTTACGTTTGGTTGCATCGCATGTTGCTTTGTCCCTTACCGATATCACGTTTGCGGACCGGGTGATCGGCGCAGATCCCAACAGGATCATGATCCTGTTGGGCCGTGTCGGCACATTTTAAGGATCGTCTCCATCGAGGACCTCCGAAGATGAAGGTCATTGGCTTGAAAGGCGGTTCTAGTTATTATGAGACACGAAAAAAATTTCCAGGTCAAGCAGAATCGATTCCCGCACAATTCCGACCGTCTGCACGCGACTGTCATGGCACAGACGGCTCTTCTCCATATCCCGTGGGGAGCGTGCTGCGGTTACAAGGGTGATAAGAATCAGTTCAGGTCTTTCAGGAGGGAGCAGATCTCCTTGCCGAACATTTGGATCTGCCAGCTCCGTATGGAATCGATTTCCTTGAGATCCTTGCGGCTCTTGGGGTAGGCGAGGGCGAGGGCCTCTATCTGGGCATTTGTGCAGACGAGCGCGGGATCAAGCCCCATCTCTTTTGCCCGTTGTTCCTTCCATGACTTGAGGGCCTTGATCCTCCGTGAAACACGTGCAGTGGTGCGGGGTTTGACAGACCTCGGGAACGACGGGAGTTCATCTTCCTGCAGTGTCAGGGATTCTTTTGTCTTGCCCAGAATGTCACGCCCCAGTGACTTGAGCTGCCCCGCACTCAGTCTCTTGATCCGTTCCAGGTCTTTTTTGGTCACCGGTTTCAACTCGGCAATCTCCATAATCGGTTCGTTCCCAAGGACCTTGAAGGGCGGGCGATCCTTGCGTCTGGCCTCTTCATCCCTTAATTTCAAGATGGATTCCAGCACAGCCAGACCCCGTGGATCCAGGCGCCTGGCCCCGTTGAACTTGAGAAAAAGGGGATCGCTGTCAGGCGGGGCGGGGCGTACCCTGCTCAGGCGTCTACATTCCTCTTCGACCCATAAGAGCCTTCCTTTGTTTCGTATCTCTTCCTCGAGTATCCGGCTGAGGGGAAGGAGCCAGGCCGTGTCCTGAACGGCGTAGTCCAACATGGGAGTGGGAAGAGGCCTTATGGACCAGTCCCGCTTCTGATACTTCTTCTCGAGATGGACCCCCAGTCTGTCTTTGAGGATGTGCGCAAGGCTCGTTTCCATCGTTCCGAGAAACCTTGCCGCAATCTGGGTGTCGAAGAGGCCGTTGACCTCGATGGCGAAATCCCTGTACAGTGAGCGTATATCGTAATCGGCCCCGTGAAACACCTTTCGGATGTCCGGGTCTGAAAAGACCGGTGCCAGCGGTGAGAGATCATCGAGGAAAAGCGGATCTATCAGGATGTTCCTTGAAGTCGTGGAGATTTGTATGAGGCAGACCTTTTCCTGATAGTGGAACATCGAATCGGCCTCCAGATCCACGGCAACCGCCCTTTCCTTTTGGATCGCGTCTGCCAGTCGGACGAGTGCCGGCCCGTCTTCGACCAGTTCGTATGTGATCTGCTTTTTACTCATGTTTCAGACAAGAGACCGTCAGGAGGCCCACAGGACAGGATTCTCATCGAGTCGGTCTGTTACGATAAGGCCTGTGGCCTCCATCTCCTCGATATCTTCCCTTGAGAGGTTCACCCGGCACGCATGGGCATTTTGAACGGCCTGCTCCGCGTTCCTCGCCCCGGCAACGGCCGATGTGCCCGGCTGGGCCAGGACCCAGGCAAGGGCCAACTGCCCGAGGCTCACCCCGTGGCGTTTCGCAATGGGGTGAAGCCTGAGGAGGGCCTCCTGGACCCGGGCGAAATGATCCTTCTGGAAGAGCCGGTTCCTCACCCGGTGGTCCCCCTTGGCAAATTCATGGCCGCTTTTGAACCTTCCCGTGAGGAAGCCCTGAGCCATGGGGGCATAGGCCAGGATGCTGATGTTGTTTGCCCGGCAGAAGGGGAGGGCGTCCGATTCCACCTGCCGCCAGAACAGGGAATAGGGAGGCTGAAGGCTGTCGATCCGCCCGTATTTCGAGGCCTCTTCCAGTTGTATTCGGGAAAAGTTTGAAACGCCGACGGCCCGGATTTTCCCCTGGGCCTTGAGATCGTTCATCGCCCGCATGGTTTCCTCGATGGGTATGACCTTGGTTCCCCAGGAGCCGGAAGGCCAGTGGATCTGGTAGATATCGATATAGTCCGTCCCGAGGCGATCGAGGGACCGGTGGCAGGATGCCAGGACCTGGTCATAGGCGAGGTGATTGACGGCGACCTTTGTGGCAATCACGGTGGCCTTGCGCACGGAACCCAGGGCCTTTCCCAGGGTTTTTTCCGAGTGTCCCCAGCCGTATTCCTCCGCCGTATCAAATGTCGTCACCCCTGCATCGAACGCGGCTTGGATGGCCCGGGCGATCTCGCCGTCATCAATACCGGCCCACATCTTTTTGCCCGCCTGCCAGGTGCCCATGATGACAGGCGTGATACGAACGTCAGATTCGCCGAGGTTACGTTGTTCCATGAAAAGTCCTCTTCAAGCGCCCTTCGGAAGAGCGGGACGGCGTCTAATCCTCTATTTTCACTCGGAAATAGATGTCTGTCCCTATCTCGTCGACGTGGTTCCGGGAGATTTTGAGGACCGTATGATCCTTTACGCCTGGGGGGATGGTGATCGTAAATACATGGATTCCTGAGCCTGTATGCAGGCGGATGTCCCTCTGCGTGCCTTCCTCGGCCTCTTGCGCGGAAAGTGGAAGGTCACGAAGAGAGCGGTCGAATACTCCGGAGGGAGAATCCGGGGATGCCGAGGTCCTGCGGGTAGAGGTCTGCCTGTCCCTGAACATCCTGAAGGCGCGGCCGAAGCCGCCCCCGCGGCAGCCTCCCATGCCTCGAAACCCGCGACCGAAACCGCCTCCGGGCCAGCCTCCCATGGCGGAAAAGAACGAATCATATTGGCCCGGGCCGGCCCCGAATCCAGGACCATGGCCAAATGGTGAATCGCGGCCCGCGTCATACCTGGCGCGTTTGTCGTCGTGTCCCAACACGTCATAGGCCTCATTGACTTCCTTGAACTTCTCCTCGGCTGCTTGATCTCCATCGTTCGTGTCAGGATGGTAAAGGAAAGCCAACTTCCTGTAGGCCCTTCTTATCTCGTTGTGGTCCGCATCTCTCTCGATCCCGAGTATGCTGTAGTAATCTTTTTTATACATAGAGCCCTTTATTCGCTTTCAAGGTAATTTCCCTTAAAATCTAACGAATGACATGGAAAAAGACAAGACAAATAATTACACAATCATTCGGGTGGAGTTCTTCAGTATCACTGCAAGTGACGCATTTCCGCTTTGATCGAGGCGATTTCATCTTCCAGGTCTTCAATGGCCATGATCTGATGGGGCCTGACCGAGTGGGCGGGCAGGGCGGCCTTCCGTTCCTCAAGCCTTTCCATGAGGGTGTCCAGCCTTGCCCTGAGTTCCTGTCTCTTTGCTTCAAGGGCCTTTACGGCCCTTCCGGCCTCGGTTATGAACCCTGATACCTTCTGGAAATCCTTATGAAAGCGTATCGTTTTCCCCAAGGAATCGATACGGTTTGTCTTTGTGCAGCTGTCCACGCCCGCGGGACAGACCGCCATGACGGCTTCATAGACATTGTCCTGAGACAGTCCCCCGGCAAGGATGACGGGGATATGGCTCTGAAGGACGAGGTCGCGGGATCTTTCCCAGTCACAGGTCTTTCCGGTGATGCCTACATAGCCCTGCACCGGCTCGTCCCCAACCCAGGTGTCAATGAGAAAACAATCGCTTAAGGGTTCGAGAGAGCGGGCGATCTCCAGAAAGGGAAATTCGGGAGCCATTCCCTTGAGGGGAATCGGGATGGATCGCACAATGCCGATTTCAGGGAACCTCTCCTTCAGGCTTTTTTGGACGAGCATAAACGGTTCAAGTTCAATCTTTGCGCCGTGCCGGTCTGTGAGATTTTCGCACAGATGAACGAAGTGGGGTCTGTAATAGTCCAGGGCCCGGAAAAGATTTTCACCCTGGAAGAGGGGAATCAGGCTGTTTTGTGTCCCTGTCCCGTCCGAGAGCCTTATGATTTCCTTTATGTCCGGCAAGCGCCAGGAATCCTCCGCAAGCAGGACGCTCCCAATGCGATCTACGCCCAGATCAATACATTTTTCAGCTTCCTGAGGCCTCTGGATTTCGTATATTTGGGTGATCATGGAAAAGGCCGACCTCTCCCTATCCAGTGCACTTCTAAAAAGTATAAAAACGACCTTTTACGGAGGTGTTAACCAATAAGGAGTATTTGATTTAATGTATTACCCCTTGCTTAAAACTGAAAACCTAAAACTTAAAACGGGATGAATTCGGCTTTTTCGAATTCATCATAAGTTGCTAGACTCGGCTGGACAGATCTTTAGCACAGAGCACGGGATTTTTCAACAGGGGCCGTCCCCCGAATCCGCCGTCCTGCCAGGAGGCATCTTTTTGTATCAAGGGGGTTCCGTTTGACTCGCCGGCGGTTCTGACCTATATTGCACCCATCCTGCAGGATCTTTATTCCCTTTGTCGGATGTGACGGCCTATTGGAAATGTCAACCCCAGGGCCGAGGAGAAGTGACTATGCATATAACAAAGGTCATGTTTTATCCCGAAAAATTCCCGAACCATCAGGTCTATCCCTTTAATCAGGCCGTCTTTCAACAGACCCGGGAACTCGTCTTTTCTTCACCCCTGACCTTCTTTGTCGGAGAGAACGGCACAGGAAAGTCGACCCTGCTCAAGGCCCTGGTCCACAAGTGCGGGATCCATATATGGCGCGATACGGAGAGAAGGCGTTTTGACCACAACCCCTACGAAGAGGACCTCTACAAATACATTGACGTGAAATGGTCGGATGGGAGGGTGCCGGGAGCCTTTTTTTCCTCGGAGATCTTTCGTTACTTTGCCCAATACCTTGATGAATGGGCGGCTGCCGGACCGGCCATCCTGGACTATTTCGGCGGGAAGTCGCTGATGACCCAGTCCCATGGCCAATCTCTCATGTCCTATTTCAAAACACGGTATCGGATCAAAGGCCTTTATATTGTCGACGAACCGGAGACGGCCCTGTCGCCCAGAAGTCAGTTGGAATTGCTCAAGGTCCTGGAGGAGATGAGCGGAGCCGGCCACGCCCAGTTCATTGTGGCCACACATTCGCCTATCCTTATGGCCTGCCCCGGAGCTGAGATCTATGATTTCAATGCGGTCCCCATCGAACCTATCTCCTATGAAGAGACGGCGCATTATCAGGTCTACAAAGGCTTCTTCGAGAACAAAAGGCCCTCCATCGAGCCACACACGGAAACCGGCAAGGATCCCGGGAGTGGTTGAAGTTCCGGTCGGATGAATCTGTTTGATTTTCGAGACGGATAGTCTTCTTCAGGGAAACGGCAGGGTATGGTTTTCAGGCCAGCAGCATTCTGTCCGAATCCAGTTCTTCGCCCTGCAGGTCGTAAAAGCGGGCCAGGAGGTCTTCTTTGTTCATGTGTGACTTTTCTTCCCCTTCGACATCGAGGATGATACGGCCCCGGTGCAACATGATCAGGCGGTTGCCGAAAAGGAGGGCCTGCCCCATGTTGTGCGTGACCATCAGGGTGGTCAGTTTCTGACCTTCCACGATCAGCCGTGTCAAGTCCTGTATCTGGATGGCGGTCTTTGGATCAAGGGCCGCCGTATGTTCGTCCAGGAGGAGCACGTCCGGCTGAACCATCGTGGCCATGAGCATGGTGAGGGCCTGGCGCTGGCCGCCGGAGAGGAGCCCGACGCTGCTCTTCAGACGGTGTTCGAGTCCGAGTCCGAGGGTCTTCAGTCTGTCCTTGAAAAAGATGCGGTCCTGGCGATTGACACCAATGCGCAGACCGCGTTTTTTCCCCCGCCGGAGGGCAAGGGCCAGGTTCTGTTCAATGCTTAGTGAGGCGCAGGTACCCATCAAGGGATCCTGGAAGACACGGCCGATGACACCGGCCCTTCTGTATTCCGGCCAGGTGGAAATGTCTTTGCCCTTGAGGAGGATCGTTCCGGTATCGTGCTGGTAGGTGCCCGCCACGCAGTTGAGCAGGGTGGATTTGCCTGCGCCGTTGGAACCGATGACCGTGATGAAATCCCCTTGTCGGACATGGAGGTCGACATCGTCCAGGGCCAGGACCTCATTGATGCTTCCCCGGTGAAAGTATTTGGTCAACTTTCGGAGGATGATCATCGGGCTAGGAACCTTTCTTTGATCTTGGGAAAGGTCAGGGCCAAAATGACCAGTATGGCCGTGATCAGGTTCAGGTCACTCGGAGTAAACGTAAATGCCCCCCATTTCATGCCCAAAGCCAGTGCGATGGCGATGCGGTAGATGACCGATCCGAGGATTGCGGCCACGCAGGCGCGGGCGATGCCCGTGTGGCCGAAGACCGTCTCCCCTACGATCACGGAGGCAAGGCCCGCGATGATGGTGCCGACACCCATGTTCACATCAGAGGCGCCCTGATTCTGTGCGATCAGTGCCCCGCTGAAGGCCACGAGGGCGTTGGACAGGCCCACCCCCAGGATGATGATTCGGTGCGTATTGATGCCCTGGCTCGTTATCATCTGGGGGTTGTCTCCGGTGGCCAGGATCCCCTGGCCCAGTTCCGTGTGTAGAAACCAGATGAGAATCCCTGTGATCGCAAGAGAAATGACGGCGAACATGACCGGGGAAACCAGGTAGCCCGGGATCCCCGACTCTATGAAGGGGTCCAGGACCGTCTTGGCGCCGAGAAGGGATATGTTGGGTCCGTCCATGATCCGGATATTGATGGAGTAGAGTGCGATCATGGTCAGTATGGATGCCAGGAGATGGAGGATCTTGAGCTTGGTGTTCAGGATGGCGGTGGCCATTCCCGCCAGAAATCCTGCGGCCGCCGCCAGGGCCAGGGACACGAAAGGATCAACACCATGGGTAATGGCTACCGCCGAGACGGAGGCCCCCAAAGGGAGGCTTCCGTCCACGGTGAGATCCGGGAAGTCGAGTACCCGGAAGGTCAGGTAGACGCCCAGGACCATAATACCGTATACAAAGCCCTGTTCAAGGGCGCCCAATAGGGCAAACCAGGTCATGCGCGTCCTATTCGTAAATCTTGTCTGCCATTTTGAGTGCCTCCTCAGAGACCTCTATACCCATGAGTTTGGCATATTTCGTGTTGATGTGGAGCTGGAGTTCTTCCTGCGTTTCCACGGCTGTTGTCGCCGGGTCGGCGCCTGAAAATATCCTGCGGGCCATGGCACCCGTCTGACGTCCGTGTTTGTAATAGTCGAAACCCATGGCCGCCGCGGCGCCCCTTCTGACGGAGTCCACATCCGCGCAAAACAGGGGCAGTTTATTCTGTGTGCATACCTTCACGGCCGATTCCAGAGACTCGACCACCGTATTGTCCGTCGGGACAAAGACGGCATCGACCCTTCCGACCAGGCTCTTTGCGGCCTGATAGACCTCACTGGTCTTGGAAACGGTGGCGTCGACAACCTCGAAGTCCATTTGCGCGCCGACCTCCCGGATGAGTTTCACGGAGGCACGGGAATTGGCCTCACCCGAATTGTACATCACGCCGATCTTTTTCATGGCCGGAACGAACATGCGAACCATTTCCATGTGTTTTTCCAGGGGGAGGGCATCGGAGACGCCGGTGATATTTTCGCCCGGATTCTGTAGGTCTTTGACCAGGCCGGCCCCGACCGGGTCTGTGATGGCCGAGAAGAGCATGGGGGTCTTTTGCATGTGAGGCGCCTTTTTCAAGGCCTGGGCGCAGGTCTGGGCGCTGGGGGTGGCGATGGCCAGGATGAGGTCAGGCCTCTCGCCCATAATCTGGGTCCCGATCTGACCGGCGGTGGCCATATTGGCCTGGGCATTGTGCACAGCGTATTCGGCTTTCACGCCGCTTTCCTTCAGGTCGTCCTGAAACCCTTTGAGAACGGCATCCAAGGCTGGATGCTCCACAAATTGGCTGACGGAAATCCTGTAGGTTTGTTCCCCGGCCCAGGCCATGGGTGAGAGGGCCAGAAGCAGTGCCGTCAGTAAGATTGCCTTTTTCATAGCCAGTCTCCTTTCATTCGATTGGGGTTAATCTGGATGATTCAAATGCGTGCAGGTTCCCTTCCCCCCTGCTCCATGGGCGAAAGAAGAGGAGGATACCCCGCACCTGGAAGCGCTCTTTTTTTGGAAAGAAATCCTTTTAAGATCCTCTATGCTTGATGTGCCTGCCGACAGGGGACATATCCGAAATGGGCGCTGCCACCGCGTAATTGAGGTGATAGAAACAGAATGATTTGACTCAGGCGGCATCCCTTATATTTATATTGAATTTTCGATGGCATGTCAATCAAGCAACGATGCGGGAGTTGAGCCGTCCCGACCTTCCTGAAGAGTAAGGTCCATTTTCTTATTTGGTTTGTTTCACGGCCTGATTCAGGATTCGGTCTATTTCATCGGCCGGCAGGATATGCCTTGCGAGGGCGGCTTCTCTGATGCTTTTCCCCTGAGCGTAGGCCTCCCCGGCCAGGGTCGCGGCCTTGTCGTATCCTATGACCGGCACCAGGGCCGTCACGAGCGCAAGACTCCGTTCCACGTTGGAGGCACATCTGTGCTCGTCGGCCGTGATCCCGGGGATGCATTTCTCCCCCAAGGATCTTGCCGCGCGATCCAGCAAAAGGATCGATTGGAGCAGATTATGGGCCACAAGGGGGAGCATTGCATTGAGCTCAAAATTGCCGGCCTGTCCACCGAAGACAATGGCGGCATCGTTCCCTATGACCTGACCGGCCACCTGGAGGACCACCTCGGGGATCACGGGGTTGACCTTGCCCGGCATGATGGAGCTTCCCGGCTGGAGGGAAGGGATCGTTATTTCGCCCAGGCCGCAGCGGGGACCGGAAGACAGCCATCGGATGTCGTTGGCAATCTTCACAAGGGATACTGCGATGGTTTTCAAGGCCCCGCTCGTCTCGACGGCCGTGTCCTGACAGGCCTGGGCCTCGAAGTGATTTCGGGCCTCGCGAAAGGGACACCCTGTCTCTTTCCTGACCCCTTCGATGACTCTTTGGGCAAAACGGGGATGTGTGTTGAGCCCCGTCCCCACGGCCGTGCCCCCCAGGGCCAGCTCCGCAAGCCGGGGCTCAACGGATCTGATCCGATCGATTCCGAGTTCAACCTGCCGGGCATAACCGCTGAATTCCTGGCCAAGGGTCACGGGGACGGCATCCTGGAGGTGGGTCCTTCCCATCTTGGTGATCCGGCTGAATGCCTCTGACCTTTCCTTCAGTGCGTCTTGGAGTGATCCCAGGGAGACAAGCAGGCGATCCCGGATTCCCGACAGGGCTGCGATGTGGATGGTCGAGGGAATGACGTCGTTGCTCGATTGTCCGAGATTGACGTGGTCGTTTGGGTGGACCGGCGCCCTGCCGCCCCGTTTTCCCGTGAGGATCTCGTTGGCGCGTCCTGCAATGACCTCGTTGGCGTTCATGTTCGTGGAGGTCCCGGATCCGGTCTGAAAGAGATCCACCACAAAGTCGTCGTCCAGCCTGCCTTGGATCACTTCCTCGGCCGACCGGATGACGGCCTCGGCCGCGCGTGGTTCCAAGAGCCCCAGTTCAAGGTTCACCCGGGCCGCGTGCTTCTTGATGATCCCGAGGGCCCGGATAAAGGGCCGGGGGAAACGGAGGCCGCTGATTTGAAAATTCTCCAGGGCCCGCTGGGTCTGTGCCCCGTAATAGACGGCCTCGGGAACCATCACCGTTCCCATAGTGTCCCGTTCTTCCCTGTATTTCATGGTATTACACCTCTCTGCCTGGCTTTCCCGCCTCCCTGCTCCACGGGTAAAAAGGGACTTTTCAGTGATCCGTCCTTTTAAATGTCTTTTCGATTTCCCGCTTGATCTGGTTGATGGACCTGGTTACGGGGATCTCCTTGGGGCACACGCGCGTACATTCGAAATGGTTCCTGCACCCCCATGCGCCGTCCGGATCATTGAGCTGCTTCAGCCTTTCCGGTGTCTCCTGGTCCCGGGAATCAAAGATGTAACGAAAGGCTTGGACCAGGGCTGCCGGCCCCAGATAGTTTTCATTTTCAAAGGTCACGGGGCAGGAGGCCGTGCAGCAGGCGCACAGGATGCACCGAACGGCCTCCTTCAGTCGGAGGCTGTCTTCTCGGTCCTGTATGCGCTCTTTTTCCAGGGGAGGTTCCGAAGAGATCAGGTAGGGCCGGATGAGACGTACCCGCTCAAAAAAGGGGTCCAGATCCACGATCAGGTCCTTGAGCACAGAAAAAGAGGGAAGGGGTTCCAGGGTGATCTCGACCTCGGAATAGTCCTTGACCAGTTTCTGGCAGGCGAGGCCGCAGCGCCCGTTGATCTTCATGGCATCGGATCCGCACACGCCGTGACCGCAGGACATGCGATACCCCAGGGTCCCGTCCTGCTCCCATCGGATCCGGTTGAGGCAGTCCAGGATGCGCTCGTGGGGTTCGGCCGTGACCCGGTAGGTTCGGTAGTAGGGGTCTGTGTCGGTCTCAGGGTCGAAGCGGAGGACCTTGATTCGCCTTTCCATGTCAGTACGTCCTCGGTTTGGGTTCGAATCGTGTAAGGGTGACGGGTTTGTAAAAGAGACGGGGCCCTTTTCCCGTTCTCTGGGCCAGGGTGTGCTTCAACCAGGCCGGGTCGTCTCTTTCCGGGAAATCCTCCCGGAAGTGGGCACCTCGGCTCTCCTCCCTGGCCTCCGCCGAGACCAGGATGACCTCCGCGAGGTTCAGGAGGGAACCGAGTTCCAGGCCCTCAAGGAGATCGGCATTGAACCGGAGTCCGCGGTGGTCCAGGACGATTTCCTGATAGCGCTCCTTGAGTCCTCTGACCCTTTCCAGTGCCCGGTTCAAACCCACGCGTTCCCGGAAGACAGAACAGGAGGCGGTCATGGTCTGCTGCATTTCGAGCCGCAACTCTGAGGGCCTCTCGCCCCTGGCCCTCTCTTTGAGACGGGTGATCCTTTCCTGGACGGTCCGATCAGGTCTTTCGGGAAGCGGGGGAAAGGAGCGCAAGTTCTCCAGGTCGCGGGCCATTTGTCTTCCTGCCCTGCGACCGAATACGACCAGATCGAGAAGGGAGTTGCACCCCAGGCGGTTGGCGCCGTGCACCGAAACGCAGGCGCACTCCCCTGCGGCGTACAGACCTCTTATGGGAATGTGATTTTCATCGAGGACCCGCCCATCCAGGTCTGTGGGAATACCGCCCATCATGTAGTGGCAGGTGGGTTGCACCGGGATGAGATCCCTGTTCGGTTCCAGGCCGAGATAAATCCGCACGAAAGAGGAGATGTCGGAGAGCTTCTCGGCAATACGCTCCTTGCCCAGGCGGGTCAGATCCAGGTGGACGAAGTCCCTGCCCTCGATGCCCCTTCCCGCGCGAACCTCCTCGGTGACGGCCCGGGATACCATATCCCGGGGGGCCAGATCCTTGAGAGTCGGGGCATAGGTCTCCATGAAGCGCACGCCGTCCCTGTTGCGCAATACGCCGCCTTCCCCACGGGCCGCCTCGCTGACAAGGACACCAAGGCCGCAGATGCCCGTCGGATGAAACTGCACGAATTCCATGTCCTGCAGGGGAATCCCCGCCTGATAGGCCAGATAGACCCCGTCGCCCGTGTTGGCAAAGCAGTTGGAGGTGGTCCTGAAGACCTTTCCGAACCCGCCCGTGGCAAGCAGAATCACCTTGCAGTGAAAGGTGTGGATCGCTCCCGTCGCCGTTTCATATGCGACTAGGCCCACCATGCCCTCGCCGGTTCGAATGAGTTCCACCATCTGAAACTCCTGGTAGACCTTGATGCCCCTTTGAAGGACCCGGCCGTAAAGGGTGTCCAGGATGACCCGGCCGGTGCGGTCCGCCGCATGACATGCCCGCTTCACAGGTCTCTTACCGAACGCTGCGGTATGGCCTCCAAAGGCCCGCTGGGCAATGGTCCCCTGTTCAGTCCGGTTGAAGGGCACCCCGAGGTGTTCCAGTTCGTACACGGCGCGGGGGGCATCCCCTGCCAGGACCTCGGCGGCGTCCTGGTCCGCGAGAAAATCACCCCCCTTCACGGTGTCATACATGTGC
Source organism: Desulfatiglandales bacterium (assembly GCA_049366815.1). GTDB lineage: Bacteria > Desulfobacterota > DSM-4660 > Desulfatiglandales > HGW-15 > CAYNYM01. The sequence continues at coordinate 11,900 of JBMNCO010000113.1, read as the reverse complement.
CATTGCCATGAATCGGGCTCCTCATTTCCGAGGGCGGCCGCAATTCCTCCCTGGGCGGCCCCGGAGTGGGAGCGTGTGGGATAGACCTTGCTGATCAGTGCAACGTCCGCCTTCCATGTGACCTCTAGGGCCGCACGCAGACCGGCGAGTCCGGCACCGATAATCACAATATCATGCTTAAATTTCAAATTGTCTTCCTTTATACTTCAAGTGAAGAATTAAGATGTTCGGTCATTGGAGGGTCCTTTTCCGGAAGAGGGGCCGACCCCGACTCAAGGAGCAGGGACGTGAGGCAGGGTCAAATATGTCATCTACGACTTCCAATGCCGGATCTATAAACAGGGTGAATCTATTCGAATTTGTCGTAATAGATGTGTTTTTCGCTCATCCCCTTTTTCGTGAGGACCCGAAGACAGGACTCCACCATTGGTGGGGCCCCGCAGATATAGACGTCCATGTTCGGGTCATCCGGAATGTATTTTTCGATAAGATCGGTGACACGCCCCGTCTCCCCCGACCAGTTGTCTCCGGGGGTTGCCCTGGAAAGGGTCGGGTGAAACCGAAAATGGGCGATCTGTTCCTGGAGACCGTTGAGGTAGTCCGTGTAGAAAAGATCCTCAGGGGTCTTGGCACCGAAAAAGAGGAGGGTCTTTCTCTGAATCTGTTGTCTGTGGATCTGATCGAGGATCGACCTGACCGGGGCAAGACCCGAACCGGTGGCAATCAACAGGATGTCCCGCTCCGATTCCCTTAGAAAGAATTCACCAAAAGGCCCGCTTATGACAAGCTCATCACCGACCCTCAGGTATTCGTGCACGTAAGTGGAAACAGCCCCGCCCTCGGCCCTGGTGATGATGAGTTCCAGGATGTTGTGATCCCCGGCCGAGGAGCAGATGGAATAGGCACGGTATTCCGGACCGCGGGTCAGTTTATATTTCGGGATGTGGAGCTGAACGTATTGTCCCGGTTTGAAGGTGATCCCCTCCTCGGGGCTGAGTATTTTGAAATGGAACCCCTTGATCTCAGAGGTCAGGTCTTCGATCTTCTCCACCCTGACCCGGAATTCCTTGACGAGAAAGATGTCTTCCGGGATCTCAATCTTGAGATCCTCCTTGACCTTTACCTGGCAGGACAGCCTGACATGTTCCTCCAGTTCCTGCGGGTTCAGGTAGGGCGTCTCCGTCGGAAGCACCGGGCCTCCCCCTTCGTGGATCCTGACCTTGCAGTAGGCGCAGGTGCCTTTCCCGCCGCACGCGGATGGAATGAATATGTTCTGTTCCGCAAGGGTGGCAAGGAGGGGCTTCCCTCCCTCCACAAGGAGATCTTTCCGCCCGTTGATGAGGATATGCTTTTCCCCGTAATCTGCAAGAAAGGCCGCCGCCACCTCCAGGAGCAGCGCCAGGAGGGCGGCGATGCCGCTCAAAATGAGAATGCTGATGATGAGTTGCGCCATGGATCTTTTTAACCCCACAAGACCCGGCCCAGGGGGCCGGACCGTCAACCGAAGATCAGCCCGTTGAAAATGTGATCCATGCTTGACCCTTCATGGTGAAAATCGGTCGTAATCGGAAAGTGCCGGGTGAAAATGAGATTTCTTGTTCCGGTCCGGACGGATCCGCCCTCAAGTATGGAATGAGGCGATCCACCGCCCCTCACTGGATCTGTATCATTCCGCTGAAGGCCGCAAAGGCCAGGGCCATCAGACCGGTGATTATGAGGGTGAGCGCGGGACCCTCCAGTCCTCTGGGCAGTTTGGCGCTCTTCTGGACCTTTTCCCGTATCGCACCCACGGCCATGATGGCCAGCATCCAACCGATGCCGCTCCCCGCCCCGTAGGCCATGGACTGCTGGAGATTATACTCGCGGATGATGAGAAAGAGAGAGGCGCCCAGAATGGCGCAGTTGACGGTAATGAGCGGCAGGAAAATCCCAAGCACATAGTAGAGGGCCGGGAAAAACCGTTCAACGGCCATTTCTACAAGCTGCACGAAGGCCGCGATGACGACGATAAAGACGATGTAGCGAAAGTGCTCCAGGTGCAGGGGAGAGAGCACATAGGTGTAGACAAGGAAATTGATGACCGCCGTGCAGGTCATGACAAAGACCACCGCGGCCCCCAGGCCCAGGGCCGGACGTATCTCCCTGGATACGGACAGAAAGGGACAGAGACCCAGAAAATTGGTCAGCAGGATGTTGTTGGTAAAGACGGCCGCAAAAAAGAGCGTGCCTGCATCTACTTGAACCATGTGACAGCCTCTTCAAAACGCGGGTTGATCGGGTGCCGCGGACCCTTCCACAGGATCATTTCGCCTCCTCCGCCACCTTTGGAAAATAGGCCCTCAATATCCAGACCAGGATGCCCAGCGTAAAAAAGGCCCCCGGTGCCATGACCATGATGGTCCAGGACGTGAATCCGTCGGGCATGATGGCAAAGCCCAGGATCGACCCGAAACCCAGGGGCTCGCGTACCAGGGCGATGATCAGCAGGACGCAGGCGTATCCCAGGCTCATGGCCAGACCGTCCAGGAAAGAGGGCCAGGGCGGGTTGTTGCGGGCGAAGGCCTCGCACCGTCCCATGACGATACAGTTGGTGATGATGAGCCCCACATAGGGACCGAGGGCCTCGCTGATGTCCGGCAGATAGGCCCGGATGGAGATATCCACGATGATCACGTAGGAGGCGATGATCAGGGTCTGGGCCATCATCCGGATCCTCATGGGGGTGTATTTGCGGAGAAGGGACACGGTAAGGCAGGACATGGTGACGGTGAAGATGAGCCCGGCGTTCATGACCAGGGTATTGAGGACCAGATTGGTCACCGCAAGGGTGGAACAGATCCCCAGCACCTGCCTCAGGACGGGGTTGTCCGTCCAGAGCCCCTGGATAAAGACCTGTCTGCCGGTCGGTGGTTTAGGCATATTCAGTCTCGATTCACGAGAATTCAGGCGTTCATTTCCTTTCTGAAATCACGTTGAATT
>JBMNCO010000113.1:0-8821 GCA_049366815.1 Desulfatiglandales bacterium | reverse complement strand
GTCTCGATTCACGAGAATTCAGGCGTTCATTTCCTTTCTGAAATCACGTTGAATTCTGCGAGAAAGTGGTTGATCTCCCGGTTCAGGAAGGCCTCAACCGCACGGCTCGTACCGGTGGCGCCGGTAATGGCATCCAGTTCATTAGGACGCGTTCCCGTGCCTGCGGGTTTCAGATGAAATATTTTTTTGTCCCTTTCGACAGGGGAAAGGGGAAGGCCCTTGAACTGATTCGAGAACCAATCTTCCGATATCCTTCCCCCGAGGCCGGGCGTCTCGGAGTGTCTGTAAAAGGCCATGCCGATGATCCTGGCGGCCCCGGGATCCACGGCCGCCATGCCCTGGACCGGTCCCCATACCCCCGGCCCTTCAACGGGGAAGGCATATCCCAGGACGGTTTGGCCGTCCTCCTCATACCCCACGTAAATGTCTTTGCCTTCGGCCTCTATAATCTTGACCCGCGCGTCGAAGACCTTGACCAGTTCCTGATCCGCGGCCTTTTGCCGCAAAGGTATGCCGAGGACCTTGAGAACAATCTTCTGCAGCTTTACCCTCTGGTTGGTCTCTATCCTTTCCTCGTTGAAGTACTTCACGGCGCTCACCATGGAGGTAAAGCACAAGGTGAGAACAAACATATAGAGGATGGAAAAGAGGCGCTTTTTCATGACGTCGTCACCTCTTTTCGGCCTTGACCTGACGGATCGTCCGATCCAAAATCGGGACAAAGGCGTTCATTAGGAGGACTGAGAACATGATGCCCTCGGAAAAATTGGAAAACCCCCTCAGGACGACGGCAAGCCCGCCGATCATGAAGCCGTAAATCCATTGCCCCAATGCCGTCTTTGCGCCGGATACGGGTTCCGTCACGACAAAAAAGGTCCCGAAGAGAAAAGATCCCGACAGCAGGGTATAGCCCGGCGAGGGAATGCCTGGAACCCCGGCAAGATTCATGACGGCGCTGAGAAGGATGCCGCCCAGGAGGCAGGATCCGGCCAATTTCCAGGAGGCCGCCTTGCGGTAAATCAGGTAGCCTCCGCCAAGGAGGATCAGGAGGGCGGGTGTCTCCCCGAGGGAACCCGCAACATTGCCTAGAAAGAGGTCCTGAAGGGAAAGGGAAAGGCCCGCCTTCAGGTCGGTGAGAGGGGTGGCCCGGGTGACGGCGTCCGCCGGAAAGGACCAACTGCCGAACCCGGCGATACCTCCCCACATGGGCTCGGCCCAGGTGTTGGTCATCTGAACAGGGAAGGTTATATAGATGAAACAACGGCCTGCCATGGCCGGGTTGAAGACGTTTTGTCCGAACCCTCCGAAGGCCATCTTGCCCAAGACCACACCGGCCACGATGCCGACCACGGCCATCCAAAACGGGAGGGTAGGGGGAAGCGAGAGAGAAAAGATGAGACAGGTCACAAAAACGGCTGAGGTCACAGGCTTTCCCTGCCTCAGGGTGAACATGGCCTCCGATCCGATGCCGAACAGGAAAACCAGTGCAATGAGCGCCAGAGAGCGCCATCCAAAAAGATAGACGGAAGCGATGACCAGGGGGATCAGGGCATAGCAGACCCGGAGCATGACGGTTTGCATCTGAAAGAGCCTGCCTGAGGGGCGGAACCGGCTGGAGGGTCTCGCATTTTCCATGAGGCCTATTCTATATTGAAGTGTATGAACAAGGAACCTGTTTCTGGATTATCACGACGGTCTCGACAACGTAAAGATCCTGACCTCACCTAACGGATTCACATGTGATCTAAATAAAATAGAAGATGCATGCATGAGCGTCAACGGAATTTTGTCCCGGTCGCCCCGGCGGGAGAGGACGGCAAAGAGGATATCCCGGCCTCCCTCATTGTATCCCCCGTAGGCGAGCATCACGCTCTCCATGGTGCGCCTCCTTTATCCGGCCCAAAGGGAAAAGTAAGTTGAGAAAAAATAGTGCGGATTGACTTGAAAAAATACTCCGCCCTCTCTGTTTGTGAAATGGGGTGAACAACCTAATTTTAGCCAGGAAAACACTGAATTTAAAAAAAGGTATGAATTTAGCCCGTTCCAATAACTGTGTGGAAAGCAGCTTCTGTAAAATCCTGAGCGGACACTGCTGAAAAAATTTAAAGGATTGAGGGGGCGCCCGACAAAATGTTTTGATCACCCCACGGTGTTGTGTATCATGGGTGGACGGCCGGTTGAGCCCGGTCTGTCGGGTAGACCGAGGGAGGCGCTCAAAGGTCTTTCCATTGCATTTCGCGCGTCGAGCACGCCGAAGGGCGGAGAAGGAGCAAAAGAATGGATTTTTCAATCTCTGAAGAAGACGTTCGCCAAAGGACGGATTTCAAGGCCTTTCTGCAGAAGAATCTGGCGCCCTACATTTCAGCCTGGTTCAGGAAAGGCGTCATACCCAGGCCTTTCTTCGAGGCCATGGGCGGGAACGGATGGTTCGGTTTTGAGGCGGAGAAAAATGTCCTCAGGAGGCGGTCGCACCAGCAGGCCGTGATGGTCATGGAAGAGATCGCCCGCATATCCCCCGGGGTGGCCCTGGCCGTCATGGTGCACACGGACCTGGGGCTGGGTGCCCTGGATTTCTTCGGGTCGGACAGACTGAAAGAGGCGTATGGGCCCCCCGGGGTGCGAGGCGACCTGCTGTTCTGCCTCGGGAACTCTGAAAACACGGCCGGAACCGATGTGGCGGGTATTGCCATGAATGCGGAAAAGGTCAAGGGAGGCTGGCGCCTGACGGGAAGCAAGGCCTATGTGTCCAATGCCCTTGTCAGCGACTTTGCCTTGGTCACGGCGATTTCCGACGCCGAGGCTGAGAGGAACCGAAGGTTGTCCATGTTCCTGGTGGATCTTTCCGGGGACGGTGTAAAGAGAACAAAACTGAAAAAGCACGTCTTGCTCCCGTCGGACCTGACCCGAATCGCCCTGAACAGGGTCTTTGTCCCGGATGATCACCTCCTCGGTGAACGCGGGAGGGGGCTCCAGCAGGTCCTGAGCCTCTTCAATCACAGCCGGGTCCATTTCAGCGCCCTGACCCTGGGCACGGCGCAGGGGGCACTGGAACTGGCCCTTGATCATGGCGAGAAAAGGAAAGTCTTCGGTGAAAGGATATGGAACTTCCAGGCCAAGGCCTTTGAAGCGGCGGACTGCCGAGCCCGCATAGAGGCCGTGCGCCTTTTGCTCTTGAAGGCCTGCTGGGCCATGGAACACCAGGATGATTTTCGCCTCGAATCATCGGTCGCCAAGTATATGGCCGTGGAGACCGCTCGAAGGGTAACGCAATGGGCCGCGGACATTTTTGGGGCATCTTCCGTCATATTCGACCACCCCATCCATAAATTTCCCATGGATGCCTGGGCCGAATCCATAGGGGAGGGGACCCAGGATGTCCAGAAACTGGTGATCTTCAGGGAGATGATGAAACAGAGGCAGGCCGGGAGACCGGGAGAGCGCAAGGGCTGATCGTTCCTGAAAACTCATAACAATCCTTGTGAATTCCGGGATAGTTGGTTAACATAGCGGGTCATGGAGATAAACGAACGAGACATAAAGGAAGTGAGGCCCGCTTCAACCATTATCCTCGTCAGAGAACAGGAAGGAGATCTCCAGGTTTACCTGCTCAAGCGGAGCAGGGGGAGCGGTTTTTTCCCGGGCAATTATGTGTTCCCCGGGGGTGCCGTGGACCCGGAGGAATGGCATGCCGAATCCTGGAAAGACTGTATCGATCTGTCCGCCGAATCGCTTCTGGGCAGGTTCGGGCACGGCCTGGATCTGAGGGGGATCATCGCATACGGGGTGGCGGCGATCCGTGAGACCTTCGAAGAGGCGGGGGTATTCCTTTCACGCAAAGAGGCGGGGTTCGAGGAATCCCTGGACAGGGTCTGCCGGCTTCGGTCCTCGGGCGCACTGGGTGAGGGATGGTTTAAAGAAAAGGTACTGGGGGAAGGGTGGTCGCTGTCCTTTTCGGAGCTTTTCCCCTGGGCACACTGGATTACCCCGGAGGCCATGCACAGACGATTTGATACGCGTTTCTTCCTGGCCTTCATGCCTGAGGCTCAGAAATGCGTCCCGGATGACCTGGAGACCGTCCATGGCCTGTGGGTCAGGCCGGAAGACGGCCTCAGGGGGAATATGGAAGGCGCGATTCCCCTGAGTCCGCCGACGGTGATCACCCTTCATGAATTGCTGGCCTTCAGGAGCCTGCGGGAACTGGAAAAAGCGGTCCGGACCAAGTCCTGGGGCGAACCGCGCAGGCCCGTTTTCGTGAAGTCTGAAAATGGCGGTGTGATCCTGGAGCCCTGGGATCCCATGTACGGGCAGGAGATCGAGATAGATTACGACAGGCTCGCGGACAAGGTGGTCTCTCCCGGGGATGCCTTTTCACGTATCTGGCTGCACGAGGGGATCTGGCTGCCCGTCAGGGCCTAGATTCCCGGGCACAGCGCCTTCCGGAAGCAGCGAGCGCACAAAATAAGGACATGGCCCCATGACAAAGGATTTGAATGTCCGGAGGCTGTTTGATGACGTCGCGTTTTCCTATGACTTCCAGAACAGCTTTCTCTCTCTCAGAAGAGATGTAGCCTGGAGAAGGATCTTCGCCGAGGCCATAGAGACACGGGACCGGGCCCTTATCCTGGATGCCGCCACCGGAACGGCCGAGGTCGCCATCGAGATCAGCAGACGGCGTCCCCGGAGCAGGATCATCGGCCTGGATTTTTCTCCTCGCATGCTGGAGATCGGCCGGAAAAAGGTGAGGGCGATGCAGTTGCAAGACAGGATCCGCCTCTTCACGGGGGACAATCGATGCCTGCCTTTCCTGGACGCCTCCTTTGACGCGGTGACCATCGCCTTCGGGATCCGGAACATCCCCCAGCGTCAGCAGGCCCTTGCCGAATTCAGCCGCGTCCTTAAACCCGGCGGCCAGCTCCTTGTGATGGAGTTCGATTATCCGGAGAATCCGCTCTTGGGCCTTCTCTATCGTCTTTACTTTGACCATATCCTGCCGCCCATAGGCAACCGGATTGCGAAAAGCCCGAACGCATACACCTATTTCGTCGAATCCGTGAAGGCCTTCCCGGATTCGGCCACATTTTTGCGGGAGATCGCGTCGGCCGGCCTGGACCGTCTTCAGGTCCGGAAACTCACTTGCGGCATTGCAAAAATCTACAGCGGTTTCAAGAAGGACAAACAGCGCGTACATTCTATTTTGGAAAAGGGACCAAAATGATATAGAATAAACAGGGTATTGGTTGTTGGATTACACCGGCGGGGGTTGAAAAGGTCTCATCCCTTTCATTCGGATTTGCTGTCAACTCAAAATTTCAAAGGATGCAGAAAGGAGGGCTATCATGGCGATCATCACGGTTTCCCGCGGTACCTTCAGTGGGGGAAAGATTCTGGCGGAACGACTGGCCGAACGTCTGGGTTATCCCTGCTTCAGCCGTGAAGAGATCATGCAGGATGCGGCGAAAAGCTTTGGAATATCGGAAAATGAACTTTCCTCCGCCATTAACGAGCCGCCCCCTTTTTGGCAGGAAGTTCCGGGGAAACGTATTGCCTATTTAAAATGCCTCACCGCAGTACTCCTGGACAAGGTCGAATCAGGAAATCTGGTGTATCACGGCCACGTGGGCCATCTTCTTCTCGGTGATATTTCGCGCATCCTTCGCATCAGGGTGATCGCGGACATGGAATTCCGTGTAACCGCCTGTATGGAACGATTAAAAATGGGCCGGGAGGAGGCCATTGCATACATCCGAAAAGTTGATCACGAGCGGGACCGCTGGACCCGTTTTCTTTACGGGGTTGACTGGCAGAACGCCGCCAATTATGACATTGTCCTGAATCTCGAACGGATGAGTCTTGAGGGTGCATGCGAGACGGTTGTGCGCATCGTCGAGCTGGATGACTTCAAGCCCACGGCCGAATCCAAAAAGATACTTGAGGATCTTGCCCTCAGCAGCAGGGTGTGGATCACCCTGGCCAAGGATCCGCGGACCAAGGCCTCTTTTGTCAAGGTTCAGGCCGACAGCGGAAAAGTGACAATAAACGGAAACGTCGCATCAGAGGCCGTGATGGATGCTATTCCCGTTGTCGCAAAGGAAGTCAAGGGGGTATTGTCTGTAGAGTCCGATGTGGGCATGGGATCGGACTGGTACTGGTAACCCGGAACAGGATCAACGGGTTCTTTATGAGGGTGTCTCTCCCGGCGGACCAATGGAATGCCGGGAGAGGACACCCTTTCTTTTCATGGGACCTTCTCAAAGCTGAGAAGACATGGCCTGTGCAATTGGATTGAAGTGCCGACAAAACAATTCTCTTTGCTCCTCACGCCTCCATTCAAAAATCGGCTCCAATCTCTTTCCATTCCCTCTGCCCAATCACCTTAAAGGATGCATTCTGCTGCCAAATTTCCCCAGACGCTTCGTGCATGCAATTCATGTTGAGGCATGAAAGCCAATTCAGAAAAGTCTGTCATCCTTGACAAAAAACAAAAAGAAGTCTATGAATTTCCTTCAGTATTTCCGGACCAAGATTTTCTTATTGCAACTGAAGAGCGGTATTTTATACGTATTTTTTTGAATCTGGGAAACTTCTCCGCTCTCCTCTTCGACTTATCACGTTCTAGTATGGAAACGAAAGACACGCTCTCCACATTTTCCGGCCGCGATACCCCGCCTTTCCAGTCTGGGCAGAAGCAGGTGAGGCCCCATCGGGTACTTCCCTTTCTAGGAGGACACGATGGGTGAACTCCTCGCACTCGAAAGATATTACTGGTTCGACAACCAGGTCCGCATGGGCCGTTACCCCAACGCGAGGAAGCTTGCGGAGCATTTTGAAATTTCCATTAAGACGGCCCAGCGCAGTATAGAATTCCTGCGTGACCGCCTCCTGGCCCCCCTTGAATATGACCCGGGCCTTAAAGGTTACCGGTATGCGGACCGGAGTTTCACCCTTCCTGAAATTCAAGTCTCACAGGCGGAGCTCGTCTCCATTCTTCTTGCCAGGAATCTCCTGTCCGAAAGCGCCGGAGGCCTCATCAGCGAAAGCATCCACTCCTTCGGGCGGAAACTGATGGCGGTCATGGGGGAGATCGGATACAGCCGGGAAAAACTCCGCCACGCCTTCTCGGCCGTGTGGAACGGCCACTCTCCGGCCCCGGCCGCCACATTCCGGACCGTAACGACGGCCCTCCTCGAGGAGCGGGTCATAGCGTGCCGCTATATCTCACCGGCAGGGGGCCGGGCAACCTCAAGAAAGATCGCCCCGCACCATCTCCAGCACTACATGGGCAGTTGGGTCCTGATCGGCTGGTGCCGTCTGCGTGGGGGCTGGCGCAAATTTTATCTCTCCCGCATGTCCGACACCCTGTTGACAGGGGAGCATTTTGACCCCAGGCCCAGGGAGGAATGGGACCCCCTGATCCAGGAGAGCTTCGGCATCTTCCAGGGAGCGGATTCGGTCCGCGTGATCCTGGAGTTCAACGCCTTCCGGGCACCCTGGATCCGTGAGCAGGCCTGGCACCGTGACCAGGCAATGCAGGAACTCCCGGACGGCGGCCTTCGACTGACCTTCCCGGTGTCCGATTTCCGGGAGGTGAGAATGCGGGTGCTCCAGTTCGGCGCGGACGTGGAGGTGATCGCGCCCGAGGCCCTGCGGGAGGAAATCAGGGCGGAGATCGAAAAGATGACCAAGATTTATGTCGCAAAATGACCTTTTGGGGGGACCTGGGACCTGGATTTTGCAGGCGCCGAGTTTGTGAAAGATGCAAGGCATCAAGGGTAAAGCTGTAGCACTTTACCGCGAACCCTTTACAGCGCAGCGGATTTTACAAAATCGTTGCCCCGAAGGGTGGACAATTTTGAACGTTTGTCACCCTGCAAAAAATTGCCCGGTCGATACCTCAGCTTTTATGAAAATATAATATAACATGCTGATTTAAAATGGCTATTCATCCTATTCAAAATCATTCATGCAAAATTCAGGTAGGACATTAGATGACCTAGGTGGGGGTGTAGAATGAGGGGAGTTTTTCCCCATTTTTGGACCAAACGGAAGGGCATGGTGCGGTTGGAATTTGGGATTCTGATTTGAAGCCGCAAATCGAGACCTCAAAGGGGAAGGTTCTCTAAGGGCTCCTGACATGAGCGGATGGAAAAAGGATGAAGTGGGCGTCAGGCAGGCTCGTGGTTTGCGAATGGATTGCGGATGCGGATACCTTCTATGACCGTGTCGTGGCCAAGGTCTTCGGTATAGAGCAAAGAACAGTCCCCATTTTTCGCCGCTGCTACGATCATGGCATCCCAGAAGGACAACCTGTTTTTGAGCTGAATGTGGATGCCTCGCAGGATAAGGGGAACAGTGGTTTCCACAACCGGCCACAGAGCAAAGTCACGAACGACCTGTTCAGCCTTCTCCACGGGCATGGTGTGGGAGATCTTTTGAGTAACGGTAACATAGAACTCTTTCAGGACTTGTGTGCTGAGGACTCCGGTGCCCTGCTCAAAGGACTCGATAATAAGACGTGAGGCGATGTCATGTTTATGAAAATCCAACGAATCAAAACCATAGACCAACACATTGGTATCAAAGAAGATATTATCGCTCATGCAGCGCCTCTCGGGACCAGGCTTTTTCCCCGACACGAATCGGTCTTTCATTCATCAACGCGATGATTCGTTTCATGGCACCCTGGTATTCTTCGTCATGGTGGACCAATGATTCCAAATGGGATCTCACAAATTTTGTCAGCGTCGTATGCCTTTTTTGACAGATGATCCTGGCCTTGTTGAGGAGGTCATCATCAATGGACAGGGTGAGATTGCGTTTCATA
>JBMNCO010000112.1:0-34051 GCA_049366815.1 Desulfatiglandales bacterium | reverse complement strand
GTCCCACTTATTAACATGCCGTCCCGGAGAGTCAAGGCTTTTTCTGGGCAAAAAGATGGTGGCACTCTTTTTTGTTTTGTGGTGGTCTTCTGGTCTGCTTCCTCATGTAATCATCCAGAGCGGCTTGGAGAGTTTCATAGGCAAGGCGGGCGCAATGCGTATGGTCACTGGGAAGACCGCCGATGGATTCCTTGATGGTATCGCTGTCGATCTCCAGGATTTGGTCCGGTGTCATTCCTCTGGCCAGACGGGCCGCTGCGTAGACACAGTTCAGGCTGTAGGCGCATCCGTCGGTCCAGTGCGAGGTCTCGACAACCTTGTCATCCTGGAATCTGAGGCGGATCTCCATGGTATCCCCGCACGTGCCTGTGATACAGGCGTTTCCGTCGGGGTTTTCCACCCGCGGGTTCGTCCAGTAATACACGGCTATCCAGAGGCATACAACCCCGAAGAGAACCCCGAAGGCGGTCAAGAGATATAGGAAAAAGTCTAACACATGCACCCTCAGATACCGTATTTGCCACGGGCAGAGAATAGGCAGAGGGACGTTGCATGTCAAGATGTTATAAACGAAGATTTTCCTCGGGCGCCAGCAAGCGATCGCTTCACCCTGCAGCCTATTGCTTACAGGCCTCGGCTCCTATATCCCGGCCCCTGCCTGGAGCGGCCCATTCTATTTTTTGGGACAACGATAGGAGAAAATAAATAGATCTATACATTCATAAAAGAATTATTTTATGCTCACATCCCAAGAGGAAAACTGGGGCATACGAAAGGCCACTATCCCGGAACACCCTCATCGGGCTCATGGCCGGGGTTTTGGAGGGGAAGACTTTCCTTTCCTCCGGGAGGGAGCGACGGGCGTCCCTCTCATCTCCGTCCCCTCTTAGTGGGAGGAAAGTGCAATCTGTGACCGGTTTTTTTGAGAGACCGGTGGAGGGACTCCTCAAGTTTTACAAGGACTTTGGGCTTTCACTCATCAAAAAAGGTGGCTTGAAAAAAGGCTGAAACGAATCCTTTAGAAATGCTTGCGCTTACAATATTTTTGCTCACCTATGTGGGAGTCGCCCTTGGCAGGGTTCCGGGCCTGGTCCTGGACAGAACGGGGATCGCCTTGCTTGGCGCTATCGGGATGGTTGTCGGTGGAGTCATTTCCCTTGACCAGGCCATCACGGGAATAGACTTTCCGACCATCGTCCTGCTTTACGCCCTCATGATTCTTTCGGCCCAATTGAGGCTCGGCGGCTTTTATACCCGGACAGCTTCTCGGATCGCCCTGTTGTTCGATCGCCCGAGACTGTTCCTGTTTGTCTGTATGGTCACGAGCGCGTTACTCTCCGCGGTCCTGGCCAATGATATCGTCTGCCTTGCCTTTACTCCGGTGATTACCGTGGCCCTGGTGAAGTCGGATAAAAACCCTTTACCCTTTCTCATCGGCCTTGCCGTCTCCAGCAATATCGGTTCCGCTGCAACCATCATCGGAAATCCGCAGAACATGCTGATCGGCCAGGTCGGGAGGTTCCCCTTCGGAGCATTCCTGGCCTGGTGCGGGCCCCCGGCGGTCTTGGCGCTGGTGGGGAGTTACCTCATCATCTGCGTGTCATATCGCAATGGTTTCTGCACGCCGCAGGCCGTCTCGCGGGCCGGCATGAGGGAGAACTGGCCCGAGTTCAATCTCTGGCAGAGTACAAAGGGCCTCCTGGTCGCCGGTATTCTTGTCTTTCTCTTCTTCACTTCAATCCCCCGTGAACTGTCCGCCATCGCGATGGCCGGAGTCCTGCTCTGCAGTCGCAAAATGAAGACCCACAGCATGATCAAACTGGTTGACTGGCACCTGATTATCCTCTTTTGTGCCCTTTTTGTCGTCATCAAGGGGATTTCGGAGGAAAATCTCCCGGCGATCATCATGGAGTTTCTGAATCAGAGGGGCATCGATCTTCGCAACCCGCTGATCCTTACAGGGGTATCCACGGTCACGAGCAATCTTGTCAGCAATGTGCCGGCCACCATGTTGCTCATCAGATTCCTGGATCCTGCCAACCCTATTGAGTGGTATACCCTGGCCGTGTCCAGCACCTTTGCAGGCAACCTGATTCTGATTGGGAGCATTGCCAATCTCATTGTCATTGAACAGGCAAAGCAATACGGGGTGGAGATTACTTTCAGAGAGCACGCCAGGGTCGGCATCCCTGTGACGGTCTTCTCTCTGTTGGTGCTTATGGGATGGATTTATCTATGAGCGCACTATAGTGTCCGCAAAAGAAGCGGCCGCTGCGGGCGGGCGCAGGCCTGTTCTCTTTACTGTGCTCCCTGTGGAACGCTGTTCTTTTATCTCTCTTGATTCATGGCAAAAGAGGAACCAGAAATTCTGATTTGGAAAATTTAGGAATAGGTGTTTCCGAAAACTTATTTGGTTAATGATATAAGATGGTTACATACTAAAGCCTCCCCCGGGGACTCGTCTGCTTTCGGCCGGGTCACCCATATCGGAACTCACAAATCAAATGGACTCAGGCTCTTGTGCGAAATATTCCATAAATTCAAGATATTATCGAATTGGCACGCCTTATGCTCAAAAAAGGAGAATAAGGGCCGATTCGGCCCATCACTTTGAGCCAATTTTTTAAGGGGGCATATGGCACGATGGATAAAGGAACACTGAATGCAGAAGAGTTTGAACCTCCCAGTCCCTATGGGGCATCAGGGACTCAGATAACGTTTACCCCGCCAAATCCAGACAGTGAAAAATCCGTCAAAGCAAGAAAAAAAATCATAGAAATCAGAGAAGTTCCTCACCTCCCCCGGTTTCGCTCCGGTCCTCGAGCTTGTTCCTTCAGAAAAAAGTTTTTTCCCGACGCCACTCGGAACGATTGGAATGACTGGCGCTGGCAGCTTCGAAACCGGATCACGCAATGTCACAGTTTTGAAAAATTCCTTCAGCTGAGCGAGGAGGAGAGAATGGCCATGAACCGTCCGGCCTCTCTTTTCCCGGTGGCCGTAACGCCATACTATGCCGCTCTTCTTGATCCGAAGGATTCCCTCCAACCCCTGCGCCGTGCCGTCCTGCCGGTTCCCGCCGAGAGGATCTCCTCCCCGGGAGAGGCGGAAGACCCTCTGGCAGAAGATCAGTACAGCCCGGTGCCCGGTCTCGTACACCGTTATCCCGACCGGGTTCTCTTCCTTGTCACGGATTTCTGCTCTACCTATTGCCGCTACTGCACGCGGTCGCGCATGGTGGGACACCACGGCGAGACCGCTTTTCACCGCAGCCAATGGGAGGCGGCCGTGGCCTATATCGAAGGAAATCGGGCCGTAAGAGATGTGCTCATTTCGGGTGGCGATCCCTTCACCCTGCCGGACGAATCCCTGGACTGGCTTTTGTCACGACTGAGACGAATCCCTCACGTTGAGATGCTTCGTATCGGCACCAAGGCCCCGGTTGTGCTTCCCCAGCGTGTGACACCCGCCCTCTGCCGCCTTCTCAAACACTATCATCCCCTCTGGGTGAGCATCCATTTTACCCATCCGGATGAACTGACCCCGGAGACGGCCCAGGCCTGTGAGCGTCTTGCCGACGCGGGCGTGCCCCTGGGCAGTCAGACCGTGCTTCTCAAGGGGATTAACGACTCTGTGGAAACGATGCGTCAACTCGTGCACGGGCTCCTTCGGATCCGGGTAAAGCCCTACTACCTCTATCAGTGCGATCCCATCACGGGTTCGAGCCATTTCCGAACCCCTGTGGTGAAGGGGCTGGAGATCATTCGCGGGCTCAGGGGGCACACCACGGGCTATGCCGTCCCCACCTATGCGATCGACGCGCCCGGAGGAGGCGGAAAGGTCCCGCTCCTCCCGGATTACCTGGAGGGCAGGGAAGGGGACGATCTGCTTCTCAGAAACTACGAAAACCGTCTATTCCGTTACCCTGATACCGGGGACAGCGGGGTATTTCAGGAATCTCCCGGCGACCACCATGGGATGTTTCAGGGAGAGGCGCGATGATCGTCGGCATGACCTATGACCTTCGTGACGATTACCTCGCAGAGGGGTTCACGCCGGAGGAGGCCGCGGAGTTCGACCGCAGGGAGACCATTGACGGCATCCGGGAGACCCTGGAGTCCCTGGGCTATGAAACGGATCCCATCGGGCACGTGCGTAACCTTACCCGGCGTATCGCAGCAGGAAAGTCCTGGGACCTGGTCTTCAATATCGCCGAAGGTCTCAAGGGCTTTGCAAGAGAGGCCCAGGTGCCGGCCCTTCTGGAGGCCCACGGAATCCCCTACACCTTTTCAGACCCCATGGTCCTGGCACTCACGCTCCACAAGGGAATGACCAAGCGTGTGATTCGGGACGCGGGTCTGGCTACGCCGGATTTCCGGATCCTGGAGGATCTCGAGGATGTGGGATCCGTCGATCTTGCCTATCCCCTTTTCGCAAAGCCCGTTGCTGAAGGGACCGGAAAGGGAATCAATGCCGCCTCCAAGATCACAAACCGGGATGAACTGGCGTTGGTTTGCGAAATGCTCCTCCGCGTCCATGACCAGCACGTCATTGTTGAAACATTCCTGCCCGGAAGGGAGTTCACCGTGGGCATCCTGGGGAACGGAAAGGGGGCCGTGGCCGTGGGTGTGATGGAGGTGATCCTCGGGGCCAAGGCGGAACCCGAGGTCTATTCTTTCTGGAACAAGGAGAAGTTCAAGGAACTGGTGAGCTATCGCCTCGTGGATGACCTCGAAGCCCTACAGGCCAAGGAACTGGCCCTTCAGGCCTACCGCTGCCTGGGATGCCGGGATGCAGCCCGGGTGGACCTGCGTTCCGATGCCCTGGGAAATCCCCAGTTCATGGAGATCAATCCCCTCCCGGGGCTTCATCCCGAGCATTCCGATCTTCCGATACTGTGCGAAATGGCAGGCATGTCCTACCGTGAACTCATCGGAAGGATCATGGATTCGGCCTTCTCACGGCTCCGTCCTTCTCCGGCTCTGAAAAGGGCCGTGACCGCCGCAGGGGGCAAGCACTGATGTCCGCCTCAAGCGTCCCCATGACCTTTGTGTCGATATGAACCCTCAAGTCGCCATTATCCATGACCGCGTTGACGGGCGGAAGGGGAATGCGGATCAAAAGGACGTCCTGGTCCAGACCGAGGCCGTGGCCGGCGCACTCCGGGGGCTGGGGTATGAACCCTACGAGCTCACCCTTTCCTTGGATCTTAGGGCGTTTTTCGATGCACTCATGATGCAACCGCCGGCCTTTGTCTTCAACCTCGTGGAATCCGTTGGAGGGCAGGGTCGTCTCATCCACCTCCCCGCCGGTATCCTGGATGCCCTACAGATCCCCTACACCGGCTCCGGGGCCGATGCGCTCTGTACCACCTCCAATAAACTGATCGCCAAGAGGATACTCCGTGGAACCGCCGTCCCCACACCCGGGTTCTTTTCCCGCAAAGAACTGAAGACCTTCGGGGGCCCGGTCCAAGGGACCTTCATCATCAAGTCCGTGTGGGAACACGCCTCCATCGGCATTGAGGAAGATTCCGTGGTGACTGTCAAGGACGGATCGGCACTCTTGGAGGAAATGGAAAATCGACGGATGGATCTTGGTGGGGATTGTTTGGCCGAGACATTCATCGAGGGTCGGGAATTCAATCTCTCCCTGCTCGCCGCCCCGCAGGGTCCGGAAGTGCTCCCACCGGCGGAGATCTGCTTTGACACCTTTCCGCCCGGAAAGAGGCGGCTGGTCGGATACAGGGCCAAGTGGGACGAGAACTCCTTTGAATACCATCATACACCCAGAAGATTCCGTTTCCCTTCCAGGGATACAGCACTGCTGGAGGACCTCAAAAAGTTGGCCCTGGAGTGCTGGCATCTGTTCGATCTCCGGGGATACGCGAGGATCGATTTCCGGGTGGATGAGGAAAATCATCCCTGGGTCCTGGAGATAAACACCAATCCCTGCCTCTCCCCTGATGCGGGTTTTGCGGCCGCGGCCGCCGAAGGGGGGCTTTCCTTTTCCAGGGTGATTCGAAGGGTCCTCAAGGATATGGGGAGTCGTTTTGCTTACCGCGCAACGGAACCCTGAAGCAGTCGCCGAGGTCACTCTTAATAAGGAATCCATCAGCCGTGTTTCGAATCAGACGTATTTACGATGACCTGATCCCTTTGAATCGCTTGATCATCGTGCAGATCCAGGAGATCCTGCGGCAGCAGTTTCCACTCCTCTCTGAGGAGGAGATCCGCAAACTGCCCGAACAATTGCGCAATCCTTTGAAATTCCGCTTTCGTTCCGTGCTTTTCGTGGCCGAAGGGGCGAGAGCGGGCGTAAAGGGGTTCGCCCTCCTTCACCACGCCCCGGATCTCGATTTCAGCTTCCTCGATTTTATCGCTGCGGCAAAACACCTCACGGGAGGCGGTTTCGGGAGTGCCCTTTACGAGAGGGTCAGGGAGGAGGCCCTGTCTCTCAAGAGCATCGGCCTCTTTTTCGAGTGCCTTCCTGACGACCCCAATCTCTGCCGGGACCGGACCATCCTGAAGCAGAACGCCGCGCGCCTTCGATTCTATGAGCGCTACGGGGCAAGACCCCTCATCAACACGGCCTACGAAACCCCGGTGAATCCGGACGATGATTGTCCGCCCTACCTGGTTTTTGACGGCCTTGGAAGGACGGCGGCTCTTGGTCGGGATCGAACAAAGCGGATCGTCCAGGCCATTTTACAGAGAAAATATGGAGACTTGTGCCCCAGGGAATATATCGACACGGTGGTCCGTTCCCTCAAGGACGATCCCCTGCGTCTGAGGGAACCGAGGTACGTCAAAGAGAAGCCGGTCCTCCCGGTCGGTTCGGTCAGGTCCGTTGAGAAAAGCATCGTCCTGGTGGTCAATGACAAACACGATATCCACCACGTCCGGGAGCGGGGTTATCTGGAGTCTCCGGTCAGGATTGGGGCCATCCTCCGGGAGATCGAACCTACGAAACTCTTTGAAAGGATCGGCGTCCATGACTTTCCGGAACGACACATCAGGGCCGTCCACGACGGTCGGTACGTGGATTACTTCAAAAAGGTCTGCACCGTGATCAAACCCGGTACCTCGGTCTATCCCTATGTCTTCCCCATACGCAACAACGCCCGGCCTCCGAAGGAACTGCCGATTCGAGCCGGCTATTACTGTATCGATACCTTCACCCCCATCAATGAAAACGCCTATATGGCCTCGAAGCGGGCTGTAGACTGCGCCCTCACCGTGGCCCAAAAGATTCTGGAGGGCTACCGCCTCGGTTATGCCCTGGTGCGTCCCCCAGGGCACCATGCCGAAAAGAGGGCCTTTGGGGGATTCTGCTATTTCAATTCCGCAGCCGTGGCGGCCGATTATCTCAGCCGCTATGGACGCGTGGCCGTCCTGGACATCGACTACCACCACGGCAACGGGACCCAGAATGTCTTTTATCGCCGCTCCGATGTCCTCACCCTTTCCATCCACGGGCACCCCAGTTTTGCCTATCCCTACTTCAGCGGTTTTGCAGATGAACGGGGTAGGGGGCCGGGGGAGGGACTGAACGTCAACATCCCACTCGGGGAAAAGGTCGATGGAAAGCAGTACCGGGAGGCTCTGGCCCGGGCCCTGAGGCGCGTGATGAGATTCAAGCCCGAGTTCCTTGTGCTGGCCCTTGGGCTGGATACCGCCAACGGTGATCCCACGGGCACCTGGAGCCTCAATCCGAAGGACTTCCAGGGCAACGGGAGGATGATCGGCAGTCTTCGATTGCCTACTGTTGTCATACAGGAGGGCGGTTACAGGATCCGATCCCTTGGAGTCAACGCGCGTCGTTTTTTCCTTGGCCTATGGGAGGGGGCTTACAACCAATTGTGAATATATGGGAAATCCATCCCGATGCCCTCCCGGAAAACCGGAACAAAAGGGGGGGGGCAGGCATTTCGGAACCCCTGAATTTCAGAGAAGAGCCGCTTCCTACGGATCCGGCCGGCATAAGGGAGATCGTCGAATCCTCAGGGTTCTTCCACCCCGCCGAGATCGAGGTGGCCTGCGAGCTCGTCCTGGAAAGGCTTTCAAAGGGAATCGCGAGTGGTTACCACTTCCTCTTTGCTGAAGAGAGGGGAAGAGTCGTCGGCTATACCTGTTTCGGTCCGATCCCCTGTACCCTCCATAGCTATGACCTGTACTGGATCGCGGTCCACAATGCCCGGAGGGGGGAAGGAGTCGGCAGGGACCTCCTGACGAGGACCGAGAGGATTATCATGGGCATGGGCGGGGCACGGATCTATGTGGAGACATCCTCGCGGGATCTATACCAGCCGACCAATGCCTTTTACAGGGCATCAGGCTACAGGATAGAAACAACGCTCATGGATTTCTACGCCCCGGGAGATGGTAAAGTCATCTTCCTGAAGATTCTTCCCTGTCTTTGAGAAGTCAAAAGAGGCACGTGACCACCTGGACAAATCGTTCCATGTCTGCCTGCTTCCCGATAGTGATGCGGACAAAATCCTTGATCCCCTCGATATCAAAATGCCGCACGAGAATCCCCTCCTTTTTCAGTCGGCTATAGACGGTCTGCCCCGGGATCCCCTCTTTTGAAGCGAATATGAAATTGGTCATGGAGGGCAATACGCGCCATCCCGAGCTTTGGAGTTCAGATGAAAGGTACTCCCTGGCGGCGATGATCTTTTCGGTAATCCCCCGGTAATAGTCTTCGTCACCGATGGCGATCTCTCCTATCTTGAGCGACAGACTGTCCGCGGTATAGGAATTAAAGGAATCCTTGACTGTGAAAAGGGCCTTGATCAGGGCCGGGCTGCCCATTGCAAAGCCCAACCGGAGACCGGCCAGGGACATGCCCTTGGACATGGTCCTGGTAATGAGGAGATTTTCAAAGTCTTTGATCATGCGGATCGCACTTTCAGCTCCGAAATCTACATAGGCCTCGTCAATCAGGACCACATTGTCCCGGGGATAGTTCTCAAGGAGGTGCGCGATCTTGTCGAGGGGAAGGTTTATGCCGGTGGGTGCGTTCGGATTGGCGAAGACAAGCCCGCAGGAGTTCGGTGTTTCCAAAAACCTCCGTGTATCTATCGAGAAATCGGGTTCAAGTGGGATCTTCTTGTAGGTGATTCCGTAGAAATCACAATAAACAGGATAAAAGGTGTAGGTGAATTCGGGAAAGAGCAGGGGTCCCCGGATCCCGTCAAAGCATGCATAGAAGGCAAATGAGAGGACCTCGTCTGAACCGTTGCCTACAAATACCTGGTCCCTATCGATGCCATATCTGAGGGCGATCTTTTCTCGGAGACCCCCAAGGAGCGGGTCTGGATAAAGCCTCAGATCCCCTACATCAAAGTCCTGGAGGAACGTCCTGATACGCGGAGACGGGGCATAGGGGTTTTCATTGGTGTTGAGCTTCAAGTAGGCCCGGTCTTGAGGCTGTTCACCGGGGACATAGGGCCTGAGTTTTTTTAATTTTTCGGATAACATCGCCGTTCCTGTCAGATTTTCAAGATTTCCTTGACCTTTTGTGCGAGGTCACTGATTTTGAAGGGCTTCTGGATGAAGCCGTTACAGCCCCGCTCCAGAATGACGCTCGCCTCCCCGTCGATATTGTATCCGCTGGAGAGAAGGACCCTGATATCGGGGTTGACCTCCTTCAGTCTGTCATAGACATCACCCCCACCCATACCGGGCATGATCATATCCAGGATGACAAGATCCACCTCATGCCTCCTGTCACGATAGATGGCCAGGGCCTCCTCCCCATCCTCGGCGACGAGGACCTTATAGCCCAGTCTCTTGAGCATCTCCTCTCCAATTTCCTGGATCACGGCTTCGTCATCCACCAGTAAAATGGTGTGGACGTCTCCTGAGTAACGTTTGGGTCCTTTGCACGGGTCCTTTGCGCCGGCTGCCGGGAAGTAGATTGTAAAGGTCGTACCGGCCCCCTTTTCGGATGTGGCGTCTATGTAACCTCCATGGGACTTTACGATACCATAAACAGAGGCCAGCCCGAGACCCGTGCCTCGGCTAGGTCCCTTGGTGGTAAAGAAGGGTTCGAAGACGCGATCCAAGGTCTGCCTGTCCATGCCGACGCCCGTGTCCCTCACAGATACGGCCACATAATCGCCGCGTTTGGGCCTATAGGCCCGGGCCTCCATGTCACGATGCGTCGCATTTTTTGTGGACAAATAGAGTTCACCGTTTGTGACCATGGCGTCGGCGGCATTGATGAGCAGATTCAGCAGGATTTGTTCAAATTGGCCATGGTCCGCCATGACCTCATGGATGTCATCACCTAGATCATAATGAATTTTGATTTCCCTTTTTGTCATGCCGAAGGCCTCGGCCGTCTCCCTGATCAACTTGTTCAGATTGCTCGGCATGGTTTGATACCTGCCCTCCCGGGCATAGCCCAGGAGTTGGCCGGTCAATTGGGAGCCGTTTTGAACCAGCTTCTCCATGCTGTTCAGTCGAGGGTAAAAGGGATGATTTTTGTCCAGATCCATGAGCATCAAGGAGACGTTACCCTGAATACCCATCAGCAAGTTATTGAAGTTGTGGGCGATGCCTCCTGCAAGCGTCCCGATGGCCTCCATTTTTTGGGTATGTTGAAGGGCGGCCTCGAGGCGTTTTTGATCCGTGACATCCCGCAGAATCCCCTGAAAGCCGATGGCGTCGCCGTTTGCATCCTTGATCAAAGATATAGACATCGAAGCAAGTCTTTGATCCTCGTCTTTGCGGAGGAATCTCCACTCGAAATCGGTGACGGCCTCCCCTGTCGTCGTGAGGTCGCTAAAGACCTGGGACATGATCTGATTTGTCGCCCCGTCCGTGAACCGTCTGATATCCATGCCTTCCAACTCTTCCGACGGGTATCCAAAGATCCTGGTAAGGGCACGGTTGAAGTAGACGAAGTCGCCCTGAAGATTCACCTCATAATATCCGTCCTGGAGGCTATCCAATAGGCCTCTATATCTCTTTTCGGTCTTCCGCAGGGCGTTTTCCATTCGCTTGTGATCGATTGCGATGGAGATCTGTTCTGAAATGGACGCCATCAGAGCAAGATCATTTTCCGAATAGAGGTGAGGATCATCCTGGCTTTGGACACCGACGACCCCGATGATGTCACCTCCGGCCTTCATCGGAACGCCGAGCCAAACCTTTGAAACCGCACCGGGGGATTCCGTGCGAAACCTGCCATGGAGATCTTTCAATGGCTCTTCCCGGTACACTTTGGGCCCGCCTGATCCGATGACGTCGGCGCAGAGTGATGCGAACTCCTTGTTCCGGTATGTGGCAGATCCGGGGTCCTCTCCATTCTCGAAATGGGGGAAAGAGATTGCATCCGTCTCCTTATTGTAAAGGGCGATAAAGAAATCGTCCGTGTCCAAAACCTGACCGAGGGCCTTGCGAACAGGAGGAAAGATCTCACTTAATTCTGCACTTGAATAGACGGCCCGAAAGATATCGAGGAATGCAGAAGTCGTCCTCTCGCAGATGGTGCGCTCTCGGGCGCCGATAAATGAGACCAACAAAATGAAAGCCCCCCCTGCCTCACCAGAGACCGTGTTTACGGAGATCCGGACAGGAAACAGGGTGCCGTCCTTTCTTTTGGCCGTATGCTCGGAAGATCCCTTGCCTTTTTCCTGCAGGTCTTTTATGAAGGCCTGCACTTCGCGCTCATTGCTGCAAAAGAGCCATATACCGCTGCCCAGGACCTCTTCCGGATCATCATATCCATGCATTTCTAATAATGCGGGATTCACATACAAAAGATTTCCTTTCGGATCCGTAAGGGCCAAGGCATGAGGGGCATTTTCCAGGACATCTCTGAGAATGGGCAACAAGTCAACCCGGCTCAAAGACGTTCCATGGTTGTCCTCGGCACACTCACGGCGATAGAGCAAATCGGACAATTCCTTAAAGATACGATCCTGGGCGTTATTCATCTGCGTCCTCTTTATCCGGGGGAAGCCGTCACAGGTCTTCTGTATCCTCAACAATTCCGCCCGGCAAATTCATGGTTCAGTGAAATTTTATCGGCGTTTTTTTGAAAAACATGAGCAGAGAAACCGCGGCGAAGGCCGGCCCAGAGGGCCTTCCAATGCTGCGCTCCGGACTCAATGTTCGCCGGTGATCACAATGAGGTAAAGCTCCCGCGGTCCATGGGCACCGTGTACCATGACCAGTTCGATGTCGCCGGTCTTGCTGGGCCCCGAAATAAAGGTCAGACAGTTGGTCAAACCCTCCGCCCTTTCACGGGGGTCCCATGCGAGAAGGGTATAGAGTTCCTTCAGATCCGCGACGATTTGCAGGAGCTCGATGACCGCCACATGAATAGAGGGCACCAGGGACACGGAACGGGCATGGCCCGGACGGGTCTTCATGACGAGGGTGCCTGTCGCTGCAACACAATAATCTGCGGAGGTTATCCCGATGTAGGAGCCTGTCACGAGCCTTCGTATTTCGGCCCGTCTGTCTCGGCTTGTGATATAAAGGGGAACGTCCAACGCCCTCAGACGATCCTCGATCCCCAGTCCCTGAATGAGGGGGTGTTCCCATGCAACCACCTGTTTTCGACCGCCCCATTCCGGCTCCTTTTCAGAGATCAGCGTTGCGATGGTCTCTCCCGCCTCTTCTGCAGTCTCCACGGGGAACACCTTCAGATTAAGGGGGACCGCCTCCGCCATGAGCCTGTCGAGAAGATGCAACCTTTCTTCCCTTGTCCGGCTTCCAATGATCTCAAGACGTTCCAGAATCTCGGGGCCTGGTTTTTCGGGGAAAAGGTCTTGGTGGGGCCGCCTCTCATCCACCGGCCCGCGGCCCAGGGCCTTTCTGACATTGGCTATAAAGCCTTCCTGCTGTTCATTTCTCATGGCGCTTTCCCGACCTTCTCTTTTCTCATTTTTTTCCACCGGCTCCGAAAACTTTTGGAGGTTACAGGCCTTATATCCCGACTTGCCGTCCAACCGCCGAAGGGGTAGGGGAGGCGGTGAATCCATCCCCCTTGACCGGGGAGGAATTTCTCAAAAACCATGGAGAGTTTCAGGATGAAATCGTACAGGATCCGTCGCCGAATGATCCATGACCACAGGGTGAAGAAGCATTTTTCTCCCCGACGGCCTGGGTGCACATCCCACAGCGGGTCGCCCTCCGCCAGCTTTGAACGGAGGGCAAGGAGCAACCTCGGGATGTTGATATTGACCGGGCAGGCCTTCTGGCAGGCGCCGCAGAGGGTTTCCCCGAGGCAGAGGTCGGCCGCACGATTGATCCCCACGATAAGGGGCGTCAGTGCGGCCCCGATAGGCCCCGTATAGGCAAAACCGTAGCTGTGACCCCCTATCTTTCCGTAGACGGGACACACATTCAGACAGGCCCCGCAGCGGAGACAGCACAGGATCTCTCTGAATTCCTTATCCGCCAGGATCCGGGATCGTCCATTGTCCAGGATGATCAGATGAAATTCCCGGGGGCCGTCACACTGATCCGGAAGGGCCGGGCCGCCGATATAACTCACGTAGCCCCCCAGCTTCTGGGCCGCGGCGCCGTGGGAGAGGAGTCTCAAGAGGATTTCATGATCCGTCAATTGTCCGACGATCCTCTCCATGCCCATAAAGGCGACATGGACCTTCGGCAGGGTGGTCGACATGCGGACGTTCCCTTCATTGGAGAGGGTGGTGATATGGCCGGTCTCAGCGCAGGCCAGATTGCAGCCTGAAAGTCCCATGTCCGCAGCCAGGAATTTTTTGCGAAGGGCGCGCCGTGCCTCATGGGTCAACCGGGGTGGATCGTCTGTATACGGCATCCCCAGTTTTTCTGAAAAAAGCCGGCCTATCTGTTCCCGGGTCTTGTGGATGGCGGGGGCGATGATATGGGACGGCGCTTCGCCGGCCAATTGAATGATATACTCGCCAAGATCCGTTTCCACGGTCTCAATCCCCGCCTCGATGAGGGCCTGGTTCAAACCGATTTCCTCGGTCACCATGGATTTTCCCTTTACGATCAGTTTCACATCATGTCTGCGGGCGATTCTGAGGCAGGTCTCCACGGCGTCCCGGGCGTCCCGGGCGAAATGCACCTCTCCTCCTCTTTGGCGGATCTTCCCGGCAAGACTCTCAAGAAGCAGGTCCAGGTCTTCCAGTGCACGCTCGCGGATTTCATGGGCGCGACACCGCACCCGGTCAGGGCCTTCGGCATGTTCCGCATAGAGGGCCGCGGTGGCGGGGCCGAGACGGCTCTGGACATCCTTCAGTGCCCTCTGCAGGACCTCATCCTGCAATGCGGCCCTGGCCTTTTCCCTGTACTTTTCTGTGGTTACAAAGTTCATAGTGCCGACTCTTCCCCCTTCATCCTGCAAGGAGTTGAGCGATATGCATGGTCTTGACCGGCGCCTTCCTGCGGTTCAACATCCCCTGGATATTCATCAGGCAACCCATGTCGCACCCGATGACCACCTCTGCGCCCGATTGGATCACGTTTCTTACCTTGTCTTCAAGGATGGCCGTAGAGATATCCGGGAACCTGAAAGAAAACTCGCCGCCGAATCCGCAGCACTTGGCCGAATCCTCCATTTCGATGAACCGGAGGCCCCTGACGTTCCGGATGAGTCTCCTGGGCTGTTCGCTGATGCCCAAATAGCGGTTCAGGTGACAGGAGTCGTGATAAGTCACCTGCCCTTCAAACCGGGCCCCGACGTCCTCGACACCCAGGACATCCACCAGATACTCGGTCAATTCAAAGGTCTTCCTGCCGATATTTTCCGCCCTCTCCAGCCAGTGCGGCTCTTCCTTGAACAGTTCGGGGTAATGGTTGCGCACCATATGCACGCAGGATCCCGAGGGGCACACAATGATAGAGGACTGTTCAAATATCTCGATAAATCTGCGTGCGGCCACCCTTGCCTCTTTTCGGAATCCGGCATTAAAGGTGGGTTGGCCGCAGCAGGTCTGATCGGCGGGATAATTCATCGATATCCCGAGCTTTTCAAGAACTCTGACCATGGCTTCCCCCACCTCGGGGTAGAGGCCGTCTACAAGACACTGGATGAAAAGGGTCACTTCCTTCGGTTTTTCCATGGTTTGCTCACCTCACAGATACAGGGATGCTAATGGATCAGGTGACCGGGGAGCCAGGTGATCAGGGAGGGGAAAAGGACACAGAGTGTCAGGGCCACGACCTGCAGACCTACAAAGGGGACCACGCCCCGGTAGATGTCCGTTACTTGCACCTGAGGGGGGGTGATGCCTTTGAGATAGAAGATCGAGTAGGCAAAGGGAGGTGTAAGGAAGGAGATCTGAAGGTTTACCATGACAAGGACTGCAAACCATATCGGATCGAACCCCAATGTCTCCGCGATGGGTGTGATCAGGGGGACGATGATGAACAGGATCCCCATCCAATCGATAAACATCCCCAGAAAGATGAGCAGGGCCATGATGGTGAAAAGGATTCCCCATGGGCCCATAGGGAGGTTGAGAAAGAGATTGGAGACCACGTCGTCCCCGCCCAGGGCCACAAACACGGTGGAGAAAAAGCTGGCTCCCACGGCGATCAACATGATCATGCAGGTAATGGTCAGGGTCTGGAGACAGGCGCTTTTGATAAGGCCGAGACTGAGTCGTCCGTAGCAGGTGGCCAGCAGGATGCTTGCTATCGCGCCCACCGCTGCGGCTTCTGTGACCGCTGCAATGCCGAAAAAAATACTGCCGAGGACCGCAAAGACGAGGAGCCCCGGCGGCACCACGGAGGTGACAAGCAAATAAATTTTGGTTTTCCATGGAATTTCCCTTTCCTCGGGAGGCATGGGAGGGCCGTCCTGGGGACGGAAATGACACCGGACGGCGATGTAGATCATATAGAGGAGGGTCAGGAGCAATCCAGGGAGGACGACGCCGAGAAAGAGTTTCCCCACCGAAATCCTGGCGATGGGTCCGTAGATGACGATCATGATGCTCGGAGGAATCAAGATGCCGAGGGTTCCACCGGCGCAGATGCTCCCGCAGGCCAGCGATTTGTTGTAGTTGCGCTCCAGCATGGCCGGGAGGGCCATAAGACCGATGGTGATCTCCGAGGCTCCGACCACACCGGTCGCCGCGGCAAACAGGGCGGAGATCGCGATGGTCGTTATGCCGAGCCCCCCTCTGGTCCTGCCCCACAGGAGGTGCATCACCTCAAAGAGCCTTTCCGCAATCCCTGATTTTTCCATGAAGACACCCATGAAAAGGAAGAGCGGGACGGCCAGAAGGGTATAGTTTTTCATGAGACCGAACAATCGGACGGTGAAGAGACCGAAAAGATTCCCCTCCATGAAGCCCAGACCAAAGAGGGTGGCGATGCCCCCCAAGACAAGGGCTGTGGGGTACCCCAGAAAGATACCCAGGAAAAGGCCGACGAACATCAGGAGGACGATGATTTCGGGGCTCATGATGCACGGCCTTTCTTGAAAAGGACCGTGAGGGCGCGGATGAATTCCGCGACACCCTGGAGCAGCAAAAGGAGCACCCCGAGGGGCATGACCGTCTTGAAGGGATAGAGGATCGGGCGCCAGTACCCCTGCATGGAACGCTCCCCGATCTTCCAGGCGAAAACGACATAGGGGATCAGGTTGTACAACAAACCGATCCACAGGGGAAAGAAAAAGACGAGATAAAAAACGGCGTCGATCCAGGCCCTTCCTCTTGGCGAAAACCGGGAATAAAACAGATCGATGCGGACGTGGTGTTTGTTTTTGAGCGTGAAGCCCTGTCCCAAAACAAAAAAGGCCCCCCCGATCATGTAGCTGATGTCAAAGGCCCATTTGGTGGGTGCATTGAACACATACCTGGATATGATTTCAAAGCCTGTGACACACGTGAGAACGATCGCGAGCCAGAGGACGATGCGGCCGGTATATTCGTTAATCGCGTCGATAGCGTGAATGATGGAATGGAGATATCTCATGCCATACGTTTTTTGGACGGAAATGCATGCCTCTCTTTATCGTCGGGGTGTCTTTCGGCACCCCGAAAATTTCGACGGGAATGCATCGTCGCTTACGGCCCGCAAGCGGGAGGATGCCCGCCCGTCAAATCCGAAGCCTTTTGGAAAAATCCCTCACTCGTACTGAGGCGTCATGAGCGACTTATAGTTTTGATATCCTGCCCTGAACCTCTTTTGAGATTCCCAGACCTTGGCGAAAAAGGGATCCTTGGCCGCCTTTTGGGCCATAAGGGCGTCGGCCTTTTCTGAGAGTCCCTTTTGAATCTCGGGGCTCAGGTACTCAATCGTGACGCCCTTTTCTTTGAAGTACTGCAGGGCCGAAATATCCTGGTTAATGCACTTGGTGAGGGTCCTCATGGTAATCGCCTGGGCCGCCACCTTGACAATTTCCTGCAGATCCGCAGGAAGTTTTTCCCAGGCCTTTTTGTTGACCGTCAGGTCAAAGATTGTGCTGGTCTGGTGAATGCCGGGGACCAGGAGGTACTTGGCGATCTCATAAAAGGCCAGATCCTTGTCCATACTCGGAATGCTGAATTCCCCCGCGTCGAGCACGTTCCGTTGGAGGGCCTCGTAGACTTCCCCTGCGGGGAGCATCATGACCGAAGCGCCTGCGGCGGTGAGGAGTTCACCCCAGTACCCGGAGGTGCGGAATTTCATGCCCTTGAAATCATCCATTGTCTTGATGGGCTTATTGGACCAGGCCAGATCCTCCGTAGGCAATATGCCGCAGATGGTGGCGTAACCCAGGTCGAAATCCTTGTAGAGTTCCTGATAGAGCCCCATCCCTTCACCTTCATACATCCAGGTGAGATAGGGTACAGCTTCCATGCCGAAGGGAATGTATCCAAAGAGCGGCGCGGCCGGAATCTTTCCAACCTGATAGCTCGGCGAACAGTTGGCCGCTTCGATGGTGCCCATTTGGACCGCCTCCATGACCTCCAGTGCCCCCACGAGGACGCCGGCGGCATAGCTCTTGATGACCAGCCTTCCGTTGCTCATTTTGGTGACCATATCGGCAAACTGATCCGGGGTTTCCTGCAGGATAGTCCCCTTGGGCCACGAAGAGGCCATTTTCCAGACAAACTTTTCTTCTGCTGCGAAGGCACCGGCAGCGGAAAAAAATCCCACACAAAAAGCCGTAACACTGATCAGGATCGCTATCTTCTTTCCCATGTCCATTCCCTCTGTAAAGAATTTAAGTGCCCCTCCGAGAAGGTGTGCCTGAGCCATAGGAGGTGACTATATGGAAAGGGACTCTTTGTGTCAACTGAAGAATGCCCATTCAAAATTCCCCCTCTTATTATCATGATGTGGTCATTTCGAGACGAGGAAACAGGGCCCCACGGACCTTTCGGCGAACGCCCGCACCTCTGCACCTTAGGCCCCGGAAAAGAAGACTGCCGTAACCGTCGAAAATGGGGTGAAGGCGGCGTCGGAGGGATTCAAAAAGGGCCGTGCCCGGCGGGCAGCAAAAAGAGGGTGCCCCCCTGGGGGGTACCCTCTCTTTTCATCAGAACAGGATGACTTTTGATGGACGGACTTTGTTCTTCCCGCTCCAGAGACACAGAAAAGTCAGAGATGTGGAGACCGGGTGGTCAAGACTCGATCTGCTTCAGCAGGTCTGCTGAGACCTCTTTCACCCCCGGGCGTCCGTCGAGCTCAATGATCCTGGGAATTCCGTTGTTCTTGGCGGAGTAAGCCTTGAAGTAATTGCAGGCGGCCATGGTCCCCGTTTCCGTATCGTAGTAGATGTTGTGGCGCTTGTCTATGGCGTCCTCGTCCTGGTCATCTGAACGCGTCTTGAGATCTCCCCCGCAAATGCGGCATTTGTCACCGTCCGGTTTGATGGCATCGATATAGATGTTGTTGGGGTGGTTGTTGTCATTGACACAGAGACGGCGACCCATGATACGATTCTTGGCGATCTGCCTGTCAAGGACCATGTCGATCACGATGTCCAGTTTGATCCCTTCCTGCGCCAGGGCCTTGTCAAGTTCCCGGGCCTGTGTCAGGTTCCTCGGGAAACCGTCCAGGAGCCAGCCGTTCTTGCAGTCGTCTTCCTTGATGCGTGAGAGAATCATGGGTATCGTGATGCTGTCGGGGACGAGCTCCCCGCGATCGATATATCCTTTGGCTTCCTTCCCGAGATCCGTCCCGCGGGATATGTTGTCCCGAAAAATTACGCCGGTTTCGATATGTGGGATGTTGAATTTGTCTTTGACGATCGCACCCTGAGTCCCCTTGCCGCTTCCGTTAGGGCCGAAAAAAAGTATATTCATAGGTCGCTCTCCTTAGAAATTTAATAGGTCTATCCCGCCTGGGCGCACAAAATATATACAGGGATCCAAAACGAAGTCAATAAAAAGCTCGCGGCCTGATGAGACACCTCGGGGTGGAACGGCCCGGCGTGAGCGTCTCTAGGGGGCAAGGAAATCGCGGATGAGGGCCTCTCCCGTCTCATAAAGAAGTTCCCCGGCCTTCGCCTCTTTTTCATTATAACGGCGACCTTTGAGCACGGCCTCCAGTTCCCTTTTTCCGGCCCAGGCAAAAGGGGTCGGGTCCGAGGTGTGGGTTTTTTTCACGATCGGCGTGAGGTGATCGCTGACAACCATGACGCGACAGTCATCAAAGGCCTCCAGGCCCTGGAGAACGGGCCTGACGATCTTTTCGTCAAAGTATTCTATGGCCAGGATCTTTTCCTTGATATTGCCCGCATGACCCGCCTCGTCCGGCGCCTCCACGTGAAGAAAGACAAAATCGAGATCCCTGAGCCCTTTAAGGGCAGCCGCGGCTTTCCCCTGATAGTTGGTGTCAAGATAGCCCGTGGCCCCTTCAACATGGATGGGGGTAAAACCCGCGTACACCCCGATGCCCTTGAGGAGATCCACGGCCGAGATGACTCCCCCGCTCAGGCCGTAGATTTCTTTGAAGGGGGGCATGGTGGGGGCCTTTCCCTGCCCCCAGAGCCAAATAGAATTGGCCGCCTTGAGACCCGACCGCGCCCGTTTGAGGTTGACCGGATGATTGTCGAGAAGGGGCCAGGAGCGGCGGATCAGATCAATGACGGGATGGCCTGAGGCGTCGTTGAGATAGGCGGCCATATTCTGGTCCAGCACGTCGTGAGGCGCAACGGTCCTCGCCTTCTCAGGACCATGGTCCCAGAGGAGCACGTGTCTGTAAGCGACACCCCGGTGTATCTCGATCCCGGGCATGACCATGGCGGCCCGGAGGTGGTCCACGATGGGTGCCGCCTCTTCCGTCGTGATGTCGCCCGAGCTGTGGCTCACCATGATGATCTCGCGGTCAGACCTGCGATCCAGGGTGACCAGATTCATGCGGAAGGCCACCTGGGTCGGGGTGAGTTCCAGGCCCAGACTCGCGGCCTCGAGGGGAGAGCGACCGGTGTGGTATTTCAGCGGATCGTATCCCAGGAGCGAAAGGTTCGCTACGTCGCTTCCGGCCTCCATGCCGTCCGGGATGGTCCTGAGCAGACCCAGACGGCATGCGGCTATCCGGTCCATGAAAGGGGTATGGGCCGCCTCAAGAGGGGTCTTGCCGCCCAGTTCCGCAAGGGGATAGTCGCCCATGCCGTCGCCGACAAGAATGATGTATTTTCGGTTTTGCTTTGTCTTGTTCATTTGTAACTCAAATGGAGTCTCAGCCTTCTTCCACCCGTATGAGCATGGTCTTGTCGGTCAGCACATCCAGTTGGTCTATGAGGGAAATGGCCTTTCGGACATTGCTTTCCTTGGCCTCATGGGTCAGCATGACGACCGGTACGGAGCCGTTGATCTTCCTGCCCTTCTGGATCACGGAGTAGAGGCTGATCTCGTGATCACCCAGGATGCCGGATATCTTGGCAAGGACCCCTGGTTTATCGATGACCGGGAAGCGGAAATAGTAAGGACATACCACGTCCTCCATGGATTGTATGGAAATGCCCTTTCCGTGGGGGAGGGCGTGTGCAAGGGGCGGGAGAAGACTGCTGATCCCATTCTGGATCTGACGCGCCAGGCAGATGATATCCGATACAACGGCGCTTCCGGTCGGCCTTTTCCCTGCGCCGAGTCCGTAGTAGAGGTTGGGGCCCACGAAATCGCCTTCCAGGTAAATGGCATTGTAGGCCCCGTTTACGTTCGCCATGATATGATTGCGGGGGATCATGGTCGGGTGCACTCTGGCCTCCACACTGTCTCCGAGGTTTCGGGCGATGGCCAGTAACTTAAGACAGTAGCCGAATTCCCCTGCAAACTGAATGTCCTCGGGCGTGATCTTGTCTATGCCCTCTCTGAAAATGTTTCCGAAGAAGACCGGAACCCCGAAGGCAATGGACACCAGGATGGCGAGTTTGTGGGCGGCGTCCGTGCCGTCGACGTCGAGGGCGGGCGGATCCTCGGCATAACCGAGGGCGATGGCCCCCTCTACGGTCTTGTCGTAGGGCAGGCCCCTCTGGGTCATTTCCGTGAGGATATAGTTTGACGTGCCGTTCAGGATGCCCATGATCGTATTGATACGATTGGCGGAAAGTCCTTCACGAAGCGACCGAATGATCGGGATGCCGCCGCCGACACTCGCTTCAAAGGCGAGGCTGACGCCCTGATCCTGGGCGGTCCGGTAGATCTCCTCGCCGAACTCCGCAAGCAGGGCCTTGTTGGCCGTGACGACATGTTTCCCCTTTTTCATGGCCTCCAGGATGAAGTCCTTGGCCTTGGTCAGTCCGCCGATGAGTTCAACGACGATATGAATGTCAGGATCATTGATGACCTCCATGGCGTCTGTGGTCAGAATGCCGGGATCCACATCCAACCCTCTGGACGTCTGGATGTCCAGGTCGGCGATCTTTCGCAATGAAATCTCAGATCCGACCCTTCTGCAGATGATGTCCTTGTTTTTCAGCAAAATTTCAGCGGTGCCGGAGCCCACTGTCCCGAAACCGAGGATCCCAACGTTAATGTTTGACATGTGACCAATGACCTCTCTTCAGATATGGAAATAGATATGTTTGTCCAAAACAGGGTTTGCCGTTCAGGGCATGGGCAGGGATGTCCTGTCCCCCGCGCTTCCTCGGCCCTCCATCGTATTGAACGCCGCGGCGTCTTGCCCCTTCACCTCTCCTAACCCTGTAAGACCTGTTTTATTCCCCGAACGGCCTGGTGGATGCGATGGGGATTCTCCACAAGGGCGAAGCGGACGTGATCGTCCCCATATTCTCCAAAACCGATTCCCGGCGATACCGCAACCCTTGCCTTGCGTATCATCATTTTTGAAAACTCAACGGAGCCCATCTCCCGGAACGGTTCGGGAATCTTCGCCCACACAAACATCGTGGCCTTCGGCTTTTCAACGGGCCAGCCGATCCGGTTCAGGCCGTCGATGAGGACGTCCCGTCTCTCCCGATAGGTGTCGACGATCTCTCGGACGCAATCGTAAGGGCCGTTGAGGGCGATGATGGCTGCAATCTGGATGGGCTGAAACATGCCGTAGTCCAGGTAACTCTTGATCCGTCTGAGGGCCGAAACCATGTCTCTGTTCCCGACACAGAAGCCCACCCTCCAGCCTGGCATGGAATAGCTCTTTGAAAGGCTGAAGAGTTCAACCCCGATCTCTTTTGCCCCGGGGACCTGGAGAAAACTGGGAGAACTCCAGCCGTCAAATACCAGATCCGCGTAAGCGAAGTCGTGTATGACCATCATGCCGTGTTCTCGACAGAAATCGACGATCTTCTCGAAGAACCCCCTGTCCACCACGGCGGTCGTGGGGTTATGGGGATAGGAGATGATCAGCATCTTCGGATTCGGCCAGGTCTGCTTGGCGGCCGCGAGAAGATCATCAAAGAAATCCCGCTCCGGTCCGATGGGGATGCTCCGCAGATCCCCGCCGGCGATGATGACGGAATAGGGATGTATCGGGTAGGTCGGATTCGGGGCAAACACCACATCACCAGGGCTTGTGGTGGCGAGAACCAGATGGGACAGACCCTCCTTGGCACCAATGGTCGCAATGGCCTCTTCGTCAGGGTCAAGGTCCACGTCAAAGCGCCTTTTGTACCAGTTCGTAATGGCGTGTCGCAGCTTGGTGATTCCGGCGGAAGCAGAATATCTGTGATTTTGACCCTTCCGCGCCGCTTCGATGAGCTTGTCGACAATGTGCTTGGGCGTGGGCAGATCGGGATTTCCCATCCCCAGGTCGATGATATCCTCTCCCTTACGCCGCAGTTCCATCTTGAGGGCGTCAACGGTCTTGAAGACATAGGGAGGCAACCGCATCATTCTACTGAATGTCCGCACCATGTGTTTCTCCTTCCCCCTGGATTAAAATCGGCGTAACATTTTAGCCCTTTGAAAAATTCGACAGGATAACATGTCCTGTTCCAGTCCGTCGGGGCGGTTTTCAAAGGGCCGAAATGTTACACAACAACATGGAAAGAAACTCTACATCAAAAGGACGGTGCTCGTCAACGTATCGCTTGCCCGCTCAATCACCATCCGGGCACCACCTTCGCCTTGAAGCCGAGGCTCAATCAAGGGAGGCCGTCAGTGTGGATTCGACAAAGGCCCTGAGGGGCGCGTTGGCAGGATGGGAAAGGACCGGATCACGGTCCAGAAGACGGTCGGCCGCCTCTTTGGCCTTGAAGAAGAGCTCCTGCTCACTTACGATCTCCTGGAAATCGAGTTCGCCGATCCCGGCCTGTCTGCTTCCTGCGAGTTCACCCTGACCTCGCATTTCGAGGTCTTTCCGGGCGATTTCAAAGCCGTCGTGACTCCCGGAGAGGAACTCCAGACGGGAAAGGGCCTTTTCAGACAGACCCTCTGAGACCATCAAAATGCAATGACCGCCTTTCGTGCCTCTCCCCACCCTTCCTCTTAACTGGTGGAGTTGGGCCAGTCCGAAACGCTCCGGATGTTCGACAACCATGAGTGTGGCCCCGGGGATGTGTATTCCCACCTCAAGGACCGTCGTGCCTACAAGGAGATCGATTCGTTCCGCCCGAAAGTCCTCCATGATCCGTTCTCTTTCCTCGACATCCAAACGCCCGTGGACCGATCCTATCCTGTAAGGCGGGGAGAGGAGCCTTTCGAGTTTCGCAGCCATATCCGTAACGTTTTTCAGCCCTCCCTCCTCCGGCCCCTCGATGGCGGGGCATATGACAAAACACTGCTCCCGGGCCTCCAGGGTCTGCCTCACGGCATGAAAAACCTCCCTTTTCCGGGCCTCCGGCACCATGCGTGTGACCACCGGCCGGTGTTCCTTTGGGTAGCCGTCCACCGAGGAAATGTCCATATCACCGTAGAGGGTCATGGCCAGTGTCCTGGGGATGGGTGTGGCCGTCATGACCAACTGGTGGGGACGATCGCCTTTTCGCTGCATGGCGGCCCGTTCCTTGACGCCGAACCGGTGTTGTTCATCAATGATGACCAGCCCCAAATCCGCATAGTTTATCCCTTCCTGTATCAGTGCCTGTGTACCGATGATGAGATTGCAGGCCCCGGACCGGATTTTTCCATGGAGTTCTCTCCGTTCGGAGGCCTTTGATTGACCGGTGAGGAGCACGGGGCGGAGACCTGCTTCGGGGGGAAGATCGGAGAAAAAGGCCATGTGCTGTTTGGCCAGAATTTGTGTGGGAACCATAAAGGCAGCCTGTTTGCGGTTCTGCGCACAAATCAGTGCGGCTACAGCCGCCACGGCTGTTTTGCCACACCCCACATCCCCAAGGATCAATCGGTTCATGGGTTTGCCGGATGCCAGGTCCGCCGCGATCGCTCGGACGACCTTTTTCTGATAAGTCGTCAGCGCGAAGGGGAGGAGTGTGTCGAGATCCCTCTCCAGAGAGGACGGGAGGCCCATGGCATATCCACATTCCCTGTCTCCGGCCTTCTTGAGAAAGGCGACGGCCATCATGACCAGGAAAAAACGGTCAAAGAGAAGTCTCTTGTGAGAGGGGGTGTCGTGCCGGTTCAGCTCATCGAGGGAACAGTGCGGTGGGGGCCGGTGGACAAATCCGACGGCGCCTGGCAGATCGGGGAGCCCCAGTGGTTCGGTCAGATCCCTGGGAATGGGGTCAACGACCTCCAAGAGATGATGGTTGAGGGCCGAATCCATCGTGGATCGCAGGAGCCTGGGAGAAAGCCCGTTTATGTTGGAATACACGCCGAAAAATCCAAAGTTTCTGGAGCCCTTAACCGGGGGGTGCCCATCCATGGGGGTGACCTCCGGGTGGATCATCCGGCAAAAACCCCTGCTCTCACGCACTCTGCCGTATGCCAGCAATGCGTTGCCCGGCCTGGCAAGGCTCATCAGGTAAGGCCTTTTGTAGCGGAACCAAAGGAGATCCAGAGTGCTTCCCCCGTCCTCTATTCGGATTCTGAAAAGGCCCTTTCGGCTGGGATAGAGTTTTTCCTCTCTCCCCAGGACAACCCTGCCCTGCACGAGTACCGGGTCGTCCCTTTGCAGGGCCGGTTCGATCGGGACGGCATGTCTGCGATCTTCATAGCGGATAGGGGTGAAGAAGAGAAGGTCAAGGATCGTACGGATGCCTTTTTGGGCGAACAGGGCACCCCTCTTGGGGCCGACTCCTTTCAGGTGTGAGACATGAAGGGAAAGGTTCTGGGTCTTTTTTATCATTCGCAAGGATGCCTGTCACTGTTCCCATCCATGGACGCCGATGAGGTCCACAAAGCGACAGCCGCCGAGGTTCTGCTTTTTGAAAGTCCCCTTTACCTTGACCACTTTGATCAGATCCTGGCTGAATCTGTCCCCAATGGGGATGATCATTCTGCCGCCTTCGTCCAGTTGCTCCAGCAGGGGCTCCGGGATTTCGGGGGCTCCGGCCGTGACCATGATGGCATCATAGGGGCTGAACTCTTTCCATCCCTGGGTGCCGTCATAGACCTTGTAAAGGATATTGGTGTATCCCAGGGCGTCGAGCACCTCCTTTGCCCTTTCCATGAGCGGCCTGATGCGTTCTATGGTGTAGACCGTTCTGGAAAGCTCCGCCAGGATGGCCGTCTGATAGCCGCTGCCCGTGCCCAGTTCGAGGGTCCTTTCTTTGCCGGTCAATTCCAGGGCCTGGGTCATGAGGGCCACAATGTAGGGCTGTGAAATGGTCTGTTTGTGTCCGATGGGCAGGGGATGATCGTTATAGGCCTCCCCGACCAGGGCCTCTTCAACAAATAGATGCCTGTGTATCTTACCCATGGTCCGTAATACATTTTCGTCATCAATGCCGCGCGAGACAAGCTGGGCTTTTACCATCCTCTCGCGTGCAAGACGGTAATCGTGGGTCATGGATACGCCCTTATCGAGAATTTGCGGACCGGAAATCCTGGATGAAAAGGTCCAGGGCCTCTTGGATCTGCATGATCAACGATCCTTCGCCCGGGTTGACTGCAATTTTGAGGGCTTCCCAGGTCGGCGCCGATATTTTGATGATGGGTTTTCTCAAGAGGCGGGCCTCTTGAATGATCTGGACACTCACGACGTAAATCCGATGGGTTTCAGATCCACCCACCTCGGAAGTCACGCTGATATCGAGGCGGGCCGACTGATAGGTCTGAGTGCGGCTGTACCTGTCGTAATCATCCTTATTGAGGATATTGATCCCGTCTTTTTTCAGGCGGCCTTCAGCCTCATTCCGGAGTCGATTTGCAGTCACCCCTTCACTTTCGAGGTACGAATCAATGGGTGCGATATTTACATAGATGCCTTTCAGACCACTGAGAGCGGCGACAGGATGATCCATGGCGTGGGCCCCTGAGATCGAAAAGCCGAAAACAAAAATCAGCATAACCAGGAATACAGACAGGCTCTTCCTTTCCATGATATTTCCTCTTCTTGGCATGAATTTCAAAAAATAAAGTAATAACATCAGCCATTCTTTCCGCTACTTGTCTTGGACACCGGTGAATTTGAGCGATTCTCCATTGTTTTCAGCAGTCTGTCAATGAGATTGTCAAATCCGCCGTTGGACATCACCAGAACGACATCGCCTTTCCTGCCCTCGGTCATGATATGATCGATGATGTCCTGCGTGGTGGGGCAGTACAAAGCCTTCAAACCCCTGTGCACAAGGTCTCGAACCAGTTTTGTCGAGGAAAATCTTTCTTCAGGTGGAATCCTTTCGGTCATGGGTGTTTCCGGGATGAGGATGAGGTCCGCTCCGTCAAAGGAGACGGCATAATGCCCTTGAAAGATATTGCGGCGGCTGGAGTTTGATCTCGGCTCAAACACAGCGATGATACGGCGGTCCCTGTATTTGGCCTTTACGGCCTGAATGGTCGCCCTGACGGCCGTGGGGTGGTGGGCGAAATCGTCCAACACCAGGATGCCTCCCCTCTCTCCTTTGGGTTCCTGCCTTCTTTTCACGCCCCGGAAGCCTCTGAGTGCCCTTTGAAACACCCCGGGGGCGAGTCCCAGAAAATCCGACAGGGCGGCCGCCGAAAGCAGGTTCGACACATTGTGGAGACCATAGAGAGGGGTTGTGATCTTCATGTATTCCTTTCCGTTCCTGAGGATTGTCAATCGCGTAGAGTCCTCACGCACATCCACGTCCACGGCCTGCCACTGCGCGTCCCTGCCGAGACCGTAGGTGGTGACGGGGCACGAGGCCCCGGCGGATTCCGCTGCGACAATCGGATCGTCCCCGTTGGCTATAAGAAGTCCCTCAGGAGGTATGATCCCTATCAATTTCTGAAAGCTTCCCCTGACGTGGTCGAGGTCTTGGTAGATGTCCGCATGATCGAATTCTATGCTCGTCAGGATCGTGGTCCAAGGTGCGTAGTGCAAAAACTTTGGGCCTTTGTCAAAAAAGGCCGTATCATATTCGTCCCCCTCCACGACGAAGAGCGATCCCTTTCCCAGTTTATAGTTGGTGGAAAAATCCAAAGGAATTCCACCGATCATGAAACCGGGGTCCAGTCCCGCCGACTCAAGAATCCAGGCGATGAGGGATGCGGTCGTTGTCTTTCCATGTGTCCCACTGATGACGATGGATTTTCGGTTTTCCATCGCAAAGAGCCTGAGGGCCTGCGGCATGGAAAGGTAGGGGATTTTCAGGTGGGCCAATTCGGCGGCCTCCGGGTTGAGACGGGTGATGACATTGCCGACGATCACCAGATCGGGTACGGGATGGAGGTTTTGCGGGCCATAGCCTTGGAGCACAGCAATATCGAGCCCTTCGAGGAAGAGACTCATGGGTGGATAGACATTCTGATCCGACCCCGTGACCCGATACCCCTGTTGTTTAAGCATTCCGGCGATTGAGGCCATGCCGGTCCCGCATATGCCCATAAGATGAATGTGTCGGGGGTCCTTTGGGGGCCTGTTGAGTTCCGGTCTTAGCTGAGCGCAGGGTTGATCCATATGATTCTCATCTTTCATCTTGAAATTTCCTGAAAAATATTGTCATCCTTGAAAAGAAGTGCTATAAGAAAAAATTTGTTTTTACGAAGGAGGACATCCATGTCAAAAGTATGTGAAATCTGTGGGAAAAGACCCAGGACGGGATACAGTGTGAGCCATGCTCATAATAAAACCAAGAAACGATGGTATCCCAATCTTCAAAGAGTACGAGTCGTCAAAAACGGACAGTCCCTGAGATTGAGGGTCTGCACCAGTTGTATCCGGTCCGGTTCGGTGGTCAAGTCTTAGGCGGTCCCATGCATGAGAGTGCGGATCTGCGTACCCTGCAGAAGTCTCCTCGGCACTTTTTTTACAGCCGCTCGACGCGCAGGACATTTTTGACTTTTTTGATGGCCGCGATGATTTCCTGCAGGTGGTTATAGCCGGTTACTTCAACGGTAAAATGGAATATTCCCTTCTTGTCCATTGTCGTAGTAATATCGGCCTGCACGATGTTGGCGTCTTTCTGGGCCATGGCCGCACTGATCTCGGCCAGGGTGCCCTTTACGTTCAGGGACGTGACCTGCAACCTGGCCGTGTAGGAATCCTCCTCCGTCGTCGCCCAGGACACCTCAACAAGCCTTTCACTTTCGGAATCCTTGATGTGATGACAGTTGTTTTTATGGATGGTCACACCACGGCCGCGTGT
The DNA here is from genome assembly GCA_049366815.1 of Desulfatiglandales bacterium. Lineage (GTDB taxonomy): Bacteria > Desulfobacterota > DSM-4660 > Desulfatiglandales > HGW-15 > CAYNYM01. The sequence continues at coordinate 5,029 of JBMNCO010000112.1, read as the reverse complement.
GATAAAGCCGATAACCCGTTCTCCAGGCAGTGGATTGCAGCAGTTGGCAAATCGGACCATCATGTTGTCTACGCCTTTTACCCTGATACCCTTGGTGTTTTTCTTACGCTTTATGCGGGAGACCACTTTGCTGACGAGTCCCGGATGCTTCAGTTCTTCAATGCCCAGCTTGGGTTTCAGACGTCCGATGACCTGTTTTGCCGAGATCTTGCCGTAACCTATGTTGGCCAGGAGATCCTGGACGGCGTGAAACGACAGCTCATGGGCGAGGGCTGAAACGGCTTCGCTCTTCAAGAGGTTTGTGATGCTTATATTGTTCTGCTCCAGGGTCTTTTCCAGGAGTTCTCTTCCCAGATTGATGCTCTGATCGTACTCCTGGTCCCTGATCCAGTGCCTGATCTTGGTCTTGGCCCGTGAGGTCTTTACAAAATCGAGCCAATCCTTGCTGGGGTGGGCCCTGGTGGAGGTGATGATCTCGACAATGTCACCGTTTCGCATTGCGTATCTAAGCGGCACCATTTTCCCGTTCACCCTGGCACCGGAACACTTGTCTCCGACCTCGGAATGGATGCTGTAGGCAAAATCGATGGGTGTCGCTCCCCTGGGAAACTCCTTCACTTCCCCTGTCGGCGTAAACACATAGACATCGTTGGGGAAGAGATCCATGCGAACCGACTCCATGAACTCTTCCGGATCCGGAAGACTCTTTTGCCACTCAAGGAGTTGCCTCAACCATGCGAACTGCTCGTTTTCGGACCTGCTCGCCGCGATCCCTTCTTTATACTTCCAGTGGGCCGCGATCCCTTCTTCCGCGACCTTGTCCATCTCCCATGTACGAATCTGGACTTCCATCCTCTGGCCCAGGGGGCCGATGACCGTTGTGTGAAGCGATTGGTACATGTTGTTCTTCGGCATGGAAATATAGTCCTTAAACCTTCCCGGAACCGGCTTCCACATGGCGTGGATAAGCCCCAGAACCTCGTAGCACTCCCGAAGGGTGCTGACGATCACACGGAATGCCACGATGTCATAGACCTGGTTAACGTTCAGGTTCTGGTCCCGCATTTTGGCGTAAATACTGAAGAAGTGTTTCTGACGCCCTTTTATGGTGGCATCCAAATTCGCTTCTTTGATCCTTGTTGAGAGAAGTGCCTTGACCTCTTCGATGAACTTTTCCCTCTCCCCACGCCTCTCCGCCAACTCGGTCTTGATCATCTGATAGATCTCCGGTTCCAAGTAGAAGAGACAGAGATCCTCAAGCCTTGATTTCAGCCAGTAGATACCCATCCGGCCGGCCAGGGGCGCATAGATGTCCAAGGTCTCCCTGGCGATCAGTTTCTGCTTTTCCGGGGTCTGGTAACCCAGGGTTTGCATGTTGTGCAGCCGGTCAGCAAGCTTTACGATGATCACCCGGATGTCCGTAGCCATCGCGAGGATCATTTTCCTCATGTTTTCCGCCTGCCTCTCCTCCCGACTGGTAAACTGCATCTTGCTGATCTTGGTCACGCCATCGACGATATTGGCCGTTTCATGGCCGAAAAGGCGCTCAATTTCTGAGAGTTCCGCAATCGTGTCCTCGATGGTATCGTGGAGGAGACCGGCCGCCACACTGACGACATCCATTCTCATCTGGGTCAGGATGTGGGATACCTCCAGGGGATGGGACAGATAGGGTTCACCGGAAAGACGGGTTTGCCCCTGGTGCACCTTGGCGGAATAGACATAGGCCTTTTGCACCAGACTGATGTCCGCTTTCGGATGGTAGGTCAGGAGCTGATTGGTGATGTCATTTAATCGAATCATAGAGTTCTTTGATCTTGTCGCCCACGAGGGTCCCGGCATGCTCAAGGGGAATGAGCCTGCTCTCCGATTCCATGCGCAGTTTCATTTCCGCCTGACCGTTTTGAAGGTTTCGCATGCCCAGTGTGATCCGGATGGGGGTGCCCAGGAGATCTGCATCCTTGAATTTGATGCCACCCCGAAGATCACGATCATCAAGAAAGACGTCAAATCCCCGATCGGACAGCTCTGTGTAGAGTTTCTCCGCGGTCTCGACCACCGGGGATTCATGCATCTGAAGCGGCAGGATAACGACCTCGAAGGGCGCGATGGGGATCGGAAAGATGATTCCGTCCCGGTCATGGTTCTGTTCGATAGCCGCGGCCACGGTACGCCCCACACCGATGCCGTAACATCCCATGACAATGTGGCGTTCCTGACCGTTCTCATCCAGGTAAACGGCCTTCAGGGCCTTGCTGTATTTGGTGCCGAGCTTGAAGATGTGCCCGACTTCGATTCCCCGGCGGAAACGGATTTCTCCGCCGCACCTGGGACACAGATCCTGGGGGGTGATCACACGCAGATCAGTGAATTGAGCGACCTGAAAGTCTCTTTCCAGGTTGACGTTGCGCAGGTGGAGGTCTTCTCGATTTCCGCCTGTGACAAAGTCGACCATGTCTTTGACGGCCAGGTCGGCGAACATTTTGATTTTAAGACCCATAGGGCCGGCAAAACCGACAGGCGCACCGGTCACCTCTTCAATGGTCCGGGAATCCGCCAATTCCACTTCCTCGACTCCGAGGAAGTTTCTCAACTTTGTTTCGTTCATCTCATGATCGCCCCGAACCAGGGCGGCCACGGGCTCTCCATCGGCCATAAAAATCAGGGTCTTGATGAGTTGCTCGGGCGAAACGCCGAGAAAGGATGTCACCTCTTCGATGGTCCTTTGATTCGGTGTTTCCACTTCTTCAAGGGGAAGCAGGTCTTCCCGCAGGGGGAGGGCGATCTCATCTCTCAGCTTGACTTCCGCCTTTTCAAGGTTGGCGGCATAGTTACACCGGGTGCAATTGATGATCTGATCCTCTCCGGAATCGGCCAATACCATAAATTCGTGGGAGAAGCTGCCTCCGATGCTACCCGTATCCGCCTCCACGGACCTGAATTTGAGTCCGCACCGCTGAAAGATGCGGCTGTAGGCGTCATACATGCGTTGATAGCTGCGGTCGGCACCGGCATCATCCGCATCAAAGCTGTAGGCGTCTTTCATGATGAATTCCCGACACCGCATGATGCCGAACCGGGGTCTTATTTCATCCCGGAATTTTGTCTGGATCTGGTAGAGATTGATAGGCATCTGCTTATAGGACTGGATCTCTCTCCTGACCAGATCGGTTATGACCTCTTCATGGGTGGGGCCCATGCAGGCATCCCGGTTATGACGATCCTTGAACCTCAGGAGTTCCCGGCCGTAATATTCCCAGCGACCGCTTTCCTGCCAGAGCTCGGCAGGTTGAACGGCCGGCATGAGGACCTCTATGGCGCCGGAGCGGTTCATCTCCTCACGGATGATTTTTTCCACCTTTTTTATGGCCCTCAGGCCTGCCGGGAGATAGGTATAGATGCCGGAAGTGAGTTTTCTGATCAGGCCCGCCCTGAGCATCAGCTGATGACTGACGATTTCCGCTTCAGCAGGGACCTCTTTGTAGGTGGGTATGAAATATTGTGTGTAACGCATAGGAATCTTGACACCTCGCTATATCATTTATTGGGGTCTGCCCCGTTTCCGGTTACAATCCATAGCACAAATCGACTTTACGTTCATAGGGGAAACGCGGTCCAGAGGGTATTTTTGTGGATCAGAGGCCTTCCAGGATCGGACGAGAAGGATATGGGGCCTGTGCCTCGAAAAGGGAAGAAACAAAGGGCCACTGGGGTCTGTGGCACGGACGAAAAAGGGCGTACCCCTGTGCGGGTCGGCCTCCTTTGATCCTTTTTGACCTCAGGCACATGGAGGTCAAAACGATTCAGGGTCGGATGAGGCGACCGACCGCCTGCGCGCAGGCCTCCCCCGATACGGGATCCTGATCAAAGCTATGCCACCAGCTTGTGAACCTCGTCAATCAGCGCGTCGGCGAGCTTTTCTTCCGGAATCTTCCTGAGGAGTTCACCTTTTTTAAAGAGAATCCCCTGGCCGCGCCCCCCCGCAACGCCGATATCCGCCTCCTTGGCTTCACCCGGGCCGTTGACCACACAGCCCATGATGGCCACCTTGGGAGAGGCCTTGATGCCGGAGAGGGCCTTTTCCACACGGGTGACAAGACCGAAAAGATCGATTTCGCATCGACCGCAGGTAGGGCAAGAGATGATCTCCGGACCGCGATGCCGCAGGTCCAGGGCCCGGAGGATTTCATAGGCCGCCCTCACCTCCTCTACCGGATCTCTGCTAAGGGATACCCGAAAGGTGTCACCGATGCCCTTGTAGAGGAGCAGACCTATGCCTATAGCACTCTTTACGGTTCCTGAAATGAGGGTCCCGGCCTCTGTTATGCCCAGATGCAGGGGATAATCGGTTTCCCGGCTCAAAAGCTCATAGGCGTAAACGGTATCCAGCACATTAGACGATTTTATGGAGATCTTCATCTGATCAAAGTCCAGGTCCTCGAAGAGCCGGATGTACTCAAGGGCGCTCTCTACCATGGCTTCGGGCGTGGGGTGCACGAATTTTTTCAAAATATCCTTCTGGAGAGAACCCGCATTCACGCCGATCCTGATGGAAACGTTTCGCTCACGAGCCGCTCTGATGATCTTCTCGACCCCCTTGGAGCCGCCGATATTCCCCGGATTTATTCTTAATCCGTCCGCCCCGGCCCTGAGGGCCATGAGGGCCAGACGATGATCAAAATGGATGTCTGCGATGAGGGGAGGAACCACCCGTGATTTGATGACCGCAAAGGCCTCCGCGGCCTTTTCGTCCGGTACGGCAAGCCGGACGATTTCACAACCGGCTTCCGCCAGTTGTTCCACTTGTCGCACTGTTGATGCAACGTCCCGTGTGTCCGTGTTGGTCATGGACTGGACGGCTATGGGGGCGTCTCCTCCTATCGGAACCTCTCCCACCTTTATCCTGCGGGTCTTTATCCTTGTTGTACCTTTCCCTGCCAAAATCCTTCTCCTTCTTTCAATCTCCGTAACACGTTAGCCCTTTGAAAAATTCGAAAGGAAATCATGCACCCTTTCTTACGTTCCGAAG
>JBMNCO010000111.1:30017-31569 GCA_049366815.1 Desulfatiglandales bacterium | reverse complement strand
CATGATTTCCACACAGTTATTGGAAAGGGCTAAATTCATACCTTTTTTCAACTATCCGGGCCGTGCCCCAGCAGGGAGGATCAACCGTGACATCAAAGGATAAACAGATCCTGTTCAAGCTCATCCCCTCCGTTGACCGGCTGCTCAACAGTCATGAGCTTGTCAAGACCTTGACCCTCTATCCTCGGACCCTGGTTCTTAAGGCGATTCACCAGGTTCTTGATCATATCCGGGGGCAGATCACAGCCGGAAAGGCCTATCAGGATGAGTCGGATTTTGGTCTTGACCGGGTTGCATCGGCTGTCAGGGACAGGCTGATGCTCCTGTCTCAATCGAGCCTGCGCCCTGTCATCAATGCCACGGGCATCATTGTCCACACCAATCTCGGACGCTCTCTGCTGGCGGACAAGGTGATCGAGAGGTTCAGGGCCATCGGCGGCGGGTACAGCAATCTGGAATACGACCTGGGCCGGGGCAGGAGAGGCATCAGGTATACCCATGTGGAGGGCATATTCAAAGAGCTCACCGGCGCGGAAGGCGTCCTGGTGGTCAACAACAATGCGGCGGCCGTCCTCATTGCGCTCGAAACACTGGCCAAGGGCCGGGATGCCGTGGTCTCAAGGGGACAACTGGTCGAGATCGGCGGATCATTCCGGGTGCCGGACGTCATGCGCAAGAGCGGGGCACGGATGGTGGAGGTCGGCACGACCAACAAGACCCACCTGAGGGACTACGAGGAGGTGATCGGCCCGGACACGGCCATCCTCCTGAAGGTGCATCAGAGCAATTTCCAGATCGTGGGCTTCAGCGAGGACGTGGAGACATCCCGATTGGTCGAACTCGGCCGCAAATACGGGATTCCGGTCATGGAGGATCTGGGGAGCGGCTGCCTTGTGGATTTTTCCAAATACGGCCTGACCAAGGAGCCCACGGTCCAAGAGGTCCTTGCCGAAGGTGTGGACCTGGTCACCTTCAGCGGCGACAAACTCCTTGGGGGGCCCCAGGCCGGGATCATCCTGGGGAAAAGGCATCTCCTGGATGCCATCAAGAAAAATCCCCTCACCAGGGCGGTCAGGATAGACAAGCTCACCCTCATGGCCCTCGAAGAAACCCTCAATCTCTACAGGGATGAGAGGGCGGCCCTGGAGGAGATCCCCACACTGAAAATGATCTGCCAGGACTTCGGCGCAATGAGATCCAAGGCACGGCGTCTCAACAGGATGATCGGCGGCCCGAGTACGCGAAATTTCACCATACATTATCTAAACGGCGATTCCAAGGTCGGCGGCGGGGCCCTGCCCCTTTTTGTCCTCCCCAGCCGTCTCCTCTGTCTCACGCCCGGGGACATGTCCGCCCATGACATGGAGACATGGTTCCGCGCCTATGATCCGCCCATCATCGTGCGTGTGGAAAAGGACCAGCTCCTGATGGACCTGCGCACGATTCAGGATAAAGAGTTGAAGACCGTGGCGGAGGCCGTCCAGGCCCTGGCGGCCCTGACGCCTGGAAGCGGGGCCTTGTAATTTCCTTCGCACCCCTCAGGTGCCCCGAA
>JBMNCO010000111.1:25401-29917 GCA_049366815.1 Desulfatiglandales bacterium | reverse complement strand
TGACGCCTGGAAGCGGGGCCTTGTAATTTCCTTCGCACCCCTCAGGTGCCCCGAAATGGATGAAGTGGATTCAGGCCGGGCAACCTCGTTGACATTGCCGCTCACAAGGCATATTTTTTCTTCAGGGGCCTGGACCCTGCTGATTTTTTATTTCATTCAAGAAAAAGGCGGGTGGATGGCGGCATTTCAACCGGGGGCTTGACGGGCCCGTGAAGTTCCCGGGGGTGGAAGAGGCAAAATGGAAAAGATCATCGAGAAGGCCCTGCGGGAGGGCATAAAGACCAAAGAAGACTTCATCAAGGAGAACGGCGCAAAGCTGATCGCCCTTGCCGAGAGGATCGCCACGGCCTTTACAAGTGATCGCAAGCTGATGATATGCGGCAATGGAGGCAGCGCGGCGGACGCCCAGCACATCGCTGCGGAATTTGTCAACCGTTTCATGCTTGAACGGCCTCCCCTGCCGGCCATTGCCCTGACAACGGACACCTCCGTCATCACGAGCATTGGGAACGATTATTCCTTTGAAGAGATCTTTTCCAAGCAGGTCAAGGCGATCGGCGTTGAAGGAGACATACTGCTGGGCATCAGCACCAGCGGAGACTCCCCCAATGTGGCGATGGCCGTGAAGGACGCGAGAAAGCGCGGCATTTATACGGCCGGGCTCACAGGGGGCACCGGGAGCCGGCTTGAATCCCTGGTGAATCTGGTCCTGCCGGTCAAGAGCAAGGTGACGGCCAGGATTCAGGAGACCCACATATTTGCAGGGCATCTCATCTGTCAACTGGTCGATTACATCCTTTTCCAACAAGGGACAGGGGAAGACTAGCCGCTCTGCGGAAACGGCTCCCGTTGAAGGAAGGGCATTCCCGCCGGTGCGACGGTCCATCGCGCGATTCACCCTTTGTGATTTGCATGCATCCATGTGAATCGGCCCTTTTGGGCATCACACAATCGAGGTCAGAGATTTGTCGGATATTCATGCCATTGATCTTGAAGGCGTCTCCTGCTATCCCCTGAAAGACAGGGCCAGTAAGGTCAGTATCGAGGATTTCGGGAAGCCCTGGGAACCCGGTGGAGGGCTCGGGCGGTGGCTGGATTCTCTTCCGGGGATCCTCGCGGCCGGGGATTTCATCCGCATTGTAAAAAATCTGGTCCGGGCCGCTGAGACGGAAAAGACCATTCTGCTGGCCATGGGTGCCCATGCCGTCAAAGTCGGGCTGAATCCCGTTATTCTGGATCTCATGGACAGGGGCCTGATCAGCGGGTTGGCCATGAACGGGGCCGGAATCATCCACGACACGGAACTCGCCATGATCGGGCAGACTTCCGAGGATGTGGCCGCCCACCTGGGTGAGGGGCGATTCGGTATGGCCGAAGAGACCGGCCGCTTCATCAACCAGGCCATCAAGGAGGGCGCCGAAAAAGGTCACGGTCTCGGAAGGTCCGTGGGGGCCATGCTCCTGCGTGAAGGGTTCCCCTTCAACAGATACAGCCTCGTGGCCAGGGCCTTCGAACTGGACATTCCCCTGACGGTGCATGTGGCCATCGGCACGGACATCATTCATTGCCACCCAACCGTGGACGGAGCCGCCGTCGGAAAGACCTCTCACCTGGATTTCAGGCTTTTCGCCACCCTGGTCTCGAGACTGGAAGGCGGCGTATTTATCAACCTGGGTTCCGCCGTCATCCTCCCTGAGGTCTTCCTGAAGGCCGTCTCGCTGGTCCGGAATCTCGGGCGGGAGGTCAAGCGGTTTACCACGGTGAATATGGATTTTATACGACAATACCGCCCCATGACCAACGTCGTCCAGCGTCCCACCCTTGATGGCGGTGAGGGCTACGCCCTTGTAGGTCATCACGAGATCATGTTTCCCCTGCTGGCCGCCGCGGTCATCGAGGGCCTGGAAGAGAGACGAAAAGAAAGGAGGGAAGAATAGCATGCCTATCTATGAATACAGATGCACGGAATGCAACAGTGAATTCGAATGCCTTGTGATCGGGGGCAAAGACGAGGTGACTTGTCCTGACTGCCGGGGTGACAAGGTGGAGCGGATGATGTCCGCCTGCAGTTTTAAGAGCAACGGCCATTACTCCTCATCGGCATCGTCCTCGGGTTGCTCCGGGTGCACCGGCGGAAGCTGCGCCTCCTGCCATTGACCGGGACATGTGAACCATTCGTCCTGTGAATCGCCCGGGCCGTGAGAAGGCGGTAAAGGGAAAAAGGCCCATAAAATGAGGAACCATCTTGTTTCGTATAGGTTTTGGATATGACGTGCACCGTCTGGTGGAGGGAAGGCCCCTGATTCTCGGGGGATGCAGGATACCTTACCCCCGGGGACTCCTAGGCCACTCCGATGCGGACGTCTTGATCCACGCCGTCATGGACGCCATCCTGGGGGCCCTGGCCAGGGGCGATATCGGCCGGCATTTTCCAGACAAGGATCCCGCCTTTAAGGATGCGGACAGCCTGGTACTCCTCGCAAAGGTCCTGGAGTGGATGAGGGGGGACGGCTACCGTGTCAATAACCTGGACACCACCATCGTGGCCCAGGAACCGAAACTTTTGCATCATATCTCCTCGATGAAACAGAAAATGGGAGATATCCTGGGGATATCCCTGGACCGCATCAACATCAAGGCCACCACCACCGAGGGACTCGGTTTTGCCGGGCGGAAAGAAGGCATCGCGGCCTATGCCGTCATAAGCCTGATTGCCGTCTGACAACCTTCCGTAAATGCCTCTTCTCCGGATCCAGTCTGGGGCCTTCAAGGTCTATAAATTCGAAAAAAGTCCACATTGAGATTTGACCTCGAGGGGGTATAGGGTATATTAGACGGTTCGGGAGACGACTTCAAAAGGTTCCTTTCCGTCCCATGCATCGTCAGGCGCGCATCTTGCCCCCTGAATACCCAGTGGTCGGGATGAGCGCCTTTCCTGATCTCGGGAAAAATCAAGTCCTGCAAAGGCCTCTTCCCGTCCGCGTATCAGATGGCAATACAATAAACCGAGGAGAATTTTTGATGGCTCTGACTCTGTACAATTCGGCAACGCGCAAAAAAGAAGTATTTGAAACCCTGCAGGAAGGCAAGGTGGGCATGTACGTCTGCGGCGTCACCGTCTATGACCTCTGTCATATCGGCCACGCCCGTTCAGCCATTGTCTTTGATGTCCTGGCACGCTACCTGCGGGCCCGGGGATACGACGTGACCTACGTCAGAAATTTCACCGACGTGGATGACAAGATCATCGCCCGGGCCAACCAGCTCGGAAGGGCCTACCGGGACCTGGCCCAGGAATTCATCGAGGCCTTTTACGAAGACATGGGAAGACTCAAGGTCCTCAAGGCGGATAAGGAACCCCGGGCCACGGAACATATCGACGGCATGATCGACATGATCAAGGTCCTCCTGGCCAAGGGCTATGCCTACGTGGAAGGCGAGGAGGTCTTTTACTCGGTTGAGGCCCTGGGGAGTTACGGAAGGCTCTCCGGGAGACGGATCGAAGACATGCAGGCCGGAAGCCGGATCGCGGTGGACGAACGGAAACACCACCCCATGGATTTTGTGCTCTGGAAGCCGGCCAAACCGGGTGAACCGCAGTGGCCCAGTCCCTGGGGTGCGGGAAGGCCCGGTTGGCACATGGAGTGCTCCGTGATGAGCAATCACTTTCTCGGAGAGACCTTTGACATCCACGGTGGGGGCAAGGATCTCATTTTCCCACATCACGAAAACGAGAGGGCTCAGTCCATTGCGGCCAACGGCGGCGAGTTTGCCCGCTACTGGGTCCACAACGGTTTCGTCACCATAGAGTCCGAGAAGATGTCCAAGTCCCTGGGCAACTTCCTGACCATTCGGGACGCCCTGGATATCTACCCCCCGGAGGTCCTTCGTCTCTTCCTCCTCTCAAAGCACTACCGGAGCCCTCTTGACTTTGCCAAGAGCGGGGTGAAGGACTTCCAGTCCGGTCTCGTCCGGATCTATCGGACCCTTCAGAGGATGAACGAAATCCTCGGCCCTCACGAGGTGGAGCAAGGGGACCCAGGAATAGACGTCCTGAGGGATGAGACGGAGGACGAATTCCTGAGGCAGTTTGTGCGGATCATGGACGATGATCTGAACACGGCCGGAGCCATCGGTCTAATCTTCGAGAAGATCAAGGATATCAACCGCCGGATGGACGCCGAGGCCGACCAACCGGATTCGGCCGTCAAAGAGGCCCTTGCAAAGGACCGCAGGGACCTCATGTCGGCAGGCCGTGTACTGGGTCTGCTGGACGAGGATCCGGAGGCCTTCTTTGAGGCGATCTCCTCCCCCTCTGAGCGGCCCGATGAGTCAGAGGTCGAGGCTATGATTGAGGAGAGGGCCCGGGCAAGGGCGGAAAAGGACTGGGCACAGGCGGATGCCGTGCGGGATAAACTCAAGGAAATGGGCATCATCCTGGAGGACGGCCCCCAGGGGACGACCTGGCGCTTTGAGCTCTAGTCGACTCGGGAACACCTCGGACGGCCTTGATGCA
>JBMNCO010000111.1:0-25301 GCA_049366815.1 Desulfatiglandales bacterium | reverse complement strand
ACCTGGCGCTTTGAGCTCTAGTCGACTCGGGAACACCTCGGACGGCCTTGATGCATGACCAGAGAATCAGGCCACCCATGAGCGGATTGACGGCAGGGGACACAGGGAAAGGACGGAGACGGGGACCTGCCCTGGAGCCCGGGCCGCGTTGATCTGTCCGAAACTCTATCTCCGACCACCCGTCACCCATTGTGCCCATGCCCGGTCAATTCGAACTTGTCACAGACCTTGCACCTTGCGGCGATCAGCCGCAGGCCATCGAGACCCTGGCGGAGGGTCTGCGTGAAGACCTCCGCCACCAGATCCTCCTGGGTGTCACCGGCTCGGGTAAGACCTTCACCATGGCCCATGTCATCGCCCGGGTCCAGAAACCCGCCCTCATCATAGCCCCCAATAAGACCCTGGCCGCCCAGCTCTACGGCGAACTCAAGAAGCTTTTCCCCCGTAATGCCGTAGAGTACTTTGTCAGTTACTATGACTACTACCAGCCCGAGGCCTACATCCCCCAGTCAGACACCTATATCCAGAAGGATGCACACATCAACGAGCAGATCGACAAGATGCGGCACTCGGCCACCCGCTCCCTCCTGGACCGCGAGGACGTGATCATCGTGGCCAGCGTTTCCTGCATCTACGGCCTGGGGTCCCCCGAGGTCTACCACAACATGCTCCTTTACATGGAACGGGATATGAATCTGGCCAGGGAGGACGCCCTTCAAAGGCTGGTGGAGATCCACTATGAACGCGGAGACTATGATTTTTCCCGGGGGAGTTTTCGGGTCCGTGGGGATGTCCTGGACATCTATCCCGTCCATGAGGAGGATCGGGCCGTTCGCGTCAGCTTTTTCGGGGATACCATAGAGGCCATCCAGCAAATCGATCCCCTGACGGGTAAGACCATCCATGACCTGAATCGCATAACCGTCTACCCGGCCACCCACTACGTGACCACCGGAGAAATCAGGGAAAAGGCCATGGCCCGTATCCGGGAAGAACTCAAGGAAAGAATCGGGACACTCCGCGCCCAAGGCAAGCTCATCGAGGCCCAGAGGATCGAGGAAAGGACCCTCTTTGACCTGGAAATGATGCTGGAGATAGGCTATTGCCACGGGATAGAAAACTATTCACGCCACCTTACAGGCCGGTCCCCAGGAGAACCCCCGCCCACCCTCCTGGACTACTTCCCCAGAGACTACCTGGTCATGGTGGATGAGAGTCACATCACCATTCCTCAGCTCAACGGCATGTACAACGGCGATCGATCCAGAAAAATGACCCTGGTGGAGTATGGTTTTCGTCTGCCCTCAGCCCTGGACAACCGTCCCCTCAGGTTCCAGGAATTCGAGGAGAGGGTCAGACAAATCATCTATGTCTCCGCCACACCCGGTCCCTACGAACTGGAAAGGGCGGAGCGGATCGCCGAACAGATCATCAGACCCACGGGACTCACGGATCCCGAAATCCTCGTCCTGCCCGCCACCAACCAGGTGGATGATCTCCTGGCAAGGATCCGTGAAAGGGTGGCGGGAAATGAACGCGTGCTCGTCACGACACTGACCAAGAATATGGCCGAAGACCTCACCGACTACTACGTCGAACTGGGTCTCAGGGTTCGGTATCTCCACTCGGACATCAAGACGATCCAGAGGATGGAGATTGTCAAGGACCTGCGGCTGGGGGTCTTCGACGTCCTTGTGGGGATCAACCTCCTGAGGGAGGGACTGGATCTTCCCGAGGTGTCCTTGGTGGCCATCCTGGACGCGGACAAGGAAGGTTTTTTGAGGTCCGAAAGGTCCCTGATACAGACCTGTGGGCGGGCCGCCAGGAACGTCCGGGGCACCGTGATCCTCTATGGCGACCGGGTGACGGGCTCCATGGCAAGGGCCATCGAAGAGAGCAACCGGCGGCGCCGGACACAGATGGAATATAACCGGCTGCACAACATTACGCCGGTATCCATCCGCAAGGCGATCGATGATATCCTGGCCTCTCCCTATGAAGCGGATTATGTCACCCCCCCGCTCATTGCGGAAAGGGAGGGACCCTATCCGTCGCCGGAACGGATCCAGGAAATGATCGGGGATCTCCACAGGAGGATGATCGAGGCCGCCAAGGACCTGGAGTTCGAAGAGGCGGCCCGTCTGCGGGACGAAATAAGGCTTCTGGAAAAGAAGGAACTGGAGGTGCGCAACTGAAACAGCGGGAATCCAACGCTCGCAGGGGGAAGGAATTTTTCCGGATATCACTGCAGGAAGATTTCGTCCTGACACCTCTGACAAAGTGCCGATATGGAATATTCCAGCCTTGCTGAAGCACTTCTGAACCCCTCTATGCGATTGCCGCATCTTATGCACAGGGATTCGGCCTTGGCCTTCAGGTAACTCGCCCTGTAAGTATCCTTTGAACAGATCTCGATGAGTTCTTCGATCCTTGTCATGTCGCTCTCCTGACATCTTGTTTGATTACACAGGCACCAATATTCGCCCTGGTCAATACAGACGACCCGCACCTGTGGTCCGAAGAGGTTAGACGATTCAGGCAGTGGTTTTGGTGAGGCTCATGGGTTTTCTATACAACGCCCGGCTTTCCGGGTCATCCAAACAGGCACTCGGCGATAGGCACGGCTGCCTTTACAGGAGAGTCTCCGGCTCAGGGAGCGGCATCCAGAGGCGGGGTGGGTCCCCCCCCGTGTTGAGCACAGCAGACCCTGTTGTGTTTTTTAAAGTAAAATGCTACCCGCTTCCGGATCCATCGGCTATCGGGTGAACCCTGTATTTCACGCCCCAAAAGACCCCATATTCTGTTCGGCCCATATCCGCGTATCCCGAACATGCCTGTCCACGATAGAACGGGCCGCGCCGGGCAGGGGCCGGAACCTTCTCTTCGCTGCGGTTCACTCCGAAAGGCGGGCCTCTTCAGCCATATCCTCCAGCCCCAATTCGACCAGTTTTTCCCTGGACGGCAGCCCGTTTTCCGACCAGCCGCGGACGGCGTAGTATTCCAGCAGCACCTGGTCCCAGGGTACGGTCCTCCCCTTGTAGATGCCCATCTTTGAAGGCTCATAGGCCCGCTTGTCCGCCCAGGCATCCTGTCTGCGATCCCAGCCCTTTATCTTATAGTTGAAGAGCCGCTGGAGGTTGAAAACCCTTTCTCCCGTTTTCATCAGCTCTTCAGGGGTGACATTCCAGCCGGTTATTTTGTTGAGTATTTCGGCATAGGTGGTGGGCCCGATCCCGACCATCAGGAACTGGGCGGGCGCCCCGAACATGCAGGTGACCAGTGAATTGAACAGGGCCACGAGATCCTCGGTCCATGCAGAGAAAAGGGCCTTCCCGGCCGTGCCCTTGATCCATGCCACATCGACCCTTTCCGCCTCTCCAAATATCCGCTTCTTCAGCCCGTCCGGGATATCGATAAGGTCCATGGCCTGCGCATACATTTCAGTACAGTTCTTTCCAAGAAATTGGGGATAACGGTCTATCTTTTCCGGCGTAAAGGCCAGTTCCCAGACATTGTGGAGCCTGAGCCAGTCACCGCCACGGGGGCTTGTCAGGAAACCCAGGGACCACATCAGGGCCTGCAGCCTGGCATCCTTTTGGATGTAGGGTTTCCCCTTGACATGCGGGGCGATACGCTCGGCCTCTTTTCCCATCTTCCCGCTGGCGGCGGCCAGACCCTCCGCCAGCAGATCACCCAGGTTTCCCTCCCTGTGGGCCACCTTCCGGGCCACTTCCCAGATGAGATCCGCATCGCCCTGTTTCAAGACCATTCCATCCGTCTGATCGAGGGTCAGGAGGCCCCTTTCGAAACAGTCCACGGCCCATGCAAAACCCATGGAGAAGGACGCCGGGTCCATCCCCAGCTCCTGGAGGTACCTTTCAAAATAGATCCATTCGCCGAAATCGCTGATGCCCAGGTTGCGCAGGCAGTTGGTCAGGTATGTCATGTGCCCGCCAAGGTGTCTCAACCCTGTGAATTTCCCCTCCTTTATCTGAAGCCAATGGTAACAGGGCACGGGGCAGTTCAGGCAACCTACGTTCTTGAAATGGGGAAAGTCGGCATCCTGCCTGTTCTCCGCGAGCATGGCGCCGTTCAGGGGCCAATTCCCGGTCGTGGCCAGGCATGTCGTGGCACCCTGTTCCTGCCAAAGCTTCAGGAGGGGTTCGGTTTTCAAAAAGGTCTCGACGGCGCGCAGAGAAGACTCCAGGAGTCCACGGGGATCCTCCAGGGGGACCTCGCCCGTACCCCGGACGGCGACCGCCTTCAGGTTTTTGCTTCCCATGACGGCACCGGCCCCGGTCCTGCCGGGACTGGAGGTGCCGTCGGCACAGGGGGGGGCGTAGCGGACCAGGTTTTCCCCGGCTATGGAGGTACACAGGACACGGATCTCCCCCTCGAAACGTTCCTGGAGTTCTTCTCTGATCATCCGGACCGTTTCGCCCGTCTCCTTTCCCCACAGATGAGATGCCTCTTTGAAAACGATCTTTCTGTCATCGACAAAGACATAGACCGGCCTTCTGGCCCTGCCCCTGATGATGGTGAGGTCAAAACCTGCGAACTTGAGGGCGGAGGGGAAAAACCACCCGAAGGAACCCGACCCGAATCCTCCGGTCTCCGGGTCGATACAGCCGAGCATGCCTCTCCCGGCCTGGGGTGCTGCGGTGGCGGTCCAGGGACCGGAGGCGATGATGATTTCATTTTCAGCGCTGAGGGGATCGATTGGACCGGAAAAATCCTTCCACAGGATCTTGGTGATGAATCCGTCGCCGCCCAGCCAGGTGCGGGGCTCGATCCCGTAATCATGCCAGAATGCTTCAATGGGCAGGATATCCGCCTTCATATCATTTAGATCGATGATCAGTACGTTGCCTGCGTAACCTTTTGGAATGGACATACCTCGTCTCCCTATTCAGATCCCCGTCCCTGGAAGCTCAAACGCCATTGCACCTTTTTCCTTCCCAGGGTGTCTCTCTTGCGCAAATGGGCGAATTCTTTCGACACGAACTGCAAGGCCCCGGTCTGGCAGAATTTAACGCATTGAGGGTCTCCGCCGCACAGTTCGCATTTCATGACCTGTCGTCGGTCCTTGTCATAGGAAATGGCGCCGAACGGGCAGACCGACATGCAGGTTCTGCAGCCCACGCACTTGTCGTAGTCAATGTGCACGGCCCCTGTCTCCCTGTCCTTCCGGATGGCGAGGGTGGGGCAAAAGGAAAGGCAGAAGGGTTGGTCGCAGTGCTGACAGCTCACCATATCAAAGATGAGGTCGTCCTCCTCATCGATTCGGGTGATCGCATGGGCCTCGTGCCTCAGGATTTGAATCCTGGCCTTGGAAAGACTTGTGGCTCCGTTGTGGTATGTGGAGCATGCCGTCATGCATGTCATGCACCCGGAGCAAGAAAACGGATCATAGACGATGACCTTCTCATCCATCTCAGGGTTTCTCCCTCATCTTGTCATTTCTCCTTTATCCCCCCGAAAGTTCCTCGCCGGAAAAAGAGGGGATCTTCCGCCCAAAAAAGCAACCCTCGGGGCGCGGAACAGGGGCCTGTTCCAGTTTCCAACATCCGCAAAGCTTGTGATCTTTTCACGCCGCAGGATTGCAGAGAGCAAGGATCCCATGTTTTCACTCCAGTTCAGGGCCTGTGCCCCAACCAGAACGCCCTCCGCAAAGACCAGCCGCCGGTAACGATCTCCCGCTTCCCTCTCCAGCACCTCGGCGCCTCCCTTCACGTCCGCGCTGCACCGCCCCATGGAGACGGCCTGGATGCCGAAGAGATCGACGCTGCTGACCCTCATGGACCCGGGATAAACAACGGGCCGGCCGGCCGCATTACAACCCGCGGCCATCCCCTGCTCTCGGGCGTTGTTCCACAGCATGCTCAATCCAGGACCTTCCCCCGCCCGGCCTCCGGCCTCCACGCAATCCCCGCAGGCGTAGATATCCGGGATACTGGTCATCATGTGCTCATCGACCCGGATACCCCCCTGTCCACCCAGGGCAAGCACATCGCGTGCAATTCGGACATCAGGGCTCATACCCGCGGCCATGATGACCGTGTCACAGGAAATGTCCCGTCTGTCCGTGAGCACCCCCCTGACACGGCCCTCCCCAAGGACCTCGACCACCCTTTCTCCTGTGAAGGTCTTGATGCCGCCCCTGTCGAGGATGTCCCGGATCAGGCCGGATGGATAGGGATCAAAGGCCTGGGGCATGATCCGGTCAAACAGTTCGAGCAGGAATACGCGGTAGCCCCTTTTCCTCAAGGCGACTGCGGCCTCCACCCCGACGGCGCCGGACCCCACCACCACGGCCGCGTGACCTTCCCATTTGTAGATCCTGTCGGCATCCCCCAGGGATTTGAGGGTAAAGACCCCCAGGTTGTCCAGGCCCTTGAGAGGGGGCACCACGGCCCGGCTCCCCGTGGCAACGATGAGCCTGTCATAGGAAAGGCTCTCATCCCCCATGAAGGCCTCCTTTCCATCCGCGTCCAGGCGATCCACTCCTTTTCCTGTGATCAGGCGGATTCCGTCCCGTTCGTAGTGGGAGAACTCGTTGATAAAGACGTCCTTTCGCTCGATTTCACCGGACACGTAATCCGGAAGCACACAGGCCGAATACCCGGCATGGGCCTCTTCCGTCAAGATGGTGATTCCGGCCTCCGGCCTCAATCCGCGGATCATCTGGGCCGCGCTGATCCCTGCGATCCCGTTACCGACGATTACAAATTGCATCGCTTTCACCTGCTCTCAAGACCGTTGGGGCGGAGTCCTCCGCCGGGACAAAGGCCCGAAACGGTCCGGATTCATACCCCCGGGGGAAAAAGGAACCGGATCCCGGGGCGTTGGGATAAATCCGATCCGGGCCCGGTATTATCCCGGGGTCTCGACAAGATGTAAATAGGGAGAGACCATGAAATCAGAGGTCGCCCTCATGCCCGAGACCGGCACGATAAATCGGCCGTCCTCATCCGTCCTTACACCCTCGGGCAAGGCAAAGTGCGGATCCATACTCTTGAAATAATCCTCATCATAGGGCAGGAGTTTTACCCACAGCCTCCCCTTTCCACCGAGGAGTCTCGACGTGAGCCCGAAATCCACCTCTCCCAGTTCAGTCAGGATGATGTATCTCGGAATTTCCCTGCCGCTCCCATTCCTGCGGACCCGGGTGCCTATGTCTATGACGTCGGCCACATCTATGGGGTGCGCATCGTTCCACTTCCTTTGGAGGGGGTGCCCCGCCAGATAGACATGATGGAACTCCATGCCGATTTCCCGCGTCTTGTATGCGATCCGGCTGACCTCATCCGGCGCATCGTTGATCGTGCCCAGGAGCGGCGTGTTGGAGTAGACCGTGACGCCCTTCGCGTGAAGGGCTTTGCACAGCTCCCCGTGGACCGGTCTGAATTCACTCGAATGAAGAAACTCCGTCTCGATTTCCAGCCGAAGAGGATTGACCACAGTCAGTTTATTGAGTTCCCCCAGCTTGTCAATCATTCCCCTGGTGTATTTCTCAGGGGCTAGGTTGAACATCCGGCTCCTCAGGCGGACCGCATGGACATGATGGATGTCCTTGAGCCTCTTGATGATCGCGGCGATCCTGTCAAGACATTCAACCGCATCCTGTGTTGAAGCGAGCACCACATCCGTGATCCGGCGGTCTTTGCGGATATATTCGATATCCCGCTCACTCCCTTCGACATCCATCGCCGCCCGGGTCTCATGTAGTCTGAAGAGCGTGGGGGAGCCTGTGGCTGCAATGGTTTGAGCGATCCTCCGGTCCTTGAGCCCCTCGGCCTGAACTTCTTTCAGGGCCTCGGGGGGCGGGGCGACCTGGTTGGGCCTATGGGCCTCCCTTGACCCCAGATAAAGGGACTCATTCCTGACCTCAGCCATGAACCGGATATCCAGCGTCCCCTCTTCATTCACACGGACCCTCCCCCTCAGGTCGGTTCCCGGGGCGAAGGTCTCGTGGTAGGCCGCGTCATAGGGGGTCCGAAGCCAGAGGAAACGACCCTCCTCCTGAACCGGCTCGACGGCCCAGCCGCTTGAATACCAGTCTATCTTACCGATGGGTGTGGAGGTGCAGATTTTCGGCATACCCCGATCCGAGAGACGGGCCCTGAGTTCCGCGGCGATGTCCACGCCCTCGGAAAGATGCGTCCAGTAGACACCGCTGCCGCGGATCGGCTCGCAGGGGGTGAAGATATAATGGATTTCGGCCCCGGCCCCCCGCAGGATATTGAAGAGCCGGACCAATTCAGGTCCCTTGTCATTACATCCCCTGAGAAAGGGCGTCTGAATATAAACGGATATACCGTTCTTTTTCAGTGTGGATATGATCTCCAGACTCTCCGGGGATACCTCGTCAGGATGGATGAAGTGGGTGGCCACCTCCATGTATTTCCCCTTTTGCCGGAGTTCCAGGCCTTTTTGTTTGACATAGTTCAGCCAGAAGCCGCCGTCGGCATAGAACAGTTGCGGATAATAAGAGATGGAACGGGTGGCCAGGCGGAGGTTCTGGATGTGGGGGACGGCCATGAGCCGGTCGATGGCGGTCTGCATGCCGGCCCTGTTCAGAAAGGGATCTCCCCCCGTGATCAGGACCTCCTTGATGGAGGGATCTCCGGCCACGTAATCCACGGCCCTGTCGACATCCTGGGGAGTGGGTCGGTCTCCGTTCCGGGATTCTTTGTGCTTCCTGAAGCAGAACCGGCAATAGACAGGACAGCTCATGTTCAGCAAAAAGATGACCCTGTTCGGGTACATCCGCTCCAGAAGGCCGTCCTGGAATTGGCCGATCCATGTGTGAACATACCCCTCCGGGTCCAGTTCTTCCACAAAGGGAAGATATTGTCGAGCCACATTTTCTGAGATCATCATCTGACGGAGGGCGTGCATGGAAAGCCGAACGGGATACCTGTCCATAACCTTCTGCAGGTCTTCCCGCTCTTCTTTCTTGACAGTGACATGGGTCAACCTCTCCAACCGGCCCACATCCTTTACCGAGACGCAGCCGTGACCGGGAAGGATCCTTTCCATGAGCCATAGGAGAAGGGGCTGCGGAAACAGGACGCCGTTTATCGTGACAGGCTCATGGTCGCAAGCCTTCACACGGGACAACCGGCGGGTGAGTTCCCCCAAAAGGCCTTCAGCATCCCCCTCGTAGCCCGTGGCAGACAAGAGCCTTGCGAAGCGCGTCCCGCCGTCGCCGTCGCCTATGATTTCACTGAAGGCATGACCGACCAGGGGCATTTCTCCGAAACATTCGAGAAAATGGAGGGTTGCATCTCTCAGGACGGTCAAGGGGACCACGCGGGATTCCATTGAATGGGCAAAGGACAAACTGGAAAGAGTTTTTTTAAGGTGCATCGGTTCATTGACCTTTTTTGAGATAACCGCTGGAAGGGCTTCGTCCACCTGCGGGTGGGGGGTGTGGGGGCCGGGACGTCAGCGCCGTCAAAGGCGGAGCATGTCGATGGGGACGGATTTTTAAATGTCGGCACGCATCTCAGGATACCTGCTCTATCAAGACCACGGTCTTGCCTGTAAAGGGCGCCAGCACCCTTGACGCCCTGCCCTGCAGCCCCTCCACCGGCAGGTCGATGGGGGCGGCCAGGACCTCTACGCTCCCCTGAGACACATCCCACAACGATGAGGACTCGATCTCCCCGGCCACACGACGTAGGGCGATCACCCGTTCCCCGGAGGAAGGTCCGGGACCTGCCATCAGGGATTTGAGGGTCAGGAGGGCATCCTGGGCCGGGTCCGTCTCCGGGGATCGAGCCGCCTTTCCGTCAAGGCCTTCAAACAGGACCGGAAGCCTCAGACGGACAGGCGCCTCGTCCCTTCGGCGCCCTGCGAAAGTGCCCTGATCCCTCAGTTCCCAGACAAAATCCAGGACCCGTCGGTCAATGGTCAACAGGATATCCGTTTCCGCGAGGCACCCCCCAAAGAGACCGAGCCAGGCCTCAAACACCTGTTCCCAATGAGACTCGCTCACAGAAGGCTCACCCTGAAACGGGGGAAGGTCGGCAAACACGTCCACCCCCTGGTCCTCGTCGATCCCAAGGATATTTTGAACAGGGGATTTTCTCTCTTTGAGGTCCCTGAGCAATTGTTCAGCCTCCCGGCTCTCCTCCTCCATTTGCCGGGCCATGTGGAGGAGCAGGTGCCACTTCAGGGCCGGCGCTTCCCCGGTGGGGGCCCCCTCTCCTTGCCTCCTTCGAAGTGATCCCCTGATGCCCCAGATCGTATCCTCCACGGCATCACGCCTCTGCCGGGCCGCCAGGAAGGCGACGTGACCTCTGTCCGGATTTTCCGCGCACCACTTCCGGTAGGACTCCAAGACCTTTCCGAAATCCTCTCGTGGTTTCAAGGCCTCCGGTGGACGGAGCACCCGAACCATTCCCGCCTCCAGGAAATTTTCGAGCGGGGCGGGCACGTCCATAAACCAGGGCAAAAAGAGGGTCACAGGCCGGAAGATGTTTACAATCCCCGCGATCGCAGACTCCGGCAGGGATGCATGGGGGAAAATCGCGGCCGGAAAACTCCTAAGATCTTTTGCTTCGATGATTTCAGTCCTCCCAAAAGACTTTATTTCTAAACAAGATGCCTGACAAGCCCCTCTGTAAAGACCCCGACAGGGGGGAGACACCCTTGGGTATCCAGCGCCTCTCCCCTGAGCGACGCGCGATTGAGGAGAAGACGGCCTCTTATAGCATCAAAACCCGTGACTTTCAAAGAATTTGCGTCTTGCCCTGAAGAATCCGCCCCAAGACGTCGGGGCTTGCGATGGCGAATCAGAGCGGATCTTTTACCTTGACTATCAAGGGCATTTGGATTACAAGCAAACGTTCAACTTATACAAATACTTAAATAAACAAGTACGGCCTGCAGGCCGAAAATCACATCCACACGGCACGTATCGTATCATGGAAAAAACAAGTTCAGTTCTAGAAGACCGCAGGAAAAAGGCTGAAGCCCTCAAATCCATGGGAGTTCAGCTTTACCCCGCCGGGTACCGCTGCGACGTCACCATATCGGAATTCATCGACCGTTTAGGGGCCATGGAACAAGAATCCCTGGAAAAACAGGATGCCCCCCTCTCTCTTGCGGGGCGAATCATGTCCATGCGCGATTTCGGGAAGGCCTGCTTTATTCACATTAAGGACAG
This sequence comes from Desulfatiglandales bacterium, assembly GCA_049366815.1. Classification (GTDB taxonomy): domain Bacteria; phylum Desulfobacterota; class DSM-4660; order Desulfatiglandales; family HGW-15; genus CAYNYM01. The sequence continues at coordinate 14,125 of JBMNCO010000111.1, read as the reverse complement.
GACTTCCCGTCTCCAGGTCTACATACGAAAGGACAAGGTGGGGGAAGAGGCTTACAGGATCTTCAAGCTCATGGATATCGGGGATTTCATCGGTGTGAGGGGTACCCCCTTTCGGACCCGGACAAACGAACTGACCCTTCTCGCAGACCATGTCAAACTCCTTGCCAAGTCCATGAGGCCCCTTCCTGAGAAATGGCACGGGCTTGCCGACGTGGAGACGAGATACAGGCAGCGCTATCTGGACCTCATCGCCAACGACGCGGTGAAGGATGTCTTTGTGACCCGCAGCAAGATCATTCAGGCCGTCCGGCAATTCTTCCTTGACAAGGATTTCCTGGAAGTGGAAACCCCCATGATGCAGCCCATTGCCGGAGGGGCGACGGCCAGACCCTTCAAGACCTTTCACAACGCCCTGGGCATGGATCTCTACCTCCGGATCGCCCCTGAACTCTATTTGAAGCGGCTCGTGGTCGGGGGAATGGAACGGGTCTTCGAGATCAACCGGAATTTCAGGAACGAAGGCATCTCCATCAAGCACAACCCCGAATTCACCATGATCGAGTTCTACATGGCCTATGCCACCTATGAGGATCTCATGACCCTGACCGAAGAGCTTTTTGTCTACGTGCTTCAGGGCATTTCCGGGAAGAACACCGTGACATATCAGGGGCAGACCCTGGACTTCACGCCTCCCTGGAGGAAAATCTCTCTGTTCGAATCCCTCAGGGAAGTCGGGGGGGTTGAAGACCGGGTCCTGACGGATAAGGACAGGGCACTGGCCTTTGCAGAATCGAGGGGGATTACAGTCTCGGAGGAAGACGACCTGGACGATGTCCTGGCGAAAATATTCGATCAGGTGGTTGAACCCAAACTGGTGCAACCCACATTCATTTACGGGTATCCGACGGCGGTATCACCCCTTTCCCGGCGAAACGACGAGAATCCGGAGATTGTGGATCGATTCGAGCTCTTTATCGGGGGCAAGGAAATCGCCAATGCCTTCACCGAACTCAATGACCCCGCAGACCAGAGGGGAAGATTTGAGCACCAGGTTGCCCTCAGGGAGGCTGGAGACGAGGAGGCCCAGTTCATGGACGAGGACTATCTCACGGCCATGGAATTCGGGCTCCCACCCACGGCCGGAGAGGGGATCGGGATTGATCGTGTTGTCATGCTCCTCACGGACTCTCCCTCCATCAGAGATGTCATCCTCTTCCCCCACATGAGGTCCAAATGATCACGGTCTGCATCCCGGAGGTGCGGGACATCGGGACAACAGACACAGGGCCGCACCCGAAGGGATCGCGCAGCCGAAGAATTTTGGACAGTATCTGGTAAAATGCTCATGTTCTTCGAATTCTTTTTGGGATTGAGATACCTCAAGGCCAAGCGGAAGCAGGCCTTTATCTCCATAATCAGCATCATCTCCATTGCAGGCGTCATGGTCGGTGTCATGGCCCTGATTGTCGTTCTCTCCGTCATGAACGGTTTTACCGCCGACCTCATGTCCAAGATCCTGGGCGTCAATTCCCATCTCCTGGTCAGAAGTTATGGTGGAGCCTTCGAAGAATACAAGTCGGTCTCGGAAAAGGTCGCCCTTGTCGACGGCGTCATCGCCACAACCCCTTTCATCTACAGCCAGGTTATGATAAACAGCACAGGATATGCCTCCGGCGGTGTTCTGAGGGGTTTGGACACCGAGACTGCGGGCGGCGTCATTGCCATCAGGAAGATGCTCAAGGGGGGCGACTTGAGTTCCCTTGACGCCTTGGATGAGGACCTGCCTGCCGTCATCCTGGGTAAAGAGATGGCCAAACAGCTCGGGGTCGCCCCCGGTGACACGGTGACGCTTCTCTCCCCCCAGGGCAAATTGACACCCCTGGGGAGGGTACCCAACAGCAGGAAATACAGGGTTACGGCCCTCTTTGATTCGGGCATGTATGAGTATGACGCCTCGATGGCCTATGTTTCACTGAGAGAGGCCCAGGACTTCCTCGGCCTGGGGGAAAGGGTCACAGGCCTTGAAGTCAAGGTGGCGGAGGTGGACCGCGCGGACCTGGTGGGGGAGACCGTTGCAAAGGCCCTCGGCTATCCCTACTGGACCCAGGACTGGAAACAGATGAACCGTGCCCTTGTCTCCGCCCTCAAGCTGGAGAAACTGGCCATGTTCGTCATCTTGACCATGATCGTCCTTGTCGGGGCCTTGAACATCATCAGCACCCTGGTTATGGTGGTCATGGAAAAAGGCCGGGATGTGGCCATCCTCAGGGCCATGGGGGCCTCCGCCAAGAGCATCATGGCGATCTTCATGTTTCAAGGGCTCCTCGTGGGGGTCGTGGGGACCCTGGCGGGCCTGATCTCGGGCCTCGGGTTGTGCCATATCCTGGACAGGTACGAATTCCCCCTCCCTGCGGACGTCTATTATATACCCACCCTTCCGGTCAGCGTCGCGCCGGGGGATGTTCTGATCGTGACCGTCGCCGCCGTTGTGATCTCCTTTCTGGCGACCATTTACCCGGCCTGGCACGCCTCCCGTGTAGACCCCGTGGAGGCCTTGCGATATGAGTAACCGGACACGGCGCCCCTTTGGAGGCCTCTTTGCTTGAGCTAGTAAACATCCACAAGTCCTTCAGACACGATGGAGGCACGGTGGAAGTATTGAAGGGTGTGGACCTGATCGTCCGTGCAGGGGAAAGCCTGGCCATCGTCGGGGCCTCCGGCGCAGGCAAGTCCACCCTGCTCAACGTGATGGGCGCGCTGGAACCACCCACCAGGGGGGTCGTGAAATTTGACGACCGTAACCTGAGTGAACTGGATGACGCAGGACTCTGCAGGTTCAGGAATCGGGAAATTGGATTTGTCTTTCAATTCCACCACCTGCTTCCTGAACTGGACGCCCTTGAGAATGCGACCATGCCCGCCCTTATCGCCAGGGTAAACCTGAAGGAGGCCAGGGCGATGGCCGAAGAAATCTTGTCGAAGGTGGGGCTTGAGCACCGTTTGGACCACCGGGTCGGAGAACTTTCAGGAGGTGAGCAGCAACGCGTGGCCATTGCCCGTGCCCTGATCATGCGGCCGAGGCTTCTCCTTGCCGACGAACCCACAGGAAACCTTGACAAGACAACAGGGGAAGGCATCGTGGATCTTCTTCTTCAACTCAATAAAGACGAGGACCTGGCTATGGTCATAGCCACCCACAACGCCCTATTCGCGGAAAAGATGTCACGGCAATTGGAGATAACGGATGGTCGAATTCAAAATGAAAAACGAAATTAGGATGGAAATACCTACCCAACGGAACATCGGGAAGAGAATCAGGAACCTGATCCGCCCCCTTTTCCTTTTGGGGCTCTGCTGCCTGGTGATATCCTTTCAGGCTGAGGCCCAGGAAAAACGCCTCGTGACGGTACTCCCCTTCAAGATCCACTCTTCGGAGCCGCTCGACCACCTCGAGAAAGGCCTCCAGGAAATGTTTTCCGCACGTCTGGCCGACAGGGGCCTTGCCGTTATTCCCCCGGACACGGTCAACAAGCACCCCCTGGCCTTACTGCCCGCCTTCAAGATGGAGGATGTCACTACACTGGCTAGAGATCTGAAATCGGACCTGGTCATTTCGGGCAGCCTCACTCAGATCGGGGTAAAGATCAGCATAGACATGAAGGTCGTGGATATCCAAGGGCTCAAGGAGCCCTTCTCGGTCTACATTGTGGAGGACGACCTGGAAAAACTGCCCGACGCGGCCGACAGGGCCGCAAAGAGCATCTACAACCAAATCGCCGGTGTTGAACAGATCGATTCACTCGAAGTCAAGGGCAATCGAAGGGTGGAAAGCGAGGCCGTCATCTCCGTTGCAGACAGCAAAAAGGGGGAGGCCCTGGATTATGATCAGCTCGACAAGGACCTCCGAAACATATACGCCATGGGTTTTTTCACGGACGTAAAGATTGAGACCAGCGATGGGGCCAAGGGAAAGATCGTCACCTTTGTGGTCAGTGAAAAGCCTTCGATCGGGACCATCCATTTCAAGGGCAACAAAAAGATCAAGGACAAGGACCTGCTGGAGGAGTCCGGCATCAAGCGCTATGCCATCCTGAATCCCAGTGTGATCAAACAGAGCGTCAACCGACTGAGGGAAGCATACCGGCAAAAAGGATACTACAACGTAGACATTCAGGAACGGATCGAAGATCTTCCCCACAATGAGGTCGCCCTGACCTATGAGATCAACGAGGGCGAAAAGATATATATCAAGCGGATCGAATTCATCGGCAATGACCAGTTCGATGACGACGACCTCAAGGACCTCATGAAGACAAGTGAAAAGGGCTTCTTTTCCTGGATCAGCCAGAGCGGGCGACTGGACGAAAAAAAGCTGGAATTCGACCTCCACAACATTGCATCCTTTTACCACAACCACGGGTACATCAAGGCAAAGACGGGCGAACCCGAGGTCACCCATGAAAAGGACGCAGGCCTGATCATTACCGTACCGATCATTGAGGGGCCCCAGTACACGGTGAACGAAGTGACCATCGAAGGTGACCTGATCAAACCGATCGACGAACTCATGGAGAAGGTGGGCATCAAAAAGGAACGCTTCTTCAACCGGGAAATCGTTCGAAAGGATACCCTGACCCTGCGGGAAATCTACGCCAATGACGGTTATGCCTACGTGGACGTCAATCCCTACACCAGAGAGGATGACGAGAAAAATCTAGTGGATATCACCTACAGGGTGTCCAAGGGGCCGAAGGTGCGCCTTGAGCGCATCAACATCGCGGGCAACACCGTCACCCGCGACAGTGTCATTCGACGGGAACTCCATGTCATCGAGGGCGATTATTTCAGCGGTAAGGGAATGAGCAAGAGCACCGAAAACCTCAATCGGATGGGCTATTTTGAAAGCGTGGAACTCCAGCCGAAAAAGGGAGGCGGGGACGACCTCATGATCCTGGATGTCAACGTGAAGGAAAGACCGACGGGGTCCTTCAGCGTGGGCGCAGGGTACAGTTCTTTTGACAATGTGGTCGGGACCTTTCAGATTGCAGAAACAAATCTGATGGGGAAGGGCCAGAAACTGTCCGCCGCCGCCAGGTTAGGGTCTCGGACAACGGAGTTCATCGTCAAGTTTACGGAACCCTGGCTCTTTAACCAACGCCTGGCGCTGGGGGTCGACCTCTATAAATGGTCGGTTGAATACGACGACTACACCAAAGACAGCCTGGGCGGATCCCTGAGGCTGAACATCCCGCTGGGATGGGATGACTACACCGAGGGACTGGTGAAATACACCTATGACGACGCCGATATCTCGGAGATTGGAGATGACGCCGCCCTGGAAATCAAGGACATGGAAGGCCGTTGGGTGACCAGCAGTGTCCGCCTGGGCATAGGACGGGACTCCACCGACAGGCCCTGGAATACCACCCGGGGATCCAACAATCTCCTGACCTTCGAGTATGCCGGGGGTATCTTTGGGGGTGACGTCTATTTCAACCGTTACGAGTTCAAGTCGACCTGGTTTTTCCCTCTCTGGAAAGACACGGTCTTCATGGCCCAGGGTCGGTGGGGCTATGTCGAAGGGCGGTCCGGGGGCAAGCTCCCGATCTACCAGAAGTACTTCCTGGGAGGCATGAATACGGTCCGCGGTTTTGACTACGAGGACATCACCCCCAGGGACTTGGCCACGGGCGACGGCATCGGCGGAGAAAAGATGATGGTCTACAATCTCGAATACCGTTTTCCCCTGCTGAAAGACCAGGGCGTAATCGGCCTTGTATTCTTCGACGCCGGAAATGTCTTTACCAAGGATGAGAACTATTCCTTCAGCGGCATCAAGAAATCCGCAGGGGCCGGGATTCGGTGGTATTCGCCCATGGGTCCGATCCGACTGGAATACGGATGGGTCATCGGGCCGAAGGAGGACGAGCCCTCGGGCAACTTCGATTTTTCGATCGGTGGCGCCTTTTAAGTCGAGAAAGATCAGGTAGCGGCAAATGCTCTGTGAAGACAAGGCATCGGACCGAGCGCTGAACGGTGAGAGCAGACCGCTCCATCCGGAAATCACGTGTTTCCGGATGGAAAAACAAACAAACTTATAAGGGGGAAGCATGAAACTCTTTAGGCGATTGATTCCGGCAGTATTGATCCTGTTCTTTTTTTGCGGCAATGCCTGGGCCGACTCCAGGATCGGATTGTTCGACCTGGATAAATTTCAAAAGAAATCCGTCCGCTTTCAGCAAACCATCGCCGCGATGAAGCAAAAGGCCAATGACATGCAGGCAAAGCTCGATCAGGAGAAGGCCGCCGCGGACAAATTGGAAGACGAATTTGAAAAACAGAGAATGATGCTGAGCCTCGATTCCCAGGAGGACAAGAGGCTCGCCCTGGAAAAGAAAAAGCGATACGTCAAATACCTCTTTGAAGATTTCACCTTTGAGATGAAGGCGGCGGAGATGGAGGTCTCAAACCGTCTGAACAGGGAACTGGGAAAGATCGTGGATGAGATCGGGGCAAAAGAGGGATACACCTTGATCCTGGAAAAGCGCGCCCTGGGGTTGGTCTATTACAACAGCGCCATTGACATCACGGATCAGGTTACCAAGATCTATGACAGCCGGAAACCCTAGGATCCGGCAGCGGCCCGCGTACTCCTCTCACTGCTCAGTGCGTCATCTATCGCCTATTTTTGCCGCCCATTCCATGTTGAGGAATAGGAGGCCTTTTACAAAGAACTCATGGGTTACAAAGGAGTCCGGGGGTGGGTTATTCTCTAGCTGAAATTGCTGATTTTTTAAAGGGAGAAATGACCGGGGACTGTGAGGTCGTCATCACCGGCGTAAACTCACTGACCAATGCATCGGAAAAAGAGATCTCATTCTATGCCGACCCCCGTTTCAAAGAGGCCCTCCAGGGCACGAAGGCCGCGGCGATTCTCGTTTCCAGGCCCAGCGAGCTCTTTCAGGGGCCCCAGATCCTGGTCCCAAACCCCTTGCTGGCCTTTGCCCGGGTCGCCGGCCTCTTTGCGCCTCCGCCCTCATCGAGGGCACCGGGCGTCAGTGAAGGCTCTGTGATTCGTGCAAGCAGCCGGATTGGAAAGAATGTATCGGTCTATCCCCATGTCTACATTGGAGAAGAGGTCGTTGTCGGTGACGATGTCACGCTGTTTCCCGGTGTTTTCATCGGGGACAGGGTACGCATCGGCCGTCGGACCCTCATTTACCCCAATGTCACCGTTCTCCATGATTGTCTGATCGGGAATGATGTTATCATACATGCCGGTACGACCGTCGGGAGCGACGGGTTCGGATTCGTGCGAAGCGGTTCGACAAACATCAAGATTCCCCAGATCGGCATCGTCCAGATCGATGACAATGTAGAAATCGGGGCCAACAATGCCATTGACCGAGCGACCCTCGGGAAGACATGGCTCCAAAGGGGCGTCAAGACGGACAACCTGGTCCAGATCGCCCACAATGTGGTCATCGGAGAGGACACGATCGTGGTCGCCCAGGCGGCCATCGGAGGGAGTGTGGGCATCGGCCGCCGGGTTGTCATCGGGGGCCAGGTCGCCATCGGTGATCACATCGAGATAGGCGACGGGGCCATGATCGGATCCCAGTCCGGTGTGGCCAAATCCCTTTCCCCGGGTGAAATCGTTTCCGGCACACCGGCCATGCCCCACAGGCTCTGGCTGAGGACGAGAAACCTTATCACCCGCCTTCCGGATCTCAACGCCAGGGTAAAGGCCCTGGAAAAGAAGCTGCGTTCACTGAACGCGAAGTGAACGCCGTCAAGGCCCGGATCTATAAAAGCATAAAAAGGACTGGAAACATGGAACTGCCCCTCTTGTATGAAGACATCGCAAGGCTTCTGCCCCACCGTTACCCCTTCCTCCTGGTCGATCGGATCACGGAAGTGGAACTCGGGAAAAGGGTTGTGGGGATGAAAAACGTCTCCTGTAATGAGCCCTTCTTTCAGGGGCATTTTCCGGGAAAACCAATCATGCCCGGCGTGTTGATCATCGAGGCCATGGCTCAGGTCGGAGGGGTTTTGGCCCGCCTGACCAAACCTGAAGTCCTGGAGGGAGAAAACCCCGGGGGCCTCTTTTTCGTATCCCTGGATCAAGTCAAATTCCGAAGACCTGTGGTGCCCGGTGATCAGATCGTCTTCGAATTGGAGGCCCTGAGAACGGGATCGAGGGTATGGAAGATGGCGGGGAAGGCCTTTGTGGATCGGAATCTCGTGGCCGAGGCCCAACTCGTGGCGACAATCGGATAGTTATTGAAGGGAGATTTCAAGACATGGATATACACCCTTCGGCCGTGGTGAGTCCCCATGCCGAACTCGCTGAAGGGGTTCAGGTAGGCCCCTACAGCGTCATTGGAGATCATGTCACCATCGGTCGAGACACCTATATCGGCCCCCACGTAGCGGTAGAGGGCCATACGACCATCGGAGAACGAAACAGGATATACCCCTTTGTCTCCATTGGTTCACCACCCCAGGACATCGGTTACAAGGGGGAGGATACCCGTCTGATCATCGGCGACGACAATGTCATAAGGGAATACACGACCATCAACCGGGCGACCACCAAGCAGGACTGGGAAACCGTGCTCGGCAACCGGAATTACATCATGGCCTACGCCCACATCGCCCACGACTGCATCCTGGGAAACCAGGTCATCATGTCCAATGTGGCCACCTTGGGCGGGCATATTTCCGTCGGAGATCACGCCATCCTGGGCGGCCTGGTGGCCGTGCATCAGTTTGTCCGAATCGGTGCCTATGCCTTTTTGGGAGGAAAATGCGGCGTCGACAGGGACGTGCCGCCCTTCATGATCGCGGCAGGTTCCAGGGCCAGGCTTTACGGGATCAACCGAAGGGGTCTGGCCCGACAGGGATTTTCTCAAGAGGCCATCGAGGGCCTCAAGAGGGCTTATCGAATCATCTGGCGTGACAACAGGAGATTCAGTGAAGGGCTTGATCAGGTCAGGCGTGAGATCGATCCCTTTCCGGAACTGGAAACGCTCCTCGGCTTTTTCAACGATTCAAAGCGGGGTATACTGCGCTGAGGCAAGCGTCTCTTCCACCCAATCGAATCGACATGTCTGAACAGGGTAACATTCTGGGAATCATCGCCGGGGGCGGAAAATTCCCGCAGCTCCTGGCCGAGGCGGCCAGGTCTCAGGGCATGCGGGTTGTGGCCGTGGCCCATCACGGTGAAACCGACCCCGCACTTGAGGACAAGGTCGACAGGATCATCTGGATAAGACTGGGACAACTCGGGCAGTTGATCAACGCCCTGAAAAAGAACGGCGTTTGCAGGGCACTGATGGCCGGCACGATCGCAAAACGCCGCATGTTCAGTGGTATCAAGCCGGACCTGAAGGGCCTGGCACTCATGTCCAAGCTGGCCGTTTTTCACGATGACGGCATTCTCAGGGCCCTGGCAGCGGAACTGGCCGCCCAGGGCATCGAAATCGTCCCTTCCACCCTTTGCATGCCCGATCTCCTGGCTCCGCCGGGTCGCCTGACGCGAAGGGCACCCACAAGGGGGGAAAAGGAAGATATTGAATTCGGCTGGAAAATCGCAAAGGAGCTGGGGAGACTGGACATCGGCCAGTGTGTAGTGGTAAGAAAAAAGACCGTGCTGGCCGTGGAGGCACTGGAAGGCACGGACGAAACCATACTCAGAGGCGGCGGGCTGGCACAGAAAAAGGCCGTGATCGTCAAGGTGAGCAAACCGAAGCAGGACCTCCGGTTTGACGTGCCGAGCGTGGGTCTCCAGACCATTGAGGCCATGTGCCGGGTCAAGGCCTCCGTCTTGGCCCTGGAGGCCGGCAAGACCCTCCTCTTTGACAAATCGGCCATGATAGAGCTTGCCGACAAGAATAAAATCGTCATCCTATCCCTGGAGGGATGAGATGCTTCATTGGGGGTCGCACCAGGCCGGATTGGGAAGATCTCCGGGCTGTACTGAAAATTTTGATGCGGCCGATTTGAGGGAATGCTTTGGTAAAACAGAAAAAAATCAGGGCGGGTGTCATCGGTGTGGGGCATCTGGGAGAATTTCATCTTCAAAAGTACGCAGCCCTACCGGAGGTGGAGCTTGTCGGGGTGGTGGATATCGACAGGGACAGGGCGGAGGACATCGCCCGCCGTTACGATACCCGGTCCTTTGAAAACCATCAGGACCTTCTGGAACGGGTCGACGGCGTGAGTCTTGCCGTGCCCACCGAGGCCCATTTCGCGCTCTCCATGGCGATTCTCGACAAGGGCGTGCACCTCCTCGTGGAAAAACCCATAACCCACAGACTTGAGGATGCGGACAGGATGATCGCCCTGGCCAGGGAACGTAACCTCGTCCTCCAGGTGGGGCATGTGGAGCGCTTTAATCCCGCCGTCGTGAAGATGAACGCCTTGCTGGACCGTCCCATCTTTATTGAATCCCATCGTCTGAGCCCTTTTACGGCGAGGGGTCTGGACGTGGATGTGGTACTGGACCTCATGATCCACGATCTGGACATCATCTTTCACGCCGTTCAATCCCCTGTCAGGGAACTCCATGCCGTCGGCATGACCGTCATCACCCAAAAGACGGACATCGCCAATGTCAGGATTATCTTTGAGAACGGCACGGTGGCCAATCTCACGGCGAGCCGGGTCTCCAACGCGTCCATCAGAAAGATCAGGATTTTCCAGCAGGATGCCTATCTGTCGGCGGATTGCCTCAAGAGGGAAGTGAGCATCACCCGCCTGGACAGTCCCTCGGAAGAGGAGGGATCCTTTCCCCAGATCGCTTCGGAGAAGCTGAGATATCCTGACAGCGATCCCCTGGCGGATCAGATCCGCGCCTTTGTCCACGCCCTCATGAGCCGCTCCGAACCCATTGTTTCAGGAGATGACGGCCGAAAGGCCCTGAATGCAGCGCTTGCCATCAATGAACAGATTGAAAGAGGGTGCAGGAATTTCCAGGCCATCCGCTGACCCAAAAACACCCGGGCGGGTTATGATTGTGGCGGGTGAGGCCTCGGCCGATCTTCACGGTGCCAATCTGGTCAAGGCTGTCAAAGATCTCGACCACGAGGTGACCTTTTGCGGTATCGGCGGCAAACACATGGAGGAGGCCGGGGTGCGCATCCTCTTCTCCTCCTCCGACATGGCCGTTGTCGGTTTGACCGAGGTCCTTTCCAAGGCCCGCCATATCATCAAGGCCTCCATGACCTTAAAGACCATCCTGAAGGCGGATCGACCCGATCTTCTCATCCTCATCGACTATCCCGAGTTTAACATCAACCTGGCCCGGACGGCGAAACGGCGGGGCATTCCGGTCCTCTACTACATCAGCCCCCAGGTCTGGGCCTGGAGAGTCGGTCGCGTCAGGAAGATCGCCCGTAGGGTGGACCGCATGGCCGTGATCCTGCCCTTTGAAGAGGATTTCTACCGCCGCTGGGGTGTGTCCGTGGAATACGTGGGACATCCCCTGCTGGACGCCATCCCGGAGAAGATGGACCGGGCGGACATTCGGAGGGACATGAATCTGCCCGGGGCCGACCCCGTCCTGGCGATCCTGCCGGGAAGCAGGAAAGAGGAGGTCCAAAACCTCCTGCCGATCATGATCGGGGCGGCCGAAATACTTTCTTCCCGACTGCCCGACCTCCGTTGCATCATCCCTGTGGCCTCCACCATCTCACCCGAGTCAATCCTGGCCCTGACCAGGCGTTCGCCCCTGGATGTCCGGATATCCCAAGGAGACGCCCACAGGATTATGGCCGCTTCGGACCTGGCCTTCGTGGCCTCCGGCACGGCCACCCTTGAAGCGGGCCTTCTAGGCCTGCCCATGATCATTCTCTACAGGGTGTCCCCCGCGAGCTTCTGGATCGCCAAAAAGGTGATCAAGGTCAGCCATATCGGACTGGTCAACCTGGTGGCCGACACCCCCTTTATTCCTGAACTCGTCCAGGATGAGGCCACCCCCCGAAGACTCGCTGAGGAAGGGCTCGTCCTCCTGGAGCGTGGCGATGCGAGGGGAAATATGCTAAAAGGACTCCGGAGGCTCAGGGACAGACTGGGCAGAGGCTCTCCTTCGAAAAGGGCGGCGGAGATCGCCCTCCAAATGATGAACACATAGCGGCTGTGGGGCAACCATATGGCAAGGACCATTTTGATCGTCGACGATGAAGAGAGCATTCTTCAGTCCCTTGACGGCATTCTGTCCGACGAAGGATTCGAGGTGCTGCGGGCCGATAGCGGCCCCGGAGCGCTTGAAAAGATCGAGGAGATCATGCCCGATCTCGTGCTCCTGGATATCTGGATGCCCGGCATGGATGGGCTCGAAACCCTGTTGAAGGTCAAGGAACTCCACCCCCACCTGCAGGTGGTCATGATGTCCGGTCATGGGACCATCGAAACCGCCGTCAAGGCCACGAAACTCGGGGCCTACGATTTTATCGAAAAACCCCTCTCTCTGGAAAAGGTCCTCCTTTCCATCAACAACGCCCTTGATTATTACCGCCTGGAAGAAGAGGTCACCCTCCTCAGAGAAAAAGACCGGCGCAAGTACCGCATCACCGGAGACAGTGAACCCATAAGCCGACTGATGGAGCAAATCCGGATTGTGGCGCCGACCGATGCCTGGGTGCTCATTTCCGGGGAGAACGGTACCGGGAAAGAACGCGTGGCCCACACCATCCACCAGTTGAGCAAGAGAAGCCGTAAACCCATGGTGGAAGTGAACTGCGCAGCCATTCCCGAGGAACTCATTGAAAGCGAACTCTTTGGACACGAAAAGGGGGCCTTCACCGGGGCGGGTGCCATGAAAAAGGGCAAATTCGATCTCGCCCACGATGGGACCCTGTTTCTGGACGAAATCGGGGATATGAGCCTGAAGGCCCAGTCCAAGACGCTCCGGATACTTCAGGAACAGAAGTTCGAGCGGGTCGGAGGGTCCAGGACCATTCACGTTGACGTACGGGTGATCGCGGCCACCAACAAGGACCTTGAAACGGAAATCGAAAAGGGGACCTTCAGGGATGACCTCTATTTCCGCCTGAACGTCATCCCCATCACCGTGCCCCCCTTGAGGGAGAGGGTGGAGGACATCCCCCGGCTGGTCACGGAATTCCTGAAGGAGACCTCCATGAACACCAACCTGGAATCAAAGACATTCTCCGAAGACGCCCTCAATATCCTGAAGAAATACCATTGGCCCGGCAATGTGCGGGAACTCAAAAACCTGGTCGAAAGGCTGGTGATCCTGACCCCTGATGAGATGATCCGGGGCAAGGATATCCCCTCTCCCTTTAACCGGGAGGCCGCGGTCAAGGATGAACTCGAACTGACCCTGACGGCCGACACCTACAAGGAGGCCAAAAACAATTTCGAAAAGGCCTTTATTGCCAAAAAGCTCAGGGAATTCAACGGCAACATATCCCAGACCGCTGAGGCCATCGGCATCGAGAGGAGCAACCTCCACAGAAAGATCAAGGCCTACGGCCTTGGAAAAGATCAAGATCCGTAACGCGGTCGATCGCCTCGCCAACCTCTTTTTTACCCACCCGCGTCTTTGCAGAAAAAAAGATGGGCGGTTCCTTCAGGAGCCCTCCAAGACCCTTGATGATTTCCCCGGCCCGGGACCGGGTCTGATTCCGCGAAACCTTATCCGTCTTGGTAAGTACAGGAATGCAGATGATCCCGTAGTGGATGAGCCATTCCAGAAGACCGGCCTCGTCCGGGCCCGGGTCCCTCCGGATATCGAGAATAAGCACGACCGCCTTGAGGTTGGTCCGGCTCCTGAGGTATGTCTCCACCATGTCGCCCCAGCTTTTTTTGACACTGAGGGGCACCCGGGCATACCCATAACCCGGCAGGTCCACCAGGTAGAGGCGTTGATCCACACAAAAAAAATTGATGGCCTGGGTCCTGCCCGGAGTGGAACTCGTTCGGGCCAGTTTCTTACGATTGACAAGGACATTGATCAGTGAGGACTTGCCCACGTTCGAACGGCCGGCAAAGGCCACCTCCGGTTTGTCCGGCGGTGGGTAGTGACTTTCCCTGAAAGCGCTTTTGACAAATTCGACATGCATCATTCCGGCCTTCAGCGGCATTTAGAAGAGAAAAA